>CAYJRE010000006.1:0-46021 GCA_964372665.1 uncultured archaeon | reverse complement strand
AGGAAGTATTACAAACCAAAAAATGACCTCCTCCGTGGCCTAAAGGCCACGGTATCCAATTGGGCATGAACGACACTTGCTCGCGTGCTCGCTCGCCAAACAATGGGCGACGAATGTCGCCCTAAAGGGCGAGGTATCAGACCTTTTTGATCGAACTTTTTTCTAAAAAGTTCGAATGATTAGTATTTTCTTTTATTCCATTTTTTTATTTCGTTTAATAAATCGCTCGCAATGTGCCCATACCATTTCTTTTTTTTCAATTCATCGCTCATTTTTCCATTCAACCAGGCCGCACATACGGCGGAGGAGAACGCGCCCATTCCTTGTGCCCACAATCCCGCTGTTAACCCTGCTAATACATCTCCAAATCCTCCTTTACTCATCCCGGGATTGCCGGTTCTGTTCACGTACGAAAAGGAAGGAGACACGATGACGCTGTGATAATCCTTCAGATTGATGACCAGTTGGGTCGTACCAATCATTTTTTTCAACAACTGTTTTCGTTGGACCATGGACATTTTTTTTACGTTTATCTTTTTCCATCGTTCAAATTCTCCTACATGGGGAAGCAAAATACAATTATGCAAACGAATGTTCTTCATTCCCTTTAGTGCATCGAAAGCGGTCGCATCCAATACTAGTTGAGTATTATTTTGAATTAGAATTCGAATAATTTTTTTCAGCGCGGGAACGGCTTTTTTACCCGCTCCATTCCCAACTAACACAACATCGTATTGGCGAGCCAAATCCACTAATTCCCCCACAAAAGGGGATCGTATGTATAAGCCCCGGAGGGGGTGTCCGATGATGTCGGGGCAATACGCGTTGCATGCGTGCACGATTTTTTCCGGCGCCGCCAATGTAACCAAGCCACACCCGCTGCGTAGAGCCGCGACACTGGCTAAAATAGGGGCTCCGGAATAGGAGGGAGAACCCCCAATAACAAGTACTTTTCCATTCAGCCCTTTATGCATGCGTGCGGGACGTCGTGTCCAAGATTGTGCCCAAATTTTTTGCGGGTTGATGGCCAACTGGACCATGTTCACTTCTCCCGCAGATGTATCCTTTTTAAGGTTTCTTGTGGGGAATTCCCTTTAGTTTTCCTCATTCTATGCAATGAGGGATGCCGCTTCACCACTCGAGAGTGGGAGGTTGTCCGTTCATGCAAAAAGAACAGGTTATCCAAGCCCTGCAGCACCTGCGAAAAACCAGCAAGCCTCGCAAATTCAAGCAGACCATCGACTTAACCATCAATTTTAGAAACATCGATTTCAAGAAAGCCGAAAACCAGGTCGATGTGGATGTGATGCTCCCCAACCCGATTGGTAGGGGGGAGGGAAAGGTATTATTGTTTGTTCGCGACAAAGAATTTGCCCAGCAAGCCAAAAGTGTGGTGGACACTGTCATCATGGAAGATGAAATCAAAACCATTAATAAAAAGCAAGCCAACGAATTGATGAACGAATATATCGGTTTTCTTGCTGAAGGGCCAGTCATGTTGACGGTTGGTAAATACTTGGGGCAAATTCTGGCTCCGAAAAACCGGATGCCAAAGCCCGTGAATATAGAACTAAAACAAGTCCAAAATTTGGTGGCTCAACTGCGTTCGGTCGTGAAGGTGTCAAATAGAAAAGGGAAGTTCATGCCCTTGGTGCATATCTCGGTTGGGAAAGAGGATATGAGTGATGATACGATTGCCGAAAACGCGTTGGCGGTTTACCAATCTGTTTTACCGGCGATCGGAAACAAACCCGTTAACGTCAAATCGGTCTTGTTGAAGATGACGATGTCTCCCCCGATTAAAGTCGGAGCCGCGATGAAGCAGGTCGCGGAGGCGATGTCCCCATGACTTCGCACACGAAGAAGTGGAAGCACAGCGAGGTTTCTCGCTTAGCCCAATTGGCGAAAGAATATCCCGTCATTGGGGTGGCGAACCTGGAAGGCTTACCGGCGAATTTGTATGGCTCGTTGAAGGTCAAGCTGGCCGGAAAAGCCGTCGTGACGGTTTCCAAGCGCAAGGTCATTCAGCGTGCACTCAAGGATGCCGGAATCGACGCCCAGCTCTCCGACCAACTCAAAGGAAGCACCGCGGTTATTTTTTCCAAGGTGAATCCCTTCGAATTGTATGCGCTCATCAAAAAAAGTTCGGGAAAGGTGGCCGCGAAGGAAGGCCAATTGGCCCCGGAAGATATCGTGGTTCCGGCCGGCGACACCGGTTTTCCCCCCGGACCGGCTTTGTCGGATTTGAAAAACGCGGGATTGAACGTGCGCGTTCAAGGGGCCACGATTGCCGTGGTCGAAGACAAGGTCGTCGCCAAAAAAGGTCAACCGATCACTGCGCCGGTGGTGAATGTACTAGGAAAGTTTGGAATCAAACCCATCAAGTTACGCATGAATGTATTGTCCGTTTTAGAGGGAAAACAATTGTTCCCGGCTTCGGTGTTGGACATTGATGAGGAACAAGTGTTTTTTCAGTTCGTGAAAGCCGAAAACCAAGCGGTTAATTTGGCAGTAAATGCCATTATCCTAACCCAAAAAACGACCCCCCTCATTGTGGGCAAGGCCTTCCGCGAGGCGAAAACGGTCGCGCTAGAAGGAAATATCTTGACGGAACAAACGGTGGGAGAGATTTTGGCGAAAGCCCAACGCGCGGCCAGCGAAATAAAATCCCAAATCAAGGAGGGAACCTTTTAGAAAAAGGTTCATCAAAACAAACTTTTACAAAAGTTTGATCAAAACTCACAGTCATCATCCATCATTAAAAAATGGGAGAGACAAAAAAAAACAAAACTGAGGTGACATGCCCTATGGAATATGTATATAGTGCGATGCTGTTGCACGCCGCCAAGAAAGAGATTAGCGAAGGCGCTGTCACGAAGGTGCTGGAAGCCGCGGGCGTTACTCCGGATTCTGCCCGCGTGAAGGCACTCGTTGCAAGTCTCAAGAATGTGAACATTGAAGAGGCGATTGCAAAGGCCGCTGTTTCAGCCGCTCCTGCCGCTGCGGCTCCCGCTGCCGGACACGGAGAACACAAAGCCGAAGCAAAGCCCAAGGAAGAAGAAAAGAAAACCGAAGAAGAAGCCGCAGCCGGACTGGCAGGACTATTCGGATAAAATTTTCGGATTTCGAAAAAAAATGGGGCGGGGAGGGAACTCCTCGTTTCATTCCATTTTATTTATTTTTTATTCTTGTTTTTAATTTTTTTTATTCGCTTTTTTTCCTTTTTTAGTTGGCCAGTTTTTTTCTTCCTTTTTGGGTATTTTTTCTTTTTTATTTCCGCTTGTTCCTGCTTTTTCCTTGCTGTCGGAGCGCAGTTCTACATTGGCTTTTCGTACTTGTTTGGTCAAATCCCTGATCTGTTCGGTGTAATGCGAGGATACTTCTCCAAACGATTCTTTCGATAGTTTTCCGGTCTGATGCTGGTATTGCGCGTGACGCAATCCTTGTCGCGCAGCGAAGAGGCGCGCTTCCAAATCGTCCACCAAAAACAGGGTTTTGTTTTCCATTCCCTTACTCGCTTTCATTCCTTGTTCGGGCATTGTTTCGGGTAGTTTTTGGGCTCTTCGTGAAACGTAGGATAGTGCGAGCACGATTCCCAAGAAAATAATGATGGCTAATAAAATGCCTGTGACGGGCAGTTCGTTTGGATTGGTGGCATTGATGGTGATGCTTCCTTTCCCGTCCGGTCCGATCTGGAGGGGGATGACAGAGTCGCCATTATTGGTGGATGTGTTGGCGAGCAGCGTGAATCGAGCCTCGGGCAATGAATCATAATAGTCTTGCACGTCGCGCGTGACTTCGTACGTGTTTTCCGCGAGTAATACGAGACTGAATCCACTGGCAACGCTGCTCGCTGCGTTCGTCCCGAGGTTTTGTTCCTTGTAATAGGTGGCCGATTTCCAGTAGTATTTGGCATGATCCAAATACAATCGAGGCCATGCGTAGCGCGTTGGTTTTTCACCCATTTTTTGTTCTAATCCGCTTATTTTTTCTTCCAAGAGTTTCTCGATGTCGTTTTGGGGGTCGTTTTGCATGAGGGAGGCATTCACTAATGCAAGGGAAGAAGCCGCATTCATGGCCGCACTCAAATGTCTCCCTTTTTCTTGGTCGATTTGGGCGGCTTCGAGTCTTCGCAACGCGTCCTCGTCTTCTCCCGTTGGTACTAATTCGACCCCTTTTTCCGCGTTGGAGAGGATGTCTTTGTAGTATTTCTCGAAAGGTTCTTGGCTCTTGAGAGATTTGGTGCTTAATGGCAATGAGATTTGGTAAAAAGCTTGGCTGCTATCAAACCACCCTTTGGCGAATTCGTAGTCTTGCACGCGTTGCACGGCTTGGGTGTACGCGGCATCCTGCGTGGATACGATGATTACTGGAGAGTTGAGCAATTCATCTACTTTTTGTTCGGCCCAGGTGAGTCGTTGCTGGCCGGCGATGTACCATTCGACTCCTTCGATGGTAACCGTTTGGTCCAAAACTTTTTGGTGCTGGGCTATTTTTTTGGATAAGTCATTGGCCCAATCCTTGAGTTTTCCAGATTCCAAATCTAGTAATTCGGGGTTTTCCGAAACATCGCGCACGAAGTACGCGTTGATTTTGGCCAAGAACGCGAAGTTTCCGGCCGAGTAATAGTATCCGTTTTGCGTGAGCAATTCGGCTTCGTTCATGGTTTCTTCGGAATCGCTTAGGCTTCGGGACAACACTTCGATGAGTCCCGGGTCTTCGAGCAAGGTTTGGTTGAGCGCGGTTTGGGCTTGCTGAATGATTTCCCGGGTTTGCTGGATGGATTGTTTGTTCATTTCTCCAAGCGGTTCTTCGGTCGGGTTGACAGTTATTTTTTCAGGGATATATGTGGGGATTTGTTGTTCGACGGTTAGGTTTATATCGATGTCTTCCAGTGGAGTGTGCGCGTACTTTAGTACGTCGTCCATCGTTCGGGTTTCCACTATTTTCATTCCCCATTCGTCTAACGCATACTCGGGAAGATTGACGGTTCTCACTCCTTCGGGGAATCGTACGACTTGCCTGGATTCTCCTTCCGGAATCAGGAAGAGTTTGATTCCATTTTGGGATGCCTCTTTGGCTTTTTCAAATACTCCTCCCACGGGTCCCACTTCTCCGGTGTTGGTGATGGTTCCAGTTAGACCAACGTGGGGGAGTATGGGTTTGTCTTGCAGCGCGCTGATGACGAGTAACGTCATCGCGCTTCCGGCACTCGGTCCATCTACCACGCTGGCTTCCGAGTCGATCGTAAAAAAGTAATCGTAGTTGGAGACATTGCTGGAATAGTTTTTGGCCAATTTTACGGCGATTTTTTCGGTGCTTTGGGTAGCGGTTCCGACTAAGGGTCCGGATACCGAGGACCATACTTGTCCGGTTCCGGTCTTGATTTGTAAGTTGAGGGTGGCGGCGAGTGCAGACCCGTCGGGAGCCACGGCAAAGACCTTGAGTTCGGATTCGGGTAAAGCCGCCCACGCCGGGAGGATAAATAAAAAAAGGGCTAATAGTGCCAAAACAGGGCGCATATGTTCCATCATCCATTTTGGGTATTTAATCTTTCTTCCTATTTTTCACGGGTGGGTGAACCACAGTCGCGTCTCTTTTTCTTTTTTCTCGTCGATGCGGCAATATCCAAAGTTGGGGAATAGCACTTCATTATTCGTGTTCATTGTTTTTATTTTTTCTCCGGCTAAACCGAAAGCGCTCGTGTTGTCAGGCATCGTGATTTGGATAATGATTCCTTCTGTCAACCAGCCAGTCTGAATCGTTTTTTCTAGTTTTTGGGTGCTCACGAATTGGGCGTTTATTTTGTTTTCATCCATGTGATTGATTTTGACCACGTAGGCGTTGCGCAAGCGAATGATGGTTCCCTCTTTCCAATTTTCGGTGTCTTTTTTGGATACGTAAAAGGATTGCATCCCTTGTTTGAGCGAGGCCTTTTGTCCATCTATTTCGACGGTTAAAGCGGGAACGAAATCGGCCTCGAGAATGATGGGATCCTGGATTAAAGGAATAATGGGGGCGTTTTCCACGTAGGGTCTGTTGAATGTCCCCATTAGTTGCAAATCGAGTGTGGTGTCGCTGGTCTTCACTCCCAAGTCGACGATCAAGTCGATGATTCCTTGCGGGGTGAATCCTTTTCTTCGAAGGCTGCGGATGGTAAATAATCGCGGGTCATCCCACCCCTCGTATTTTTTGGTCTGTATTCCGAGAATCATTTTGCTTTTGCTCAAATCCACTCCTTTCATCAGCAATCTTCCATGGTGGAAGGCGTGAGGGAACGTCCATCCAAAATGCTTGAATAGCCATTGCTGCTTGAGCATGTTTTGGTGATGCTCTTGCCCGCGGATGATGAGAGTGATTCCAAGCAAGTGATCATCGATGGCGCTCGCGAAATTGTAACTCGGCCAAACGTGCTTGTCTTTGATTTTGTAGTGTTGTGGGTTGTCCACGATTCGTGCGAGCCACCAGTCGATTTGGCTGGGGTCCTCGGCGTTCAAATCCGTTTTGATTCGCAGCAGGGCTTCTCCTTGCTTGTATTCGTGTTTCAAGAATTTTTGCACCCGTTCCTTCTGTATTTCGTTTTCCAAGTCACGACAGGGGCATGGTTTGTGCTGGAGTATTTTTCTCTTCCAGCTCTCTTTTTCGCACGTGCACACATACGCTTTCCCCATTTCAACTAATTGGGTCATGTAATCGTAGTAGATTTCGAGCCGGTCGCTCGCGCGCACGACCATATCGGGCACGATTCCGAACCATTGCAGGTCTTCGAAATACAATTGTTCCCCGTTTTCCATGGGCTTTTTGAGTTTGGGGTCGGTATCATCGAAACGCAAAATAAATTTTCCATTGTATTTTTTGGCGTACAAATAATCCAGGATGGCTGGCCTCATATGCCCCAAGTGAGCGGGCGCACTAGGGTTGGGCGCGTAGCGCGTGACCACTGGTTCGTGTTGGGCCCATTCCAAATCCAGCAATCCCCCCTTTTTTTCGGGAATCTTGAGTTCGAATCCTTGCCTTTCGAAGCGCTCGTATTCCACTCGGATTTCGTTCATTCCCATGTTATTGATTTTCTCGCACGCGGTTTTGGCGATGGGAACGAGGTCTTTCGCATCCGCAGTTGGATTGAGGGCTTTTAGTTTTCCGATGAGGGCCGCGACTTCTGCTCTTCCGTTATGCGAGAAGGCGTTGCGAATCGCGTACCGGTAGGCGTCTGTTTCGAGGGTCATACTCAAATCTTCGTATGCTAAAAGGAGGATATTCCCTTAAAGGTCTGCCTTTTTTTCCGGGTTACTTTCCCCATTGGGTTTGGAAGGTTTGGTTGAGCGCTTGAACCAACCCCTTGTTTTCCGGCCAAATGGTGAAGTGGTATTCGGGCTTGTCTTGCTTGAAATCGGATAGCACCATGACGACCTTTTTCCCGTCGATGATGTAGGCGTGCAATCCATGGTTGGCTTTTTTGAGTTGCACGTTTTTTCCCCATTTTTCCGCCGTTTCAACGAATGATTCGGGGTGTTCTCCCGTGAATTGGATTGAAACATTTCGTTGAGCGGCGTGTTGTAACGTGTCATGCAACAAGTGGTGGTGTGCATCTAAGATGGTGAGTCCTTTGATTTCAGTTTGGGCCGTGTCCAATTCTTGGGCGAGTATTTTGTAGAAATCCGTGCGCGATTTGACTTTGTGGACGCGCTCCCCTTTCTCTTCTCTGATTGGGCGCTGGCTTTCGAGGTCTTTGGCGATTTCGAACGCATTGCTTCCCCATTCTTCTAATTCGGTTTGTTTTTCTTGGATGAGTTTTTGGAAGACCTCGGTTGGTTTGAGGCAGCGGTATCTCTTGGGTCGGGAGAATATTTTGACTACGAGTCCTTTTTCCACCAAGCCATCTAATACGTCATACACGCGAGTCTTGGGGACTTGGGAGACGCGCGCGACCTCCGGGGTTTCGGCTTCTTGGAGAGCGAACAACGTGGAGAGGGTTTTGGCTTCGTATTCGGTTAATCCTAGCCTTCCTAGAAATTCACCCAAGTTCTGATTCATTTCATGACTCCAAACAGTTACTTGTTGCTAGTATGCGCTCGTCCAGGGTATAAAAACTCGACCGGTGGAGGACCGTTTCCGCTTGTTTTTATTCGCATGGTTTCATCGCGGGGGATGTTGGGGTTGGAGCATTCCAGGGGCTCCTTTTCCGAATCCCAAAAAGTCTCGCGCGCTCGTAACTAAAATGGTTCCCCCCAGCGTGGTGAGGATGAGGGTGATGAACCAGAGCGAGGTGAAGACATCGGAATATTTGAATGCCATGAAATAGACTAATACGCTCGTGATGAGCAGAGTTAGTGTTCCGTTGCTCTGCATCATTTGGGTGACGAAGGCATATATTCCAAAGATGAGGATGACTTTGTATACCCACTCGAGCTGGGGAAAAATGAGTTTGAGGGTGAATGGGAGTAGCATGAGTGCGACGATCAGCAGGATCGTTCCGATAATCAGGTTTCCTTTTTGTTGGCGCATAAGGTGTTTTGGTTCTCCTGTTACTGTTTTCCCCCGCCTCTCATTCCGAACAGCATGCGCCGGGCTTGATGGTGAAGTTCCTTACGCCCTTGGGTTTGGTGGCTGTCCACGTGCTCATGCCCGCCAAACGCATTCAAAAAAGACAAGTCCACGAGGATGTGGGCGAAACCATAGATGACGATCAGATACAAGATGAGGGCAGAACCGAATATTTTCCACACGTCGAAGAGCAAAAACCCGGACAACCCCACGATGAGCACGAGGGAAAGCACCGGGTGTTGGATGTGGGATTTGACGAAGCTATAGATGAACAATAATCCCACTATTTTGAGGATGATTTCGAAATCCCCGAAAATGTTTCCAATTTGGAATAGTGACAATAGAAGCATACTCATGTACCACTATTTTTTCTTTTCCTTTTAATGGCCCCCCAAAAAAAGACGCTTATGTATAATTTGGGGTGGGTTGTTGGCTAAGTTCCGGGCGGGCCCAGGCATGTTTGTCCCGCAACGAGCGAATTGGTGAACGCGCTGATGCTCGTTTGGCTGGTTTGTTTGTACAGTGTTTCGGGGTTCCAGAAGAATCGCGCCTTGCTTCCTGAATCGCTCACGCAAATCTTTTTGTCGGCCACTAAATCAAACACGTCCTGGATGCTGTCGATGGTCGTGCTGGCATTGTTATAGGGCAAGGTGGTGATTCCGTCGAGCAAAACGTTCGTGGAAGGGGTAGAATAGTTGCTCGTGAAGAGTTTGGCGCCTCCTCCCTCTATTTGAAGGCCGAAGCTTCCTGTTGCTGAAGAAGGAGTGTAGAGAATCGTGCGCAGGTATTCGTTTCCGCTCACGAGGGCGCGGGGCCAGTCTTGCACGTAGGAGTATTGCCAGGCCGTGAGTTTGTCTTGTGGGGTCGCGGCTCGATCCGGTGTGAAGTTGTAGCGTTCATACACGGGTACGCCGGTGTAATCGTAGCAGTTGCCTGCTCCTTCCCATAGCGTAAGCGTGTTTCCGGTGTCGATCGGGCTTCCATTTTCTGTGAGCTGGTAAAAGACAGAGAATGGCAGGGGAGTATTTGCATGTGTTATTTTCATCATGAGCGGGGTCGCGAGGCTGGGCGAGAATACGATGCTTTGACTCGCGCTTCCGGCTGGAGCATTGACTTCCAACAGGTTCCCGCGCGTGCTGGGAATGCTGTTGAGCACGCGCAAATCATTCACTTGTTTCACGTTCACTTGCCCCAATGCCGAGCTCCCTTCTCCGGAAAAGGTGCGCACGAGGCTGTCATTGATTTTGATGGGGGTTGCGCTCGTATTGATGTATTCCAATCCATACCCCACGCGGTCGTACGTCGTGTTGTTCAATCCGACTTGTCCGTCGAATGGGAGTTTGTAGAATGGAGAATTGGGGGATGGGTTTTCCGAGTGATAAAAATCAACTCCAATCGTGGCTTTGGGTTGTCCATTGCTGTCAAGCAATTTCCAGTCGCTTCCGAAGAATGCGCTAATGTCCACGTGATACTTTCCGGCGGCTGGGAGGGTGGTATCGGCGAAATATTTGTTGCTGAAGACCAATTGGTCGTCATTCCCGTAGAACGCATTGAATCCCGCTATCCCGGCACCGCTTCCTTTGAACCAGGAAGGGGCATCCGCAAACGCGTTGGTGGAATAATAGTCTCGGAAGTCGTTCTCGAAGTCGTTCGAGTATCCGTCGCGGATCAGATACGCATCGTAGTGCAACAGGCTGGTGAGCGTTTGCACGTCCGGCACTTCCGGGGTGAATGTGATAGAATTGTCACGCACATATTGTCCAAATTCTGGATCGTTTTTGTCGATCCATCGGTTGATTCCGGGTTTTCCGGCGATGAGTCCGGTGGTTTTGAGGAGGTCGTTGCATGTCCCTTGCGAGGCATTACTGTAACTACCCACATCTATTGCAAATGCCGCAGCAGAGTTATAGGCGATGTTGGAAGTGGTAGAACTGGTTAATCCGAATGTCGTGGTGTAAATCGTTTTTTGCAAACCGTTGATAGTGCATTGGGCAGTAGCTGTTCCCCCAATTGGAATGTTCATGACGGTTGCAGAGCATGTTTTTTCTTGAAAAAGGGTGAACCCTCCAAGCCCTGGCTGGAGTGGGAGAGGGGGCGTCATCGTAACCGTGAAGGTTGCATCTTGGGAGGTATTGGTTTGATTGGAAATGGTTCCGCTGAATTGGATGATGGATTGGTTCTGGAACGCGTACCCGAGGGTGGTGAATCCGATGAAACCGGATGGGGTGGGCGTGCTGTTGGGGAAGCTTTGGGACGCGGGTTGGCTATTCGGGTTTTCGGGGCAGTCGAATAGGTAATTGTTGGCCGCGAGAAAGGCATCTAACACTTTCACGCGCTTCATTAAGTCGATGTTGAATTGGGTGGCATCGCAGAAAACCGCGCTCGGATTGGTGGCATCGCAGGCTTTGATTGGGATTCCCGTGTTGTCGTTCCAGCTCCAGTTGAATGCAATGCGGGGGAGGGTTCCTTTCCCGGTTGCTCCAAGCGTGTTTCCGGCGAGGCAGGATACCGTGTCGAATTGGAGGTTGGGCAGTGCTTGGTTAATATCTTGCGTCCTGAATTTGACGTGGAATTTCTCCTCACGCGTGGTATCGTAGGCCGGTGAACAACTGCCTTGTTCGGGCGTGGGTCCCACGAAGTAGGGTCCGAAGTTGCTGTTGTAACATGTCGTGGCAGCGTCTCCGCTGTGGGATGGGTCTCCGTGCACGTGTTCGTTCGATCGCAGGGTGGCGACGCCGAATAATGGGTTGGGGTTGGAATACCCGGTGTTGTTCGTGAATACCGCTCCGACCGTTTGGATGGTCTTGTTGTCTTCTTCGAAGAATCCGGCTGCCACCGTGTTCCATTCTCCCGAGACGAATCCGCTCACGTTGGGGGATAAGCGTATATCAATGGCATCCGGCGGAAGCGATGTTCCATCGGCGGAAGCGGGAAGGTTGATGATGTAGTCCGGTAGTGTTTCGGTCAAGTCATCGTCGCAGGGATCGTCGAATAATTGTAAGATAGCAAAAAAGACGATGACGGCGATCGAGATTCCCACACAAACCGGACCACATATGGTAGTGGTCGTGGAAAAAGGGACGACTCCCACAATCGTTGTCGTGGTGTACTGGATGGCCCACCCCTGCAATGCCGCGTACATTCCAACACCCGCTCCTCCGGCCAGAGCTAACCCCGAATTTCCTCCTCTCTTTGCAACATCTTCCCAATCGCAGAGCCCGGCCGTAACTCGTACATCCTCAATCACCTGGCGATTGAAGACGGTCGTAGAGTCCTTGGCAAACTTTTGGTATAAGGAAAAGTCGCTGTCTTCCATTTCGAAGGCGTAGCTCGCGTCGCTTTCCACTTTCACATTCAAGGAAGCGATTCGCCTAAAACTCGTTCCGGGGATGCGCGCGTCGACCGTCAAGTCATAGGTTCCGGGCAGTGTTCCGCCTCTCCGTTCGATGGTGATGGTTTTGCTTCCTTTCAAATTGTTGATGGAGTATTGGGACAAGTATAATCGTCCTTCGGGCGCGCCTCCCGAGCAGTTGCTGTTGTTGGCGCCGGAGCAGAATTGGATGTCAATCGGAATGTTTCCGCATTCGCTCGAGTCGATTTCGAATTCTTTTTCGTCCTCGTCCATCTTGATTTTGATTCCTTGTTCGGGTTCCGGGTCGAACTTGATGCAGGATTCGAAATTGGTGATGTGTATTTTCAAGTCGAAGCTTTCTTGGATGGTTTTGGTTTGGTTTCCCACTCCTGCTTCGCCGGCAATGAACACGGTGAACTCGGCGGTTTCCCCCACATGCCCCGGAATCGGGGTAAAGGTAAGGATGCTTTCGTAGATCGTGTCATCCACTGGCCTAAAGGGGTCGAATAAGGGGACGAATACGCCGTTGCGCAATACTTCGGTGATGTTGTTACTCCCCTCAATGTCGGTCAGGCTCATTTCGAGATTTCCGATGGGGTTGCTTTTCCATACGGCTTTGGTTTTGAGGTTTCGCAGTTGCAACGGTTTTGCATCCACCACGCACGTGTTGGCTATTTGGAATGGGATTTGGGTCGCGTTGTCGAACGCGCTGGTCTCGATTCTTCCGCTGGCCGGGGTTCCCGATAGTTGAATCCCTCCGCTGTCGCATTGGCTCACTATTTTGATTTGAATTTTTAGTGGGATGGCTTGCACCCATTCTTGTTGGCTTCCCTGCAAGCGGAACGTGAGCAACAGCGTGCCTTTGAGTGTTTTTCCGCTGATGAGATTAACCGTGGCAGCGGTGCTGGCTTTGACCTGGATGGTTTTGGTTTCCAACGCGTCAATGCTCGTGATGCCTGCGTATTGTTGCACCCAGTTCTGCATCTCTCCATTGGATAAGAATCCTTGGAAGTCTCCCGTGAGGATGGCCTTGCTAATGACTATATTTTGCTGGGTGAGATTCGTGATGTCTAATGGCAAGAATTGATCGGTGTTGGGGGAGTTGGGTAGGTTGAATACCAGTTCGCGGGGTTCGAACACGACCACGTTCTCGTCCACAATAATCGTTACCGGGTCCGAGGAGTATCCTCCTTTCACCGCATCGAAGACGAAATGGGTTCGAGGAAGGGAAGCGGGGGCGATGATACTCGTTTTTCCCGCGATATCGGTGAATTGGTGCGTGACGAGTTGTTTGTTTTGGTTGGGGTCTATTTTCAGTAAGCTCACGGCCGCATCCTGGATGTCGAATCCTTGATTGTCTTGCACGTGAATGTCGAACGTGGTGGCGAGGAAGGCGGAAGCCGTATTTGGGTTCACGTTCAATGCGAGTGTATTGCTACTCGCAATGCTGAGGGGGATGATTTGTTGGAATACGATGCCTCCCTCGCTGATGAGTTGGACGACTAGGTTCGTGGCTTCGGTTTGCTTGGCAAGAAAGTTGAATTGTCCAACGATGGTTTTGTATTGCTCGAGTTTTCCGACATTCAATCCTTGCCCCTCTCCTCCGGGAATATCGTTCGTTGCGAGTCCGCTTCCGTCCAAGGGCTGTCCTTGGGTTCCCAACACATGATAGCTGGTGAATTGGGCTTCAGCGGAAACCGTGTTGGCATTATTGGATACAAACATGCGGAGTTTGGGTTGGGGATAAATGGTGGGGCTGTTGCTCGTGAGCACGAACGAGTATTGATAAGATTTGTTCACCGATAATGGATACGGGGGCCCGTCTACTAACAACGAATCGTCCAAATTGAGGATGCTTTCTCCGGAATAACAAAATGTTTCATCGCACACGATGGGTTTTCCGTTGAAATAGATTTGCTGGTAGGTTTCCGCGTATTGTCCTTCTTTCTGGGACACGTTCGCGCTGGTTCCCAATACCGTGTCCAGGGGGTCTCTCGCATAATTGCTTCCTTCGATGACCCACGCTCGGTAATAGATGGGCACTTCTTCCAAGGGCCCGGCTTCCTCGTTCACGCGAATCAGCGCGCCGACTTCATACACGCCGGGTTGCACGTCTGCCCATGCGATGTTGGCCCATTTGGCGTTGCCATTCGTCAAGTATTGCTGGTCCGCCGTGTACCCCGCGTTGGGTTGGTAGCTCGTTCCCTTGATGCTCACAGTGCCCGGTGCGTTCAAGCCCGTAATGGTTAACACGTCGTTTTCGAGAAAGGCTTCGTTTCCCACACGGATATGAATACCGCCTCCGTTGTCAATGCTATTTAGGGCGGCGGGAATTTGTAATTGGAATAACGCGAGGTATGTTTTCCCGGATTTGATTTCCTTGGCCAGGGTGTTGGTGAGGGGGTCGTACATTCCGGCCAATACGATCTTGGGGTTGTTTCCCAGAATGGTTTTGGGCAGTTTGACCGAAATCGTGTTCACGGTGCCGGCGTACAATTGTTTGGAAATGCTGGCGAAACTCGAGAACCCCGTTGCCCGGGCTTTCACGTAAATCTTTCGATCGGCTTTGAAGGACTTGCTCGCGACTCCTTGGGCATCGGTTTGAATGCTGCATTTCCCAGGCAGGCACTCGTCGCTCCCATCCGTGAGAAACTCGACCGTGGCGAATGGAACCGGGTTGTTTTCGGGATCTTTGACGATCACTTGAACAGCGGCTTGACCGATCTTGAGCGTGATGCTGGCCGTAGAAGGGATGCTTTTTTCGGTGGTAAAGTTGCTCGAGTTGCTCGGTCCGGCCGGATATTTGGTGGCGCGGGCAAAATAGGTTCCGCTCTGCACGCCCTCAAATTTGGCGTTCCCATTCGAATCCGTAATACGGGGGTTGTATCCATGGGCAATGAAGCCTGAGGCCGCGTCATACAGCACGACTTGCGCGTTATCCACCGGCAACTCGTCTTCGTCTTTCACGTTCACGGTTATTTTTCCCGAGTTTTGGGGGGTCAACTTTTCCAAGGCAAATGCCAGTGTTTGGTCTGCCGTCACGAGACCGGTTTCCTTGCTCTCGCTCAAGTATAGGGGGTGATTCGCCCACACGAGGAAAGGGCCTTTTTCGGTGACATCGAATAGAATGGGTGTTTCTTGCGTGGTCGTTTGTTGCGTGGCGATGAGTTTGTTGTCGCCCTTCCGCACGAGTTTGACGGTGGCATTGGGGACCCACGCATTGCTCGCTTTGTCTTTCACGCTCACGCTCAACGTGCCTTGGATGTCTTTGCCCATGCTCACATCCACGGAAACGGTTTGGTTGGAGGGGATGCTGAAGTTTTGGCTTGTACTTAACGCGAAATTGTCTTGGGGGTCATTCACGGTCACGTAATAGTTTCCGACTGGAACATCGTTGAAGATGGCGACCCCGAACGAGTTAGTCGTTATCGTTTGCACGCTCAACCCGTCTTGCGTGAACAATTCAACATCCATTCCGAGTAATATGGAATCGTCTTCCCCGCTCCGCACCGTTATCTTGGCCTTTCCCTTCTCGCTCGACAACCCTTGTAGGCGGATGATGGGGCTGTCCGCAGAGAATAGGATTCCATCCTGGCGTTGGATGCCGTTCCCGCTGATGCTCCCGATGAGCACCCCGCAACCGGCAGGAGGGGTAATCGTCAAAACGCCATTGCCGATGATGAATTGGGATTGTGGAAGAGGAACGCCGTTCGAGCAAACCAAATCCACTTGAATCGTTTTTCCGTCCAGGCTTTGCCCGCCTGCATCCGTGAGTTGGAATGTGAGTGCGGAGGGGGGAATGGCGCGCGGGGATAGCGTGTACGCGAGGTCTTTGTTTTCCGAACCAATCGTTTCGTTCCGAGAAAAGAGTTCGTACGTTGCATCATCCACGTGAATGGTGATTTCTTTTCCGTAGGGTATTCCGTTGAACACGGCTTTTCCCACCGAGTTCGTCGACTCATGGAGGGTTTTCCCATCATACGTGGCCTGCACTTCCAATCCCGAAATGGGTTTTCCTTGGTCATCGGTGAATGTGACGACGACGTCCGTTCCTGAGAATCCAAGCACCGGCAACACGACGATGCCAAAAATCAACGCCAATACGATGGCTGAAAATACGATCAGGCTGGGAATGACTCTATCGACGGGATCGATGACTTTGTATACCGGAATCCCTTTCTCGTCCAGCGTATCCAAGATGGAATACCACTTGTCTTCCAAGCTATGATACGTCTCCTTGAACCCCATATTGACCCCGTTTTCGTTCAAAAACCGGGTTTTGTCGTATTTAAAGGTTGACCAGTTGAGCGGGTTTTACCGCTTTTTGAGCGCTTCGATTCGACGATTCAATTTTCCCACCAATTCGCGGAAGTAGTTCGCCAAGTGGGGTTTCCCTTCCGCATCCAGCTTGTCGGCGCGGCGAGCGTAAATGAAGGCGAGATTCTGCAATCCTTCACGGAGGCTTTCGACTTCCATCGGCTTGAGAACGCGTGCGTGCTCGGGCAATGGTTCTTCTTTCTCGATTGGGGGGCCGGGCAAAGGTCCCGATTGGCTCCTTTTTTTGGGGCGAGGGTTCGGTTTTCGTTGGGGCATGGGTGTGCGGTCATTTCCTTATTTTCATGTGGGAGGGATTCCTTCGACTTCGGTTTGCAGCTGTTTCCTCACGCGTTCAATCGTTGGGTCGTGGCTTTTAGGGCTCGCTCGGTCTCCACGAAATTCGGAGTCGATTTGGCGACGGATCAGGTAGATAAGATAGTCCAGCAAGCGGCGCGCCGCTTGTTTCTTTCTTGGAGGTAACACGTGGATTCGGGGATTCCATTCGTCTTTCAATCGTTGGGATGCCTCGTGGATCCGTTTCGCCCGCTCCTCGGAATTCGCAATCCTCCGTGCTCGCTCCTCGGCGCTCATCGCGGGTGCTTTTTTTTTCCGAGGCGAGAAATGGATGGGTGGTTTGGGGGGCCCCTTTTTGCGGAGATCCTGAAGTTCTTTTTTTTGGAGTGCCCCCACGCGCCCCCTCAACAAGCGGGTCAGGTTTCTCCGAGTGTGATCGAGCGCCCGTTTGTTTTTCGCTTCCTCGCGTCGCGCTCGCTCGGCCTCTTCTCGCATGTTCTCGGCGTTTGGTATACTGACTGGTTTTGCCGACGCTGGAGCAGAAGGGGGGGCCTTTTTTTCTTCCCGAATCGACTGCGTTCGTGTCTCGACGGGTTTCGGTTGAGGGGGGAGATCGGTTCCTTTCTTTCGTGGTTGGTGAGCCTGCCATTTTCTGTAGCGTGATTCGATATCTTCAGGGGTGAATAATGGAAGTCCGTGTCGTTGTCGAAAATGATTAATATCCCAAAGAATACGAGTGTTCGCTCCCTTCAGCTGGGTCATTTCGCGCTCCAAGGCGGCTCCTTCGCCGTGCCCTTGAGTTTTTGGTTTTCTCTTCCGCGCCTCAGTCAACCTTTTTTCGACTTCTTCCATTTCCTCCTCGAGGGCCCGAATCTTTTGCATTTGCAGAAACATGGTTCGCCATTGGTGTTGGACTCGGCGATGTTCCGTTCCCCGTTCGGATGGTTTTTTCGGCTCCTTTCGTGCTATCGGCTTTTTTTCAGGCTGTTTCCAGGAATACCCGGGTTTCACGTACGACGATGCTCGTCGCGCGTCTTCTTCGGCGACACGTTTCCGAGCCGCTTCCCAAATCTCTTGACGCAATCGTTCGATTCCGCTCGGGTCATCAAACGAAGTGGGTGAACGTGGTAGTCCTTTCTTGCCGGGTTGTTTTCCGCGGGGTTTTTGGGGCATTTTTCGTTCCCTTTATTTGATGATACATTGCGCTTCCGCGTCTTTTTCCTGTTGTTCCAATGCGTTCAATACTTCCTTGGGGTTCCAGAAGAACTCTGTTTTGGCCCCGCTGTTCCGCACGCATACGGCTTCCTGCTTGACCAATTCCAACACCTTTTCCACGCTCCCCAGTTCGTCTCCCGGAGAGTTGGAAGGAATGGCTTTCGTCCCGTTGAGGGGGATGCTTCCCCCGCTGATGGTTTCCCCGATGAAGCCCATGTCGTCTTTCCACGCGGTGCGCGTGATCGTGGAGAGGCTTCCTTGGGGCGTGTAGAAGATGCTCTTCAGGGGAACGATTCCCGTGTGGATCGTGTTTTCGCACCATTCGAAACCATACGCAATATTTTCTTGCGGCCCGATGAGGGCGCAGTCCGCGTTCACGCCGCTCCGGTCGAATAATGGGGTGTACACGTCGAGCAGGGCCTTGTCTTGGAAGTCGCGGCAATTGGCCCCCACTCCATACCACGGGTTTCCTTTCGCTCCGATGTAGGATTGGCTCGTGTCCTCGTTCACGCCCACGCTGTAGTACCCGTACACGTTGGATTTCGCGGAATTGCTCGTGACTTTTAGTAATACGGGTGTCGCAAAGCTGGGGCTCCATTTGAGTTGGAGTTGGTTGCTTCCGCTCTTGGTTAGTGTGAGAATGTTTCCGCGTTCGAGGCTGTTCAATATCGTGTAGGCCTCGATTTTGCTTGTGCTCACGTTGGCTACCGGCGTGCTGTTGGTGATGTCCGTGGTCGTGACTCGTTCAGCAGCGTTTTCATTCACGGTGACTTTTTCTCCTTCGAAATTGACTCCGTATCCCACTCTTCCTTGCCCATCATCTGTTCCAATCAATCCGTTGAAGGGCAGGCTATAGAAGGGGGAGGTGTCTTCGGTGGTACTTGTTTTCTCGACGAAAATGTGGATGAGGGCATCCGGTTGGGCGTTTTGGAAGAATGTCCAGTCTTGCGTGTCGAACTGGATGTCGATGGTGACATCGTAGATCCCGGGCCCGGGAAGCAAGTATCCTTCCGGGTTCACGGGGCTTCCTTCCCGGTTCACGATCCATTTGCCTCGGTTCGTGAAAAACCGTTTGAGTCCGGTGTTGGGATCCAAATAATAGGTGGGCGCGTTGAAGAACGATATTTTGGACGCATACCTGTCGAAGTCGGTGAAGAAGTCCGGCGAGAACCGGTCCTGCATGAGGTGCGAATTGAAGTGCACGAGTTTCAACACTTTTTCCTTGCTCAAGCCATTGGGGTATTGGATGCTCTTTCCCGCGTTTTCCGTGGCAGCAATGAATTCTTCCAATCGTTTCGTGGTGAAGGGCTCGCATTCAACGAGTCCGCTGCCGGTCCCGATGAAGAATTCTGTGGTGATCGTATCGGATGCCGGTACCGAGTTGAAGCAGTTCTCGCATTTTTCGGGAACCAGAATCGCTTTGGCTTCATATTCTCCTCCCGTGAGATTGGAAATGACGAACCCAATGGAAACAAAGCTTCCGCCCGTAGGAACATTCACATTCTTGGTCACAGCTGTGGGTTGCGTCGTGCTGTTTTTGAGCTTGTATTCGAGTTTGAGTTGGGCATGATTCACAACGGGCGTGTTGTTTTGGATTCCCACAATTACATTGATGTCGTTGGCCGCTATTTTTTCCACGGAAATGGAAGCAATTCCGATGTCGGCCGCGGGAATGGGTTGGGTTTTTGTTCCGGATTCTTTGTCTTGGCTGGGGCAGACGAATGGCGCGTTGGCTTCGATGAAGGAGCGCAGCAATTGGACCTTTTGGATCAATTCGATCGAGAATTGGGTCGCGTCGCAATAAATATGCAAGGGGTTTCCTTGGCTATCCACGTTTCCTACATCACACGCGTTCTCCTTGATGTCGTTGAAGTTCCATTCGAACGCGACTTTGGGAGAGGCGTTCTTACCGGTTTTTCCTGTTTTTTCGGAGAACGTGTCGCAGCTCAGCGCGATCGGGGGGACCGCCAGGTTGGCGAGGCTTTCGGGCGAGAAGCTGTTGAATTGCATGTGGAAGCGTGTCTTGAAGTCGGTGGTTTTGTTGGCCTTCAGCTTGTTTTCGTCCGGGATGTCGTTTTTGTACTTTTGGTCTTTCGCGTATTCGAATCGTTTTCCAATGACGAGTAGGTTTCGGAAGATGCTCTGGTCCTCGAATTTGGAAATGTTTCGGAATGTCAGGTTTTCAGACTCTATTCGACCCACGACGCTTTTCTCTAAATTGATTTTGGGGTTGAGCGCGATCCCGCTCTTTTCTATTTTGATGTCCGTGTCCGCTTTGGTTTCGTCCGCCCCTTTTTCCCCGGCAATCATCTTCAAATCGTCGATGCGGACATCCTTTCCCAGTACTTCCGCGCTGAATTCCTTGTCCTTGCTCATGAAATAATCGAATAGGGTGACGGCCGCTGTTACAATTCCGAATGCCTTCCAGGGGTTGTTGGTTCCGAGAATCTTGTCGGCAAAACCCCTGAGGATCGTTCCTCCTACGCTCTGGACAATTCCTTGCCCCTGCGAATCTTTCTTTTGCCCACCGGATTGCAGCACGACAACGAGTCCCGTGTGCGCAGGGGATCCCTTGGAGGCGGGGCTGGTGCTGGCGGGGACCTCAAATGGAATCGTTATGAGTGTGATACTCTCCTGGGTCTGGTAACTGGCTCCCCCCGCAACAAGAATGTAGAAGAGTCCTGAAGGCGTGGAGGTTTCTTCCGCGTTAGTGAGAATTGTTTTTTCTTTTCGTTGGGCTTCGTCTTGCACCAGCGCATCCGCCAGTACCGCGTCGCTTTCATCCTTGAAAATAATGTTCAATACCCCCTCATCTTTAATGGGGTCCCCTTGTAATTTGGCAGTGGGAATCGTGAGCAAAACAGCCGTTTCCGTTGAAAACACCGCAATCTCATCTCCTAGTTGGGGGCCCGTAGCCGGGGGCTGTGAGGGAGATGGGCCGGTAGGCTGATCTGGGGGTGGATTCCCTGCACTTACTGTCTTAACCGAAAATTGGCGTACTCCACTTACTTCCCCTTCCAGACTTCCGTGGATGTTTAAAAAATACCCTGTTCCTGAAGCATCGCTATCGGCTGAAAGAACCTGTGCTTCCACTGCCTTGAGCTTGTTGAGCGCATCATCCCGTGCGGGCTTCTCTTTGAACTGGATTCTCCAAATTTGTCCGGCTGCACTATACTCAAAATTCTTGACCAAAAGACTGGATGAAACGCTTAGTTTGTATGTGTTTGCTCCAAAATTGAACCAAGGTTCTACAGAAATACCATCGAATGTTCCGCTTGGCTCGGCAGTATTAGTGTTATTTAGTGTACCGTTTTTTTCGGGTTCATTCATTTGCTCTTTGGCTTTCTCCGCAAACTCTCTGAATATATCCATTCGTCCGTTGAACTTTGCTTGAGCCTCTTTTGCTTTCGTATCATTGCTTTGGGAAAGAGCGTTCTGCAGGTTCTTCTGTTCCGCTTTAGCATGAGTAAGAGCATTTTCAGCCGAGTTCAAAAATTCTTGAAGCTCGTTATCCGTAAAAGACTTGCTATTGTTTTTGAGTTCCTTTAACAATTTTTCAGCCGATTCAATAGCTGTTTTATTTTTTTCCAAATCACCCGATTCAGATTTTTTGGCATCTGCGAGTGCTTTATCAAACTCGCCTGTCTCATTTTTCGGTTTATCCTGAGTTTTATCCTTTCCAAAAAAGGATTTGTCTTGGAGTAAGTTGCTCGCCCGGACTCCTAAGAATGCGACTAATCCTGCGCCCAATCCTTTCTTCAAACTGTCCATGAATGATTTTTCGATGACGACTTTGACTTGGACTTTTTGGTTCACGCACAAATTGTCCAGTCTTCCCGTGTCGAAACCGTCATTCGGGTTGGCTGGATCGTCGAATACGTCCAGTTCGTAGCGGTTGAGTTGCAGGCATGCGTTGGGGTCTCGGATGCGTGCACGCAGCGTCTTTTGGAGGCTCTTGAGCTTTTGCTCGTTGCCCTCAACCTTCACGTAGATGGGGTATTGTCCTTGGTCCAATTGATTATCGCCAAACTCGACTTGTTTTTTGTCGGTTCCCTGCAGCGTGAATTCTTTGGTACTGGCCTCCAATTCGGTTTGCAACGTGAATTCAACCGGTGCGCCGCACCCTTTGGTTTCGATCACAACCGAGTCCTTTTTTCCGGGAAGCAAGTCCAGGATTTCCTTGTCATACGCCACGCAGTCCGAGAGGTTCACGACCGCTATTTGCCCGTTAATCTTGCTCGTGAGCAGTTGGGGTTTTCCTTCCAATGGGTTTTCGGCTTGCACGATGACTTCAAACTGTCCTTCTCCTTTCACTCCTCCGAATGGGGTGAAGTCGAGTCGGGCGATGAGCACGTCTTGGGGAGGTAAGTCGGTGAGAATCGAGGAGAAGAACCCGCTGCGCACTTTCGCCGCGCCAATCGCAGTCGGGTTGTTTTGCTCAAACACGCTTAAAACCAGTTCCCCCAGCTCGTTGCCGGACCAATTCGCGCGGGCCGCCAACTTTTTGAGGGCGGAAGGGTTTCCTTGAATGCTGCAGTTGTTCTGGATCTGGAACTCAAATGTAACATTTTGTCCTTCTGTGCTCGTCTTCCATGTGTGGGGTACTGCCACAAAGCAGGTGGGGTCGTCGACTTCGGAAGAAACGCCCAAGGAGTATTTCACTGGAACCTCAAATGACCATTGCGCTCCATAATTCTCGATTTGGATTCCGACTACGGACTCAAAATCTTGGTGCTCGCTTAATGCTTTCCCCTCCGGAGTTAAAACGGATTTCATGTTCACTTGCAATTGGGATTTGGGAGCGATGGTGACTCCGACGAATGGTTGCAAGGAAGAATTTGTTTTTTCCTTGTCCAAAAACCCTTTGAGGTTTCCCTGGATCCCCAATTTTCGCACCACGATGGGCAAACTGCTCTCGTTCGTAATGGTAAACGTGCTTGTTTTCTCGGCTTGGGTTTTCACGTTGATGTTGACGCCAAGTGTTTCGGGAACGATGCTCACGATTTTTTCGGAGATTTGCAATTCTTGGACAAAGGGATTGTATTCCGGTTTTTCCACGCTCAACAAAACTTTCTTTCCGGGGGATTGTCCCGGAAGCACGAGTTTGGCATTTCCTGCCGGGTCGGTGAGCGTGCTCGCAAGTAAAATGCCTATGTTGTTTTTGATTCCCACCAATCCTTTATCAATCTCATCCCCGCTTGTTTCGTCTTCGGCGTGCACTTGGATTTCAAAAGGAATGTTGCTTGGGTAAAAATCAGGAGTAATGCTCACTTTCATGTTTTTGTTTCCCGTCGTGTTGATTTGGATGCTTTTGCTGAAAACAGATTTGAAGTCGGAGACGAGCTCAATCGTAATCACACTGCTTCCCGCTGTTTTGGGTTTGAAGAAAACCGTTCCCCCTATTTTCTTTTGGGGAGTAAAGTTTCCCATGTTTAAGGGTGTTTTGAATTCGTTGTCATTCACGGTTCCTTTCAGGGGCAGATTGTCTGCGGTGAAAATTTCATAGTTTCCAAATTCAATGCTTTCATTGGAGGACTTGATGCGTAAATTGGAGTTGGTATGGAAGGATTTTCCATTATTGAGAATGTTGAATGCGAGTTTGTAGTCTTTGAATACGAAGGCGTTGTATTGTTCCACGACGTCCTCAATCCGCTTATCGTTCACGTCCAAAATGCTCGAATCAAAGCAAAATTCATTGTCGCAAATGGTTGTCACTCCCACTTGGTAGGTGGAGGATTTGGTTGCCGCGTATAACTCATCAACCGGGTTGGCGTCCGCGGGGTCGCGCAGCACTTCATCATTCTGCGCGAAGGCCTTGTAAAACACTTTCAAAATATCCTGGGGCGCGGCCGTGTCTCGCACGTGCAACCCTATTTCAAAATCGTACACTCCCGGGTTTGGCCCATTAACCAATGCATTCATCCATTTGGCGTTTCCGAATGTGATGCTTTCCCCATCAACGTTTAACCCGTTGTTGGGGTCCCATGCGCTTCCTTTCACAATTATTGCGCGTGGAAATTTGACTTGCGTGAGATACCATTCGTCTTTTTCCACGATGTCTTTTTCTCCCGTGCGCGCGTGCACCACTAGTTCATCCAAATCATCGTGCTCTTCCGGAATCGTGATTCGGAATCGCGCCGTGTAATCCCTGTTTTTTCCAACTCCCGTGACTATTTTTCCGTCTTGGGAAAACAACCCTATTAATTCTATTTTGATGTTTCCTCCCGGTTGTGTAGGTTGAAGCACGACTTCAAAGTTTTGGACCGTGCTCGGTAAAATGGGTTTTTGGATTGTAGTGGTAGTCGCGTACCCTGTTTTGCTTATAATCAAATACACGTCTTTGTCGGCTTTGCTTTTCTGCTGGTCCCGGGGAAGGGTGTAGCTTCCATTGGTGTCAGTCAAGTCCGCTCCTAACAATTTGTTCTTGAACGCATTGTAGATACTCACTTTGGCGAAGGGCACCGGATTCCCATCCTTATCCACGACATGCACGTTCACCGTGCCATCCGGGATCTCGAGTTTCATCGTGATGTCATGCGTCGAGATATCGGAGATGTCAAAGAATTGTTCGTTGCTGAATCCGGTCAAGCTGGCTTTGTAGGCGAAGGCCTGATAGTTTCCGCTCGTCACGCTGGTGAATGTGGCGATTCCGTTGGAGTCGCTCAGTACGGGTTCGAAGGGCGCCAAAAAATCGGTGTCCGCGTTATACAACACGACTTTCGCATCTGGCACGGGTTCCCCATCTTGGTCAATGATGTGCACGCGGAGCTTGGCCGAGTTTTGCCCTGTTGCCCGCTCCAATACAAAGGATAAGGTGGTGGTCGAACCCGGGGTTGTTTGTTGGTGGGGGATGTATCCGTCTTTGGAGGCCGACACTTGGTACGTGAGCGTCTTGTCCGATACCGTCAATGTGGCTTTTCCTTCGGCGTTCGTGGTTTGCGTGTGCAGGACCGTGTTTCCCTGTTTCAGTTTCACGACGGCATCTTTGAGCGGTTGGTTATTCAGCTTGTCCAATACTAATACATTCATTTGGCTGACCGCGTTCCGGTTCACGTGCAAGGTTACTGTGGCAGTTTCTCCGGATGCCACGAACACCGTGTCGTGGTCGGTGGAATAGACTCCATTCGCATTATCAGTTGCGACCACTTCGTATTCTCCCGCCGCGACCGCGATGCTGGCGGTTCCGGTAGCGCTTGTGAGTCCGTGCTCGGCTTCGATGCCGTTGACTTGTAAGCTAATGTCCATGCCCCCGACTCCGTTTCCTTGCTCGTCCAACACGGTGACCAAGACAGTGGCATCCCGGATCGTGCGCTGAATCATAATGATGTTGAACACGTCTTTCTCGGCTGTGAGGGGATGCGATTGCACGGGCTCATACCCTTCTACATTTACGTTGACGCTGAGGGGAATGCAATTCGAGTTGGGAGTAACCACGAACGTTCCCCCGCTTCCCGTGATAGGATTCGGGGGCGTTCCATAGGCGGTGGCGCAGGTGAACGTGAGTGCGGCTTCTTTGAGCACGGGCTGTCCAACCCCATTAACCAATTTGATTGTTTTGTTCAAATTTTGGTTTTGAAGTGAAATGAGCTGGATAACCTCTAACGTATTCTCTTTGGCGGAAACGCTTTTTTTCACGATTTCATATTTGTCCAAATCCACTTCGTAATCTATTTTGGTTCCATTTGGAACCGTTAATTCGATTCTTCCGAGCGAGTCGGTTGTCAGGACATCGTCTTGGTTATCCAAGTAGGAAAAGGAGATGGGCACGTTGGGAAGCGGAGAAGACTCCTCGTCCACTACTTGGAAGGTAACCGATACGTCTCCTCCAAAAAAAAATCCTGAAAACACCCCCCCAAATGCGGCGAGCAAGCCGATAATCACGAGCCCGGCAAACAGGGCAAAGCTGGGTATTTTGGTGTCGATGGGGTCGATGATTTTGTATACGGGCAACCCGTGCCGGTCGAGAAAATCGAGGACCGCATACCACTTGTCCTCTAATGCAAAATAAAAGTCCTTGATGACGTCTCCCATACCGTTTTAGCCCCTCATCCGTGCAGGAAAAAACCATTTTCGGCGTATTTAAAGGTATGGCGACGAACCCCATAAATCGCTTCCTAAAATGGTTTTGGTCGGCGATACGATTTTTTGGCCAAACAATCCCCAGAAAGCAAGATTGCGGAAATTCCACTAGACCCCTAATCCAGACAAAGGCAACCATTGCGCGAGTTGGCCCGCACTCGGGAGAATGGGAAACAAGTACCATACCAGAATCGCGAAGGCCAGGATCAATAGCAAATTCAAAAACGCGGCCACGCTCAATCCCGGCAATCGGGTCTGCCCGTGCTCATAAAAATCCTCCAATGCTAAATCCCCTACTATTTTTCCATACAGGCCTGCCCCGATCGTGCAGATCCCCAATAGTATTCCCGCAACGGGGTATGCTTTCACCAAGTACGATTCAAGGATCCCCAGCATGAGCAGGAATACTCCGGCGAGTTTTCCGAAATAAAAGATAGAGCTCATCCCCCCGAGCAACACAAAACCCAGGATCGTGAACAAAGTGGGTAACTCGGGTGGCCAGAAAGCGATTTGGGTGCCGATCAACACGCCCAAAATCCAGGAAAAACTAAGTGTTGTGAGTGGATTGATTTCCATGGTCAAGAATGTTTTTTTTGTTCTTTATTAGCATTAGGGCGCTTGACAGGTGAGTTTTTCAGGTGTCACGGCTTTCGCGTCCCAAATGATGTCAAAGCTCTGGTTGAGCATTCGTCCGCAGGCTTTTCCATTCGTGATGTAATTGAAGATGTCCACCACTGAGTTGGGGGGGTTGGGAACAGTGCCACCGGTCAGCGAAAGGGTTGGAACATTTACCCCGCTCGTGTTTTCAACGGGCTGGTATGTGCCATTGGGTCCCATGATTTGGGCATCGCCGACCGCGCATTGGGCATCCAAAAAGTAGGGAACATCCGTGGGGGGGAGCAAGGCTAATCCTACGAGCGTATACGCGTTACCCGGGGTGCTGAAGCTAATCGTTTGCTGATTGGAGGGAGTCGTGTTGCACGAAGCCTTGTTCTGCACGTCCACTCCATACAATTTGGTTTGGCTACAGTCCGACCACAATATGGGAGAAAAGTTCAATGCCTCGTATTTTTCTTTCACGCTGGCTTGCCTGATCCCATACTGGAATTGAGATAATCCTTCCGGGTTCACGATTTTGAGTTTAAGGGGAATGGGTCGTGAGGGCGCATAGTCGAGCGTGTACTGGTTCTCCGCGCTCTTGAGTACGCGAAACAGCCGAGGCAATGCCTCTCCTTCGTGAGCCAATCCCCCCAATTTGGTGGGGGTGTCATACGTGTTAACTCTTAATTCGACGAGGCCATTCGTCGTTGTTTCTAAGGCGAAAGGTTTGCTTCCGAGTCGGACTTTTCCAGACGCATCCACGAGGGTGGTGGTTCCATAGTTACTGCGCTTGGCACTCGCGCCAACCGTTTTACCATTGAATGGGAGGTAGAAAAAGGGGTTTTTGGCGTATTGCGTATTCGTGTTTCGCTCGTCAATCTCTGCTAGCGTAATAAAATCGATGTCCGCCGATTTTGGTATCTGTACAAATAAATCCTTCACTCCTCCCGAATCATTCGTCCAACTCGCTTTGAGCTTTACTTGGTATTTCCCGGGATGGGAAATGGTGTACGTATTCGTGTAAGAGTCGGTATCACTGTCCTTGAATCGGGTTTTCAGCAATGCGTCTTTAACCGGTTTCTTGCCGCCGGTCCCGGTTTCCAATGACAATGCATAATCGTATCCCTCTCCGCTGACGTTGAAGAAGTGTTCGAAGAATCCCTGGTTGTATGCATCAGGCAACAAGTGAGCTTCTGTTTGGATGAATTGGGCCCGCAATCCTTTGTCGTCCCCGTAATCCGCATATGCTAATCCATTCGGTTCAGCCTTAGAAATGAAGTAGGCAATGTCTTCGTTCTTGAGATTCTCCAATTCGGAGTCCTGGCCGGGAAGCGGGTAAGCCAACACGACATCGGTTATGCTGTCGTAAATCGTTTTCAACTCCGCGGGGGTGATAGGCTGTGGACCTGACCCGCTTCCAACTATCGGATTGATGGAAACCGTAGTACTCATTGGGGGATTTTTTGCCGCAGCGAGCAAGTCGTCGTGGAATTTTTTGTATTCGTTGAACATCCAAATCATTCTCGTTTTTCGGTCGGCAAACGAAACCGATTCGGCCCCGAACAGTTGGATCTTGTTTTTGGTTGGGTTCCCCAGTTTGTTTTCATCCAAAAGGATGACTAGACCATTCATGGTTTTTTGGGCGGCAGCATTCGCTTGTAATTCCTCCCACTTTCCACTCACGTAATTCAGGTAAATGAGCGCGTTTTCCTTTACGCTGTAGGATTGGTCTTTCTTCAACTCGTTGAACACGTTCTCCACGATTCCTTTCCCCTCATACCCAAGTGGCAAATCCACGACGCTGGTTCCCCCTTTCGATTGAAAGAACGTGTATTTTGTTTGGGGAGTGTTAGTGGAAGTATCATCCGTAATCGGAGCGGTGGTTTTGTATGCGTATTTGATGAAATTGGACGTGGTGTAATTCACGCTGGGAGAATTGAACAATCCCTTTTCTTGATTCGCTTTGATGAAGGCGTTGAATTTCCCTACTTTTTGGGCCAAGTGTATCGTGAACTGGGTCGCATCGCAGAATGCCTCTCTGCAATCCGGGCTTCCGCTTACGGTCCAATCCCATTTGATTTTATCGAACCCGTATTTGGGGATGAATCCGGGCCCTTGCTCAAACCCTTCTTCTGTGCATGCGGACAACTGCAATATTCCAACCTTCTTGGCTCCTTTTTTCACCGTAATCTTCACCAGGATCGTCACGTCTTGGGTCCCGGGATTCACGGCCACGCGCGTGACTTTGCCGCGCAAACTTCCCTCGATGACGGCATCGCTTTGCAGGCCGAAAGGCCGGTTGATCGTGACCTGGATGTTGTGTTTGTCCGCGACCTTGAAGGTGGCCACTATCGCATCATTGGGAGATGAGGCTTTGAGCGTTTGCGTGGTCAATCCCTCCGGGAACGAAATAAAATCCCTTCCTCCGCAGAACGCATCGCCTACCAGCAAAACGGTATTGGGGGAAGTGGTTACATAGGTGGTGATGGCGCCCCCCTTGAAGTCCGTATCATCGAATTCGAGGGCGATTTTCTGCCCGGTATTCGGTTGGTTGGTGGGGGATGCGTTCCCGGTCTGCGTGGATGTGTTCCTGAATTGCAACGCGTCGGGGTTGATGCATTGCTGGTAATTGAAAATGTCTGGGTTCCCATCCCCAATGTCTAATAGTCCCGCGAGCTTGAACAGGTTTTCGAAGATGACGGGGAATGGTTTTTGTTGGCTTCCCCCATACGGGTCCAAGTATTTCACGCTAATGGTGCCATACGATTCGACGCGGTAGAATTGTCCTTCCACAAAGAATTTCAAGTCGGCAATCGTTTTTCCTATTCCTCCTCCTGAGAAAGGAGAAAATTCACGCTTGTATGTCTCGAAATCAGGGAATATTTGGAATTCTAATTCTTGAATCGTGTCCCTTCCCTGCCCGCGCGTTTCCACGCCGATGAGTTGGATGTTGCTAGCCATCGAATTCTTTTTGGAGGAAACCGCTCCTTTGGGAGAGAGCTGGACGGCCCCCGAACCATCGGGCCCATTGAAGAATGAGGCAATCGTGATCGTGTCCGAGCTCGGAATCAGCCGCACGCCGGAGTCGTAGCATTTGTTGATGACTTTTCCTTTGACTGGCTTTTGGATGAAATCGTTGAACCGGAATTTGCTCGTTGAGAGTTGGATGCAATCCTGGTTGACTTCGGTGGGGCTCTTGATTAGCACGTCTAACACGCGGATTTCCTTGCTGGGTTCTTGGCTTCCTTTCACGTGGGCATTCACGGCTATGCTGTATTTCCCTATTCTATATCCCGAGCCGATGCGCACGCGCTGGTTTTGGTTGGGTTTCAGGCTGAAGTTGCTCACGTTGACTCGGAGGTTGGGGTCCGTATCCAAGTTGATCTCGACTTCGGATTGGCAACTGTTTTCTATCCTGATTTCTGTGCCTCCGCACCCGAATAATCCCCCATACCCCTGGTTGTAATTGAATCGGTCCACTCCCGGATTGTTGTAGAATCCCTGCATTCCGGGATAGGCATTTGGGCCCGGAGAGAATAATGGTCCCTGCGGAGAGTAGTTTCCTAACCCGTCAAATCCGCTTTGTCCAAAGGCTCCGGAGAAAGGTCCTTGCCCCCAATAGGAACCAAATCCCGGATTTATGGAGGAAGGAACTAAACTGCTTCCGCTGGGGTTGCTTGTCTTGTTGAGCGTAGCGAAAGAAGGGTTGAAATGGGGGACTCCGGTCGGTCGCATGACTTGCCCAAAGTAATTCCCCAGTTGTCCCATTCCCGTGTTGATGGGACACGAGTCTATTTCGAGGGCGGAGGGAACATTCACTTGGACACATTTTGTGAGCGAGGTAACCACGATGTTAATTTTGACGGTTTCATCCACCAGGTCAGGGACTCCGGTCCCCGTCAAATTGGTGGCTTGGAATACGAGTTGGGGTTTCGCGGTTCCCGATTGGATGCTCGCGGGCGTGAATGATACCGTGATCGTGGCTTCTCCTCCTGCCGAAATGTCATCTAAAATCGTTTTGAATTCGCTTCCGAGCGGGGTCGTTTTTTGGCCGGATACGGCGGTGAATGTTCCGATGGAATCGCCGGAGACCTGTTTGATTTTAGCAGACAAATTGGTTAAGCGAATGGGAATCCCTTTCACCGTACACGTGTTTTTTATTTCGAAGGCAAGTTGCTTGGTCTCATTCGGATCGGTGAACAAGTCCCAATTCACGGGATCCACGAGCAAGCAGTCTTCGACGTCCACGCTTCCCCCGAAACCTATTTTCACGTTCAAGGGCAATGCGTTCGCGAATATTTTGCCGGTTTCGCCAATATCGGTCTTCACGATGAGGCTCCCCTTGAGTGTTTTGGGGTTGAGTAATTTTTGCCCTTTTTCGGTGAGGGATAATGCAAATGTCACGTTCACATCCCCATTTGTAGGAAGCGTTTCTCCCACGATTTCGTCGCTCAACAAATCGAATTGAACCAAGCCTTCAAAGTCTCCGGTTAGCGCTATTTCTTTGATGGAAAGTAGAGTGCTCGTGAGGTTGAATATTCGTACATCGCGGGTTTTGCGTATTGCACCATTCACGATGAGGGTTTCATTCACTTGGTTGGGAACAAATTCGACCAAATCCGATCCTACTTTTACTGTTAATTCGGTTGTTTTGTAGCCGGCCTTTTCGACTTTGATTAGCACCGCATCATTCACGTTGGGCTCGTGCAGCTCGAATGGAAACACACCTTCTGTGTCACTGAATCCACTCGTGAGGAGCGTGTCATTCAAATAAATGCTCACGGTGGCATTCTCTAAGGGAATCTCGTCCGTGCCACTGGCTTGCGTGACATGAACCAGGAGTTGGTTAACCAACAATGGCAAGATGGCCTTGGGAACGATTTCCACGTTTAGGGGGGTGGCGGGGTTCACGCGCACCAATAATTCGCGCGAAAACAATTCTTTCTTGTTGCTCACCAGCGAGAACTTTACTTTTGATGTTCCGTCTTTCTCGGCCTTAAAATTGACAAATCCGAAAACGACATTATTCTTCTGGATGATTCCGACCGGGATTTCGGACTTGTTTCCTTGAACGATGCCACCTTTTTTGGCTCCCACCGCATTCGTCACCTCATACGCTCCCAAGTTCGCCGCACTCGAAGCGCTTTGAACAATCAGACTCGTATCTTGAAACACGTTGTCGGATACGCTCGTGAAGGTGAACAATAGTTTGTGGGAGGTTCCCACGTCCACTTCATAGGCGTCCAACAAGGGGGTTTGGAGTTGGTTGGCTACGTCTTCCGCCACCAATCCCAAGCAAAAGTCCTTCGTGCACAAATGGGTTCCGGCGCCGGTGAAATAGAGTTTGAGATTCGCGTTGGCGTACAATCCTTGTTTTTCGGAAACCGATTCGCTGCCCCCCAACACGGCATCCACCGGAAAGCGGACATACGAGCCTGTTTTTCCCCACGTGCGGTAATACAAGGGTAAATCGGTTCCTTGAATCGCGGTATCCTTCACGGTGGCATCGATTTCGAGGAGAGTAACCCCCTCATACACGGATGAGAACACCACATTCACCCATTTGGAGTCCGCGCTCGTCAGGTGCTGGCCATCAATGCCCAATCCGCTTGGAGGCGTATACGTGGTCCCCTTTTGTATTTTGGAATACGCTCCGCGCACTGCATGGATGAACCAGGCATCGTTTTGGATCGGATTGGTTTGGCCATCCGTGGCATTTCCGGTTCGGAGGTGCGCGCCTATTTCGGAAAAAATTGAATTGGATGGAACATGGATTCCAAACCGAATCGTATAGGTTTGTCCAGGAGCCAAACCGCTTTCCTCTAACACGGGTTGGCCATTCACGAACGTTCCTAATGGCACGATTTCTAGTTTTTGGATGTCTTTTAACAAACCGACTTCGATGCTTTGCGTGATACCTTTCTTTATTTGCAAGGGCAGCGTGACAAACGGCAAGTGATTGGGCTCCTGCACCACGAAATACGCGTATTTGTCCGCACGCAGAGTGATTTCGGTTGTTCCATCAACGCCGGTCGTGATGTCACTCCCCCCGATGCGTTCGTGCGTGGTGGCATCCTTGGGTTGGACCGTGGCTCCGGCCAAGGGTTGCCCGTCAAAGCCTTTTACGGTAATGACAACTGTTCCATTGCCCAACACGAGTTTCACGCTGGTTTCCACGTTCTCTCGGGCTTTTACACTAAATATCTCGCTGCGCAATTGGTCCGAGAATCCGGGTTTGTAGGCGCTCGCGAAGTATGTTCCTTCTTCGATCGAGGAAAAAACGACTGTTCCACTGGCACCGGTGATTTTGTTGGTTCCCACTGCCGCCCCCGAAGGACTTTTTTTGAGGGATACATACGCATTTTCCACGGGTTGCCCTAATTCATCCGCCACTCTCACGGTTACGATTTGCGAGTTTTGCAGGGTTGCCTTCGTGAGGGGAATTTGCGTGTAGCCCGCGGTTGACACGTTCACGGAGACCGTTTTGATGAGGTAAGTGGGGTGGTCGATGCTGGCAGTCAAATTGTTGGTGGAGGAAACCGAGAACGTGACTTGGCCCCCCTCGTTGGTGGTTTTGGTGGTTAAGATTTGGGTTCCGCGTGAGAGTGTGACTTTGGCATTTGCAACGGGTGACAAACTGGATTCATCCACGAGTTGCAATCGCACTTCTCCCACGCTCGCGGGTTGAACGGTGAGTGTTTTTTGGACCGCGGCAACATCATTCACTTCAATCAGACCAGAGTCCAATTCCCCGTATGTTCCATCCGCGGAAATGAATAGCGTGTACGTATCGGGAACCAGCCCCGTGAATTCGGTAAATCCAGTGGTGTCAGTGAATTTGGTGGCGAGCAAATCCCCGAATTTGCTTTTGAGGTTCACGGTTAGTCCGCTCACGCCATTCCCGCTTTCATTTACGACAAACACGGCCAGCTCGCCGTTACCCGTTGGCGTAATGTTCACCGAGAGGGAGGGTTCCGCATCCTCCAAATCGATGATGCTTTCTTCCAATGAAACATTTCCGGCCACGGGTTCCGCGCTCAACGCTCCACAATCCCCGGGAACATCGAGGCTGATCTGCCCATTCGTGATGGTCGGTTGTTGCGTGAAAGTTGAATTGTTGGAGCAGGAAAAGGATAGTTGCACGGGTTCCGTGAGCAACTCGTTAGTCCCAGTCTTGTATAAGCGAAGCAAAATGCTTTTGGATGGAGACAACGCTTGGCCTGTGAGGGATTGCTCATTGGTTCCCGTATCTAATATAATAGTCTGGCTTGGTATGTCATACCCTTCTCCAGTGGCAGTAATAGTGACGCGCTTCCCGACCGGCAAATTGGAAAACGTTGCTCTTCCTTCCTCATTCGTCAAGCGGGGGGAAAGAGCATCACCCGACAATCCTTCTCCACTCAATTGGACCGAGATTCCTTTCAGGGGATTTTGGGTTTCGCCCTGAACCAAAACCGTTAAACGGCTTCCTCCGGCAATGCTCGGAACCACAAAAACGAATAATCCCCCCACGACCAACGCAAGCAAAAAAACCGCGATGGGAAAGCTAGGAATGTTTTGGGCTTCGATGCCATCCACGACTTTGTACACGGGAATCCCGTGGCGGTCCAACCAGTCCAAAAAAGCGTAATATTTGTCTTCCACCGCAAAATAGGCTTCCTTTAACCCCATATTCGTTCCTCAACCATGATTGCTAACCCATTGGGCTACCAAAAGCCGGGTTTCCCCCTTTTTATATGTTGAGGCAAAACCCCTGAAATAATTCCGTTTACGCGCGCATACGAACCCCTCCCATTTCGAAGGCCTATTTTCATGTCCTATCATGCACGTTGTGGGAATCGATTTGGCGTGGTCGACTAAAAATGGAAGCGGAGTGGGCGAATTTCTTTTTCCAGCTGGCTAATCCATGATTCAGGGACTCGGCGGGTTGTTTCGGCACGTATTGGAGCACGCGTCATTATTATTGTTGTTTCCGTCGTCGCATTCCTCGGGTGGTTCTAACTGGCCATTGGGTCCACTACCCACACACAAACTCGGAGGCGGTCCGCACGTGCACGTGCTGGAGCAAACGTCTCCGCCTTGGCAACTGCTTTGCTGCTCTTGCGGATCGCATTCTTCGCCGTATTCGCGATACCCGTTCCCGCATACGGGAGCGTAGCTCCCGGGCGGCGCGCACGCGGTAGCGGCGCACGGACCATTATTGGTAAAAGTCGGTCCCACAATGAACACGTTTAGCGCGGGCTCTTCCAAACAATACGCTATGCACTGGTTCGTGTTCAGGTTGGCCGCGAAAGAGTCCACGATTTTGATTTCGTAATGCAAGGGGCCGCGCGTATCCACCACCACGTAATTCAGGTTGCGCTCTTCGAATTGCAACGTGACATTCGTATTCGTGAGTTTGGTGCATTTCGCTACCGAGTCCAGGGAATTGATTCCTTGGAAGGAAATGGTCTTCGTGTCATAGCTGTTGACTTGGGGTTGGATTTGCACATTGTTGTTCAACAGTACGAAGTCGTTGCTCTGGGGGATGTTTCCAATCGTCACATTCACTTGTTGGTTGATCAACCCTTGCGTGAGTTGCGATAATGCTTGTCCGCGGGAAACTCCATCAGCTGGATCGTAATACGCGATGACGGTGCTTGTCCCTTGTGGGCATAAAGCTGGAAAGAATTGGATGGCCAAGGCATCGCAATACAAGGGAACATGCTTGGGCATAAAATGCTCGATAGGCGGAGGCACGTTATCCGCGGGGCAAAGGTTTCCGCCTTGAATCGGAGGACTTGGGTCGCTGGGTCCGACTGGACTCGGTGCACGCGTGAAGGGAGCATTTCGATACCCACAATTGATTGCCGCTGCTCCAAAAAATTCGTCGCACATCCCCACGCCCAACTCTCCCAAATGCGCGTGGAATTGGGGGCTCAATATTCCCCCTCCCCCTGCCAATGATCCTTGCGCGATTTCGTGCGCGTATTTCAACGCGCGGAATATGCGCAGGGGAACGTAAATCCTGAATTTTCCTCGGGGTATAACGGGCTCCACCAATTCGCGTCCGGTGGCATCGTCTTTTACATGAATGGAGGGCAGTTGCTCGTATTCCGTGTCCGAAATCTGGGAGAAATCCAGGTTCACGTAGAATGTTCCCACGCACTCGATGGGGGGTGTTGCATCCGTGCATTTGACGACTTGCAAAAAGTTCTGGCCGCTGCTTACTGTTTGGGCGAACACATTCTCGATGGCGAGCTTCAGGTCGGTCTCGTTTCCGCCTTGGATGGTGACCGTGTAACCCGCTATTCTTCGAGGGCCGGATTGCACGATCACATGCAGATTGGCCGCGATTCTTCCTGCAATCACGCTTCCGTTTTGCGCGCCAAAAAAGAAGGCTGAGAAATCGTCGATCACGTCTTGCCATTGGGTTGTTTGTTGCGCGTACAAGTAGGGGTTGTCCAATTGTTGCGTGTATTCTTCGATCGCGTTCCGTATCCCGTAATTAACCACTTGCAACGCGTCCGCGCGCGTCAAGTCCGCTAAACTTTGCATGCGGGATTGGGCTTGCACTTCCAAGATGACCTCGTTGCTCACGCGCTCGGCGTTGATCATCGTGTTCACGAGCAAGCCTGCGAGCAAAATCAGAACGAATGAAAGCAAAGCAGTATAGAGCGTGAAGGCCCGCTGGTTCATTTTCGTTTTCATATTCATTTTCAATTTTTTTTATATCCATTTTTTGCGGCAACATATTTGTGTTGCCTCACGTGCTTGCTTTGGAGCAATCATCCAGCCACGCGTTGGGATTCACTTGGGAATCCGGCGAAACGATGTCAATGCTTATTTTGCGGCTGGTCTTGCTCCCCGCGGTCGGGGAGAGCGTGAACGCGTAGGTCTGTCCCTTCTGGAAAATCAATTCATCCGTGGAAGGGTCGAACACGTTCGTGCTTCCCGCTTCGACCACGATCTTGTTCTCTATTTCTTCTAAAAGCGTGTTCCGGTACGTGGTGTAACCCGCGATGTTTCCCACGCCTCCGCACACCAAACCGCGGACAAAGTTGAACTTTTTGAGCGATTTGGCTTTCTTAAGCGCTTCCTTTTCCGCGGCTTCCTTGGCCTTCTTGAGCGCTTCTTCCGCTTCCTCAATCCTTTTCTTCAGGCCTTTCACTCCGTCCTCGGCTTCGTTTAGGTTCTTTTCGGCCTCTTCGACTGCTTTCGTCAAACTCGTCGTATCCGAGCCTTCCTTTGCCTCGCTCAATTTCTTTTGGGCTTCATCTAACTTTTTTTGCAAACTTTCGATACTGTCCAGTCTTGCTTTTTCTTCAGCCGCTCGCTTCGAAGTCGAAAGACCGTTAAGCTCTTCCCGTGCCTTGGCGGCATCGTCCACTGCCCTTTCTTGTGCGGTCGTGAGATCCCTTCGGTTCCGCGAGATGGTGTCTCTTTCAGCCTTGAGGCGTTCGATCTCTTCTTTGAGATCTTCTTTGAGATCTGCGTCCCTGGTCTTCTTGAATTCAGCTTCGGCTTCCCTCAGATCTCTCCGGATGTCTCTTTCCCGGTCTCGAAAACCGTCCAGGGCTTTTTGTGTCTCATCCGCCTGCTTGTGGGCTTGCACCAGTCGTTTTTCGACTTCCACTCTCTCATCCGTTGCTTCATCTAGGACTGCTTGGATTTTTGATTCGGCTTTCTTCAGCTCTTCCTGGGCTTTCGACAAGGCATCGGTTGCTTCCCCTACTTTTTTACCTAATTCCGAAGTTTTGATCACTTTTTCGGTCTCGAGTGCGGTGGCTTTTTCGGTCAGTTTCGTGGGTAATGGGCTTTTCCAGCCCCGAATCAAGGGATATATGACTCCCCCCGCTACTAAGGCGGAGGTGGCGGGGTCGTCTTCCGTACTTCCAGGGATAAGTGTGGCAGCTCCATCGCGAACAATGCCATACGAGTTTTCGATCACGTCCTTGGCAGGCTCCAAGACCGTGCCATCCCATTTGTCTTTGGACACTTCGTACGCTCCCATCGCGGAGCCGATGCCGCACGCGAATAAGCAATCTGTTGCACTCGCAGCCAAAGATGCACCTACCGTGGCAATGGCCGCGGCTCCTTGACACACGCCGCATGCGGCCGCGCAAGCTAATGCGAACGAGCCCACGGCCGCCATCTGCTTTCCCTTGAATTGTTCCCTGTAAACGGGATTGTCGCTCGCCAAAATCCCTTGTCCGGCAAACGTCACGTACGAGTCCCCGAGCTTGTTGTCTTTCGTGGTTTCTTCCACCGCTTGTTTGATGGATTTGCTTTCCTTATCGTCTTCCCAATCCAACGTCGCATACCACGTTCCTTGCCCTTTCGCATACGCTTTGCTCAATGCGTCATCCGCATCCAGGGCGCATGTTCGCAGTTGCAATTTGAGGGGACCCCCTTTCACGTCATCCAATAATCGGGTGGCACTGGTTTGGACGGTTTGTTTGTTGGCTTGCTGTTGGGTTCGGCCATCCGAAATCCCGCACAGTAACAGGCTTTTTTGGTAGGCTTGTTGCCTGGTGTCAAATCCGAGCGGATACGGCGAGTTGTACGAGATTTTGTTTCCGGGTTTCGCGTACGAGTTGGGGTTGGATTTGGGTTCTTTCACCTCATACAAATCGAGTTGGGTCATCCCCTGCAAGGGGTCTTTCCCATTGGGGTCGAGCGAGTAGCTGGCGTCGCTTTGAATGTCGGATTTTGCAGCCAATTCGCAGCATGCCAAATTGGGTCGTACAATTAATCCTCCTTCGCTCGTTCCTGGGAGCATGCATCCTTCATACGTGAATTGCCCCACGTCCTTGGCGGAATAGATTTTCCAGGTTTGCTCATCCTGCGTGATGCAGCCGTTCACTCCTTTTCCCAAATTCGTGATTATCTTTCCGGCTTCGACAATGGCTTCTTTCTGCACCTCTCCAGCTGTTTTTCTTACCGTTGTTATAATGTTTTTGGTTTCGCTGGTTTTGGTTTGCGGGTCCAAGGTTAATTCGACGATGCTTTGGGTCAGGTTTCCCAATCGCAAATGCATGCGGTTGCTTCCAGAATTGTTGGTGGAGCGTTTTTCGCTTCCGAAAACGGTTTCGGCCAGCCATTCTCCCGCTTGTTGCAATCCGCTCTCGTATTCGACTACTCCCAGCAATGTTTGGCGCGTGTTTTCGAGCGTCAAACTCCTATCCTTGGGCAAGAAATTGGCGGCGTTGTATATTTTTTCTTCGCATTCCGCGGTCTTTTGCTTGGGTTGCGTGAGCTTGATTCCGACTGTAATGTTATCGGGTTGCAATTGGTTGGTGGCGACTTCGACCCCGCCGATGATGCTGAGCTTGTAATACCCACATCCTTGAATGATAGGCAAAAACACTTTGTTTCCGAATCCCGTTCCTAATCGTTGGGCGAATGCGGTGTCGGCGTTATCCCCTTGCAATAATGTTTCTAATTCAGATTGCATCCTTGTTAAGCGTGGGTATCTCCCGTCCGCCATCACAAAGTTGAGCATGCTTCGAGTCAAGGCATCGTTTTGCAAGTACAAATCTGCCGTCAGGGATTTGATTCCGAGTTGGGCAAACGTACAATAGCGTTTAGTGATATCGCAATTGGAGAATTGCGTGGCGTCATTCTTTTTGGCTTGCATTTGCTGCACCACACGCGTGAGTTGGTTTTCAATTAGGTTGGCAAGCATGTTGCTGGCTTGCTCCGCATCGCAATAGGCTTGCGTGCATTCATCCTTTTTGGCGAGTAACGGGAACCGTACGTTGAGCGTGCCGCCTTCGCACACCGGAACTTCGACGGGATTGCTCGCGTTGGCGGCCTGCAATTCGTCTTTTCCCAACGCGATATCAACCGGAACAAAGTTGGATTCAATGGGTTTTTGGGAGAGGATGAGCAAACCCTTCACGTTCAGATTGAATTGGGCCTTGTAGGGCGCGGTTTTGTTCAATAATAATTGAAATTCTGCACTCTCATCCTTTTCGAGGATTTCGGTTCCTTCCACCGGGCTCATCGTGAAGATGTTACCTCCCGCGGTTTCGGGGTTCACTTGCGTGATGCGCACGGGTTCCAGGCATTTGTTTTGAATCGTTACTCGTTTGGATAATGTTCCCGTGAGTTCGGAGGAAATGAAAGATATTGGCGTGTCAAACGCGGAGAGTTCGAGGCACGAGCTGCTTCCCGTAGTGATGAATACGTCGATCGTGCGCAGGGACAATCGTTTTCCTTCGATGACCCCCGTAATGACCAATTTTTGCTGGAACAATCCTTCTTTGTCTTTCAAACTCTCTCCAACTAATCCGACTGGAGGATACAGGGATTGTCCCGGCAACAACACGTTTCGGAAGCTCCCGTAAGGAGAATTGGCAATGGGAAGGTTGGTGGAACCGGAACTCGCGGGATTGTTTTCTATTTTTAGGGAGACATCGGTCAAGGGCTCTCCTTCCAGATTCACGCGCAAATCGTAGATGGGCCCGCTTCCGATGTTGGTAATGGGAATCGTGGCGCGATCGCTGGCTTTTGAATTACCGGTTCGAATGAGTTGGAGTTGCACGCTCGGAGGAGTTTGAATGGCACGTGAGCGGTCCCAAAAAGTGATTTCGAATGGGAGTGAGGCATACAAATTGGGGGCGCGAAAGAACGCGGCATAACTCAAGGATTGGGGGATGAATCCGGCGCGGAACAATTCATTCGTAATCGTAAAATCGACTTGCTTTTCTTCGCCTTTCCCTAGTTTCAATGCGGAATCCACGGCCGCGAGTTTTAATCCATCCACTTCCAATTGCCCATCCACGTTTGAAATGCCGGGAATCAGCGTGAGTTCGGTTCCACAATTGTTTTTGGCTTTCACGTTCACGCGTTTGGTTTCCGGATTGAGGAATTGCCCATTTGGGTTTACTCCAAACCCGCTCCCTTGCTGCCCCAATGCGAACGGGTTTTGGGAGAAGCCATAATAGGGAACACTCGTTGGTGTGCTTGTTCCACTTGGATACAGGTTTCCGTAGGGCTGGCTTTCCGCCATCAAAACAACGGTTAATTTGTTTTTGTTGAATTGCAAACAACTCGAATCGAGTTTTTTGTTGTAGGAAACCGTGAGTTGGCTTTCTCCCCGAATCACGAATTTTTGGCTGGCTTCCCCCCGCAGTTTGAGTTGGCCACTTCCAACCAGGGTTTCCTCGCTCTCAGGGTTTCCAGTGAAAGTGGCCGTAATCGTCACATTGGCTTTTCCGTTGGGCGCGATCAAGGGAATGGGCGGAATGTCCACTTTGATTTCCTTGGGGAAGGATTCGAATCCAACAAATTCGCTCGTGACATTCGCAATGGGATATTTCGTTTTATTCGTCACTTGGATTTGTTGCGTGAGAGTTGTTTGGCCGAAGGGAATACTGATTTCGACTTTTTCGGGCAGGCTTAATGGGCTCGCCATTCCTACGTTAATCGTATCACCATAGTCCGCGAATCCTGGAACGCGGATTTTGACGCTGTACAACCCATTCTCTAATGATTTGTCCAAGACATATTTTCCGTTTTCTCCCTTGTTGGGGGAATTGTTTCCTTTCACGCTTCCTGCAAACTTCCCGGCTGCATCCGTTAAGGTGATCAGGCCATTCGGAATAGGATTTCCTTGCTCATCGAGTATAGTGATGTTAACGGCTTCCCCGCCGTTCACTTGATTGGGCAAACTCACTCGCAAAAATTTGGGTTCAACGATTTCGATGGGTAATGTTTGTTGCCATATTCCTCTGCTGGAAACGAGTTGGAATTGGATCGTGGTTTGTCCCGGCGTTTCAGGCAAAAAGTGCACACGTATCCGTGTCCCATTCTGGGCATCAATCGCTGGGATAGGAAGGTTGAGGCTCGTGTCTTTTTTTCCGGTGTCTTCCAATGCCCCGAAATTGTTTATTTCGGATTTGGTGAACACGAGCAACGGATTTTCAGGAGTGGTAGAGGCTTTCACGGTGATTCCTCCGCTGGCTGAACCGCCGGTAACCGCAGAAGGGGGAATCAGTCCTTCTCCCGTGGAAAGGGGGTTGGATACGGAAGAGGGGGTGGGTTTTAATCCCGGCAAAATTTCGGTATGCAACGCGTACATCTGCCCCTGTACGGGTCTGAAGCTTCCAATAGGATAAAATCGGTTGTCTCGGTCCACGAATTGCAACGTGGCACAAATCCCGCTTTGACAAAAAGGGTGGCTCTCATAAATAGGAATGCTTAATGAGAGAGTGTGGGCATACAACCCGGATTTTGTTTGCGTGTAGGAAGCGTTTCCCAATTCGGGGTCGTTGGGCGTGCGCCCAATCGAATTCCCGGTTTGGCCGAACGCGCGGTAAACCATTTTTTGGGTGCCGCTCGGGATTCCCTCTCGGGCATGCAGGCGCACATCGATCGTACTCGTTCCCACTGGATTTTCTTGAATAATTTCCACCCACTTGGATAAGGAGCCCGCTTTTCCCACTGTTTTTCGGTCTTTTGCCTCGTTCCCGGGTTTGGGAAGGGGGGTCCAGCTTCTCCCATACGTGATTTCGCTGGCTTCCCCATTCACTCCGTAGATTCCCACGAATTGCGAATCCACGCTCGACACGCTATCCTCTCCCACGCGGACAAACAATCCTCCTTTTCCAGTGTTGGAAGGCCACTTGATCGTGAAGCGCGCGAACGCATCGCTTTCCGGAGACAATCCGGGCGCCGGATTCCCTTCTGCATCATACAATCCGTCGAAGGAAAGCTCGGGTGCGTTTCCGGTTGTTCCGCTTTGGTTGCCCAGAATGACTTCCACTTCGTCTGCGAGGGGAATCGTCACGGTTTTCGTGTAGGTTTTTCCATCCGCTGAAGTGGCGGTCAAATTAACGGTGGCGTTCACCGGAACCAAAATTCCGACTTCGCCATTGGAAACAGAGCCGTTGTACCATTCGTTTCCCCCATTTGTTTGCACAACCAAATTCCCGGAAAAGGGGTTTCCGTTTTGGTATTTTATTTTGAAGGTGATGACTTTGGTTTGGGTATCCAAATTCAGGACGACCTTGTTCAATCCCGCAGCGATCGTCAATTCTTTTTCCGCGCTCGCGTTTTCGGTCGCCGCGACAACCTTAACGGTTTTTCCAACCGGCAAGCGAGCCGTAAAGCTGCCCAAACTGTCTACCGATTTGTTTAACACGAAAGGCAAATACTCTTCCCCCACTTTTTCTTCGATCGAAACACGGGCCTGCGAGGCGGCCTTCCCATCCTTTTCGGTAACAAAAACCGTGAGAACCCCCGCGTTCCCGCTCGTGAATGGAATTAATGATACTGTAGCTTGTTTTCCTTCCCCGTTTTGCGCGTCGGGAAGCGATTCTAGCTCAATGCTGCTGCGCAAAGGAAAATAGTTGGGGTGAAACGAGAGCAGCGTGTACGTGTTGGCGACAAGCCCACCAAATTCCGCGTCTCCCGTGAAACTCGTGGTTTGCCCGTCCATCTTCACGAATGCCGAATCCAATAATTCTAATTCTACGTTTTGCAACGCGGTCTTGCCCGAATCGTTTTGGGCATGAACAAACAACGATGTTCCTCCCGACCCGAGCTCGGCGATAATGGTTTCATTTTCGCTGCGCAGCGTTTTTCCTTCCGGGAAGTCCGTGGAAGTGGAAAAGGTGGCATATCCTTCCTTGCTCACAATCACACGCACAACAAGCCCTTTGGTGAGGTTTTCAGAGTGTTGTCCTGTACTGGCATCCAAATCCGAAATAGTTTCGTTGGTTTGAGCGTTTTCTATTTTGATGTGCACGTTTGGCAAAGGCAAATCCGTGGCTTCATCCACCGCTTTCACGAGCAGGACGCTGGGTCCGCTGCTCGCGCTCGCCTTGGGGGTCAATTCCTTGATTTTGACGTCGGCATTCGTAAACGTAATGATGTCCACCAAGTCCTCATACTCATCCGCTCTAACAGTAAGGGAAATTTCTTGATCCAGTGGAACATTCAATAAAACGATTCCATCCGCTCCCGGACTCACAACCAATGGAATGCTGGCTTCGGGCCAACGGGCACTGACTACTACATCCAAAATAGTGGTTTGGGTTTCGGCATCCACGAGCTTGAGTTTTCCGATGATGCCTTCATTGCTTCCTTGCAAGGCAAGCGAAACTCCTTCTTCTCCCGCATACAAAATGATTTGTTTGCTTCCATACCCTTGCTTGCTGGCCTTGATTGTTAGCGGCTGGTTCGCCAAAATGCCGGACAAGGTGATGGTCGACCCGTCGCTCGCAGTCAGTTCTTTCAACACATTTCCTTTCGCGTCCAGTACTTGCACGCTCACATCCTCGAGACCGCGTCCCTTGTCATCTTTCAGGGATAGTGTGAATGAAACCGTTTGCGGTTGGTTTACGGTCGTGACCCAAAAAGCTCCCCCGATCACGAGCAAAAGCAGCGCAAGAGTTACAGGCAACCCGGGTATTCCTTTGCTCTCCAAGAAATCGTTATAGGCCCACGGTATCCCGATTCCTTTCTCCTCGAAAAAGTCCAATATTCCATAATACGCGTCCTCGACTTTTACGTAGAGATTCCCGAGCGTTTCGCTGATACCCATCGACACAACCTATCCTACTTCGAATCTCCGTGAATATATAAATGAGCCCACCCCCAGACGGTTTAATCCCCTAATCCTCATGCGATTTGGTGGGTGAATAACCAGTTTCGCACGCGAGAAAAATGCAGCCAACCCGCATACACGAACGCGAATCCCAGGATGAGCACGATCCTAAACAACACGTCGTGCGTGAATTCAGCGAATGCCATATTCGTGTGCGCGATCTGCAAAATGGTGATCGTGATGCGGAGCAAGTTGAAAACGTACAACAAAAAAACTCCCACCACGATTCCGATGATTCTTTTTTTCCAGGAGGCCGTATTGGTCGCCAGGATGGCGCCGGCCAGGAGCGCGAATTCCACGAGCCCGGAGCACAGGGCAGAGATTTCGATGAGCCGGTCGTTCACCCAAAACTGGATAGGAGTAAAACCGTTTTGCGTTTGCACCCCCACGCTACTCAGCAGGCTACGCACGTGCCTCGTTTCAATTGTTTGGAGAGAATATTCCAGTGGAGAAAATAAGAAGTAGAGAATGAGGCCGACTCCAAGCACGGTGACCAGAAACAAAATTCCGGGACCGAGGAGATTGTTTTTCTCTCGTTCAGAATGGGAAAGCATTATAAAGAAAGTAAGGTTGTGCTAGTTAAAGTTTGTGGAGCGAAATCATGAAAAAGCATCGAAAATCGAGTAGCGGGAAAAATTCCACGTTTTCGGTTCAGCGCTTGTTCTCAAAGGCGTTCACGGCGGCATTAAACCCTGAGTTGTTGGGATTACAAGGGCTTACGTTACTTCTGTCCCTGCTCGCGTTCGTCGTTTTCACGTTTGGAATGGGGTTAGTGGTTTTTCTCACCACTATTTTTTCGTTGTCCACCGGAATTTTTCCGATTGCCGTGTTTACGATTTTGTTGGGTATTGCTATTTGGGTGTTGGGCATCATGTCCATTAACGCGTTCTTGAACGGGGTGCAATTCCATTTGGGCATGCAAGCGGTCTCCCGAAAACCCTTGGATTTGCATTTGGCGTGGAAGCTTTCTTCGGCACGTTGGCATGATGCCTTGCTCGTACAGGGAAGCATCGCCGCAATCGTGGTAGGGTTAATCGTGTTATCCCTCATCCCCTCGTTCTTCTTTCCGAGCGCGCCTTCGATTATAGATGCGATTCGAAATCCCTCGGGTTTGGGCCAACGGATTCCCATCACGTTGCTCGTGCTTGGGATTTTCCTCTTTTTGTTAGAGCCTTTTTTGATCATGGCCCCGCCCATCGCTTATTTCGAGAACGCCAAACCCACTTCCGTTTTTGATCGCGTGCGAAAATATGTGAACCTGCATTACCAACAAGTCTTGTTGTCGGTTATTTTACTGGTCCTCATCACGACGTTTGTCAATATCCTCGCGGATTTGGTCACCGGAATCCCCTTTTCGCAAGTTCCGGTAAAAGAAGCCGCGTTCTCATTTGTACTGGTTTCCGGCTTCTCGTTCATCGTCCAAATCATCGCTATTTTGTTTTCCTTCACGCTCGCCATCTGCACGCAAACATTGATGTATTTGCACGTAGGAAAACCCCAAGCCAATAATGTTTTCGTGACGAAAGGGTTGGTCTCCCGAACCCTGTCATCGCTCGCACGCTCGCACCCGCGACACTCTCCTTATTTGCCGGCGAAATGGAAGAAGCCGGGAAAAAAATAATTACATTTTGATTATTTTCCGCCCGAATATTTGACGTGCTGTTTGCTCCAAACCTTGTTAGGGTTTTTTCAGCCAATTGGCATAGAATTCAACGAACTTTAGTCTTTCTTCCGAATTCTTGCGTTTCTCTTCGGCCATTTCGCGTCGATCTTCCTTGGTCAGTTTGGGGAGCCCTTTTTCCATAAAATATTCTTTCCGCCTGTTTTTCCATATTTAACTCATGAATGTGGTAATTCAACAACCCACTATTCAATTGTTCTTTAAAAACCATGTAGAGGTGTTTGGCATATTCGAAATCTTTTTCCGAACCCAAATATAATTTGAAGGCGATTTGAAGCTCTATTTCAGAAATGACCTCCTCCCCGGCCTGAAGGCCGGGGTATCCACTTTAGAAAGCGTCTAA
>CAYJRE010000005.1:14069-53493 GCA_964372665.1 uncultured archaeon | reverse complement strand
GGGGATTGTTCAACTGGGTACTGGTTCATGATGAAGCCAATATTTAACTCTTTTTAATGGGGGCTCTGCAGGGGCGAGTAGCTGGATTCACCAAAATGGCAGCATTTGGCCCTGCATTGGGGGGCTTATTTTCTTGGATAACTCACGATTCATTATTTTCTACCCTCTATCTTCTTGCAAAACATACTCTGTGACGGGGTCGTGTTCCAAAGATTTGACTTCGTTTCGATTAATCCATTTTATTTCATCGATTTCATGGTTAGGGGTAAAGGCATTCTCTTTCACCAGCGTGCACCACACCGGGATAAGGATGCAGTGGATTTGTCTTCGTTTGCTGACAGATTTTTGGGTGAGGATTCGAGGGGAGATTCGATCTACTCTCACGTCGGAGCCGGTTTCTTCTTTGACTTCTCGAATGGTTGCCTCTCCAATGGATTCTCCAAAGTTCACGATTCCTCCCGGAAATTCCCATTTTGGTTGAGTGATTGAAAGGCGAATAATTCCAGTTGGAAATTTGATTTCGGTTTCAGCCATGGAGAAGTTTTGAAGACTTCTTTTGGTTAGCAGAAGTTGGTTTCCTTTTTGGACGATGGCAATGACTACTGTTATTTGCTCCTGCGTGGGATTATGAAGTTTTTCTTCAGGTGTGGTGGGTTTCATTTTTTTTTGGATGTGGTTATTGACAACAGGCTCGAATTCTTTCCAGACTTTTTTGGCTCCTTCGATTTGATTTTGGATGACAAAGTGTTGGATTGCTTCTTGGAATGTTACCCATTTGTGTTTATGAAAGCCTTCTTTTTGGTTAATTTTGACTTGTGTGGGGTCGTTGGCTTTGATGAAGTAGATATATTGTTCTTGTCCTCGAAATCCCTTTTGTTTCTGTAACTCGATTGGCCAGTCGTATCGATGGATATGGTTTGACTTTCCAACAATCTTGAAATCAGTGATGTTCGCTTCTTCTTTGAGCTCGCGGCGAATGGTTTCCTCCGGCGTTTCATCTTTATCAATTCCCCCTTGCGGAAACTCCCAATACGTCTGCGTTCGAGTTTTGAGTAAGATGAGAACTTTTCCTTTTGGGTCGAAAATAATCATCTGAACATTAGGACGATAAGGCAGTTTTTCTCGAGTTGGACTGAGAAATGGTGTGAGTTTCATAGGTTTAGCCTTGCATACCCTTGGCTAATAATGATTGTTCCAAAAACGAGGATTAGTAATCCGACTTGAATCAAAAATAATCCCTTTACCTTTGAGGAAGCAAGTCCCCATTTTTTATTCGTCATTCTTTCGAATGCGTAAATGGTGATTCCTCCTAACAGCAAGGAAAAGGGAGAATATCCCAAAACAAATTCAATTACTTTGAAAACGACAGAGGTTAAAGAGAGGTTAGGATTGGTCGCAAAAATAAGCGGCGTCATTATCTGCGTGAGTATTGCTGGAGTAAGAAGTAGAATGAACCAGTACAACGATACCTCGATGAATGGTTGGTGATATTTTGAAAAGAAGGTAAAGATTGATATGCCAATTATGGCCAGATATGCTAAACTGATTATCACGAAAACGGTATCCTCGAAATGAAAAAATAGGTCCAGGTAAAATATTGGGAAAAGGAATAGTCGAACAAGGTTCTCAAAAGCCATGAACGTTTCTCCAAAAATCTGCTACTGGGACTTTATTTAGGGGCATCATTATATTTCCTCGTACATTTTTTGGCATCTCTCGCTTTCTTCTTGGGCGTAACCACAAAAGTCTGGTCTGTTAACTGATTTTGCATATTTAGCCAGGCATAACATTTTATCCACTTCTTTTTCACATTCTGCTTTCATGGCAAAGTAATGTTGACAGTTTTCTTTGATTCCTGGAGACAACACCATACAACTTTCCGGCGTATCCTTTCTCAGAAAATATTGTTCACTGCAATAACCAGATATTCCAGCGTATAGGACTTTGCATATTGTGGGATCAGAATGTGCGACTGCGATCTGAATCACGCATTCTTCGCTATAACTTCCATCAACCGCTTTGCAGGGTTGAACAATATTGTAATTTGGGTTGACGCAACCCGTGAGAAAAATAAGAAGGAAAAAGGCCGACAATCGGCCTTTTCCACTAATTGCAGTAAAACCAGTGCCAATTGGCGACATAGAGTCCCCACCAAACTGCAGGCCATTGGTAGTTAAAGATTTCCGGGTTAGGTTCGGGTTTTTGATAACGGTATTTCCAAACCAATCCGCTTGCGTAGACAATTCCTTGGGATCTAAAAGCCCCAAAGTTGCAGTTGTTCGCATAAATCGGTTGGGTATAATCATCCGGGCATGTTGAATACCCGCAACCCACATTGTTTGTTTTATGATATCCTTGTCCTAGTAAAAAGTTTATCATTTGGCTTCTTAGTGCATAGGAGAATGAAGGGTAAGCCCACCCCGGACAATAATGGGGAGATGTAGGACCTCCACCACATACTGTTTGAAAGTTAACCAAGCTGTTTTTGGATGAAAAAGCAATTGTCTTTTGCTTATCGCTTTTTAGGTTTTTGGGAGTCATGGGTGATTCTGTTTTACTTCTTCCCATCCTTGATATAAGGTCACTGGTGCTTAGGCTTCCCGTATTGCGTACTGCAGTGAAAAAGGGCTCAAATAAGGGAAGTAACTCCTGGTTGAGCGCCTCCCTTCTCAATCCATTGACTTTAACGTAACTGACGAATTGATTGTGGAAAATTTCATATTTTAGTCCAAATTCCCTTGCTTCCGGTGATAGTTTTTCCGATTCTTGTTTGTTATAAGTCACCGTGTAATCGGGGTTTAATGATAGAAATGGTTCGATTTGGTTCATGAGTTGGATTGTATGTTCCTCCTCTTTAGTAAATTCTGATGGATAAGCAAATACCGCATTTGCCATCAGAATAATACCCATTATAAGTATTATTTTTTTCATAGTTAAACCTCCTTTATGGTCAACGTTGCCGTATCGGTTAAAAATCTAGGGAAAATTTTTCGAATTCATCAACGTTTGTTTCAGTCAACCATTTATATTAGTAGTTGACTTTTATATAATCATGCCTGGGTGTTGATTGGATTAATTGTTCAGGGAAATTGTCGCTAGATTTATCTGGCTTTTGCTTATTTTTGAGGTTGCTCATGATTCGTCTGGTTGTGTTTGATATTGGGAAAACGTTATATGTTCCTCATGGGCCCTCTATTCGAAAAGGGCATGAGGCACAATTGCACTGGTTGCGAAAGAAGGGGGTTTCGCTTACATTGGAGCGGCTGGATGAGGCGTTTCAACAGGCGAATGAGTGTAAGCAGGGGTTAAAGCGCATGGCGAAGCCGCATTATATGACCATCAAGCAGTTGGAGCATCTCCAATTGCCTGCTTCGTGGGCCGGCCCCTTGATTCGATTATTTTATGCGACACGCATACGGTTTGAAGGACAAAAGGGGATTTCTCCGGGAGCACGACAGATCATTCGTTGGCTGCATAAGCGGAAAATAGCGATGGGAATCATTTCCAATGCCGATTTGAGCTGGGCTCGAAGTTGGGTCAAGCGACACCATTTTCCAATTCCCCCTTCCACTATTCTGATTTCCCATGAAGTGGGGGTTCGTAAGCCAGCCAAGAAGGTTTTCGACATTTATTTCAAGCGCATGAGAAAACGGATTCAGAGTCTAAAGCGCAGCGAAATATTAATGGTGGGCGACCGCGATAATGATTTTGCCGCCAAAAAGGCTGGCTTCCAAACCTGTTGGTACAACCCCCAAAAACAAAAAATGTCCTATTTCAAGTTTAGGCCTGATTTTGAGATTTCGGATTTTAGGGAGCTAAAAGCGATTGTGTTATCACATGCACGGAACAGGATTTAGTTCTGCTTTGAATTAATCTTTAATTCAAAATCATGATTTTTTCCGGAGGGGCAAGCAAAAATATTTCTTGAACTAAAATTTTCTTCTGATTTTATTTCAGTAATTTCTAATTCTACGATATTATTTTTAATCGCTAATACCTGCAAATTATACAAATAATAGCCAATAGATTTCGAAAATAAAAAAATGTCCGCTAACTCTTTTCTTGGATTTTCAAAAATAATATAGGGTTTGTTTTTTGTAATGGTTCGAATACCTCCTTTCATAATTTTAAATTCATGTCCCTCCGCATCAATTTTCATCACTGTAGGGTGCTTAAAAGATAAATTATCTATTTTATTAACACCGACATTTCCAATTCGTTTTTCTTGCAATCTTGCTAAACCGGAATGAAAGTTATCGACACTTTTCATACACGCATTTTGAATAACCGTGTCAGATAATGCCATATTTATTGGGAATACATTTCGTAGGTGTGCCTCTTTTATTAAAATATTTAAATCATTAAAAATACTTTTTTGTGGTTCAAACGCATAAATTTTTCCATCAAATTCTGGGATACTTGCAACATATCCCGTGAAATAACCCCAATTAGCCCCAATATCATAAAAAACCCCGCCGTGGGAAAATAAAATATCTAAAAGAGCCATGACTTCTGGTTCATATCCATTTTTTACAAATCTTTCGAAATATAAACTATGGTACTGAGTATTTCGAGTATCAAAACTGCACAAATGATTATTGATTTTGAAATATCCCGTCTGTTTAATAAGGGGTAAAAATATTTTCGAAATTATCTTAGGTACGGTTCGCCAACCATCAATTAGCGGTGGATTTACAAGAGATTTATTATCATATCCAAGCCTATAGAGTGAAGTAAATGGTGTTCCTCTTAAAAAAGAAAAGACTTTCCTGTATGATAATTTACAAATCATATAGAGGTCTTTAATTAACTGGCTGCCCTTCGTACGCGGGATAGGCTCGGAAGGAAAGTAAAAATTTTCAGTTGGTTAATGCCCAATATGGCGGCGTCGGTTGACCGAAGCACACTCATTGGGATGCAAGAACCCCCATTCTTTAATGGGTCCCGCTCCGCTATTTAATCAAAAATAGTAGTGTTTTGGACTACTATTTTGGGGAAAGGTATTAATTCGGGAGGGGCAAATGGGTGTTATGGAAGACCTCGAGTCCGCCTTGTCTTATATCGGATTAAGTATCACCGAAAGCCGTACCTATCTGGGTTTATTGAGGCTGGGACCGTGCACCGCTTATCATGTAGCGAAAGAAACGAATCAATATCGCTCGAACTGTTACGATGCGATCAATAGTTTGCTGGAAAAAGGGTTGGTTTCACAAGTTATTTCGGGTAGAAAAAAGCTGTATCGGACAAATGGCGTAAGTAGCCTTGTTGGATTTGTCAGGGATAAGGAGGTAAAGATACGGGACGTGATGCCGCGTCTCCAGATGATGGAAAAGCATGCCAGGACCGGCGGGGAAGCCACCATCTTGCAAGGGATTCCATCTGTCATGAATATTTGCTATTCTCTCCTCCGTTACCAGAAGACAATCAGCGTTTATGGCATACCGAAGATAGTTCCTTTGGCGATGAAAGCCTATCTGAACGACTTTCATTACGAACGCATTCGTCGAAAAATTCAAATGAACCATATTTATAATTATGATGCGGTCGAGCGGATAAAATTTCTGAATAGCCTCCCCTGCACGACCGCCAAATATCTTCCCGAATCCGTCAAATCCAATGCCGCCACCCTGATTTGCGGTCCAGAGGTCATGATCACCGTTTGGCCCAATGAACTTTCTTCGGCTAATAAAGTGAAGGCAATCCACATCGTGGATGAGGAAATTGCCGAATCCTACCTGAACTATTTCAACTTTCTCATGAAGAAAGCAAAATGAGAAAGCTCATTTAACGATTCAGTAAAAACAAATAGCATTCCTTTCTCGCCCACCACGTGTTTCCTATTTCTTTTACATTCCACTTTCCCCATTTGGTGCCGGGCGTTGGTAGTGTTTTCAAATCTTTTCCTCGCATGATTTTTTGGGTGATGATGGCCTCTTTTGCTCCCGAATTTCTTTTGTCGAATTGTAAAAATATTTTTTTGGCGTGTTCCGGCCCCACATTAACGTCCATGACGATTAAATCTATTTTTTCCTTTATTTTTGGGGCGTCTTCGGCTTTCTTTGAAAGGTACACGACTTTCTTGTTTTTTTGAAGCCCTTTATCCAATTTTGTTTTGTCGATCGCGTAGACCTTTTTCGCTCCTTTTTGGAGCAGGGTTTGGGTCCATCCTCCGCTGCCGCACCCTAAATCCACACAAATTTTGTTTTGCACATCGATAGTGAATTTTTCAAGCAGGAATTGCAGTTTGTGTCCGGACCGGGTGATTCTTTTTTGCTCAGTGGCGCGCGAGTCCACTTGCGGGAACAAATGGGCATCCAAAGACAATGGGCAAGCGGAAATGAAAAATGATTTTTCGTGCTTCAAAATAAACCAAATATTGTTTTTTTGAGAAGGATTCATTTCAACTCCTTTTTTTTCGAGTGCGATTCCCATTTTGACTTCCAGATCGCGTCCGGACAGTTTGGAGTCGTTCAACGACCAAGCACGCAATGCATACGTTTTCTCTTTTTCACTATTTTTTTGGATAAATTTCATCATATTTTTTTCATTGGCGCATTTTTTCATTTCTTGCGCGGAAATCAGGAATGGTTGGATTTCGTTTTTTTTCCAGATTTTGGGGGTGGAATAAATCAAATAGGTTTGGTCGCGCAACCTTGTTTGTTTCATTTTTTGCTTGTCCAAGAATGTGCCCACGCTGCGGGAGAAATGCGGGTTGAACGATACCAGGAACCATTTTTTGCCCATGTGCATTTCTCCATTTTTTTGGTTTTTAATCCAATCTACAATCCTTTTCCGTCGTATTTTTTCAATCCCTTTTTCCATAAATATTTTTGGGCGAAGAAAAGGAGGATGGCCCACCCACCCAGGATGAGGAATGATTCGAAATACGTGGAAAGGCTTTCTTTTCCCAGCAGGAATAGGCTCGGTATCCCGGCCGCATGGTGGAATGGGAGTATTTTGGCGATGGTTTGCAGGGTTTCTGGCATGAGGGAGATGGGAACGACTCCTCCGGAGAATAGCCATGATACGGTGATGATTCCTCTTCGGAATCCCCACACTTCCTCGAACCAGAATGCGAGCAGGTTGACGATGTAATAGACTTCGAAGAGGACGAGTACTCCCAAGTAAACCAGCAGAAGGGCCAAAAGTAAATGGGGGAATAGGATGGGAAGCCCGCCGAAAACATAGAGGTATGATCCCAATAGCAGGGGTATCGTGATGATGCTCATGACGAAAACGGAGCCGATTCGGTTTCCCAGGCAGAAGAAGAAATAATCGATGGGCCGTGTCAAATAGATGAGTATTTTTCCTTTTCGTATTTCATCTTCCACGTGGTTGACTTCGCTTAGTTTGTCCCCGAGTCCTCGGAATAACAGCGTGAGAAAGAGGTAGATGAGCATTTCAGCGTACGAGAATCCCCCTATTTTGTTTTGGTTGGAAAAGAATACTCCCCAAATGAGGATGTAGATGAGCATGGCGAAGGGAAGGCTGAGATACGCTCCTACTGCTTCGATGGGTTGTGCCCAAATATCCAAAATCCTTATTTTGGCCGCATCGAAATATTTGCTAACCCCCATAGGCTTCGTACCTCTTCACGCCTTTTCTCCAGATGAATTGGAAAATGGAATAATTCACGAGCAAAATGCCAATTTCAATTATCGCGTAGGGGAAAACGGTTTCAATGGAAAGCTGGTTTAAGGTCAGGAGTGCGGGAAGCGTGTTCGCGTACAAGAAGGGTATGGTGAATGATGTTAGCGTGTGGATGTATCCGGGAAACAAGGTGATTGGGTATGAGTCGAATTCGAAGAGCCCGTCAATTAGATAATCATACAAATGGAGTCGGTTTCCCCACAGGGCGAAGCTCGACAGGATAAGCCCGAAGAATAGGGTGATGGCAGCGGCAATCAGAATCACGAATAGCGCCATCAAAAGTTTGGGAGTGAAAATGGATATCCCTAAACCGAATTGGGCGATGAGCAATCCTCCTATTCCTGTGATCCATCCTCCCAAGGAAAGGTTGAAGTCTTCCGCAATCAGATTCAGCCACGGCGTGCAAGGCCGGGCGAGGAATTTGTCCAATTCTCCATTCATTATTTTTTTTTCAAATCTCCAAGGGGCGAGTGCGATGGTGAGAAATAGGGCGAGGAATATTTGTTGGAAAGAGAATAATACGATGAGCCCTCCCAAGTCCCAGCCTGGAATGGTGATGTTTTGGAATAGGATGGTTTTCCAGAAGAAGAAGAATACCGCGAACTCGAAAAACCGTACGATGGTGTCGAAAATGAAGTTTATTCGGTATTCCAACAGCGTCAGTATGTGTAGGCGGAAGTATTCCGCGAGGATTTTAGCGTTTTTGGTCAGGTTGACGTTCATAAATATCCCGAATGATGGTTTCTAAGCTGGGTTCGTGTACCTCGAAACGGTTCACGTGCGCGCAGGCAAACAGTCGGTCGAGCATTTTTTTGGTGGAGAATTTTCGGGAATCGAATCGGATGGAAAATCCTTTGTTTTGCTGCGCGACCTCGTGCGTGGTCATCAGCTGCACGAATTTTTCCTTGTCCGTGATGCTTTCCAGCTCGAAATGGATCACGTTTTCGTGGATGATTTCGTTTCGCAATTTTTGCAAATCCCCGTCATAGATTATTTTTCCTTCGTTGAGGATGAGGATGCGGTTCGCCAATTCCTCGATGTCCCGCATGTCGTGCGTGGTGAGGAAAACCGTGGTTTTCTCTTTTTCGTTTATTTCCTTGATGGCTTCCCGCATGCGCTGCTTGGCCACGACATCCAATCCTATCGTAGGCTCGTCCAAAAAAAGCACTTGGGGGTTGTGCAACAGGGATGCGACTATTTCGCAGCGCATGCGCTGCCCCAATGAGAGCTTTCGCGTGGGAACGTGCATGAATGGGGAAACGTCGAACAATCGAACCAGGTAATCGAGCCTTTTTTGGTATTCTTCCTCGTTCATTTCGTAGATTTCCTTGTACAGGCGGAAGCATTCGATGGGGGCGATGTCCCACCACAATAATGATTTTTGCCCGAAAACGGCGCCGATGTGGTGCGTGTATTCGTATCGTTGTTCCCAGGGCACAAATCCCAGCACGCTGACTTTTCCCTGTGTTGGGGTGAGTATTCCGGTGAGCAGTTTGATGGTCGTGCTTTTTCCGCTGCCGTTGGGTCCGATATAGCCGATGATTTCCCCTTTTTGGATGGTGAGGGAGATGTTGTCCAGTGCCTTGAACCAGTGATGTTTTCGTGTGAGGGATCCCCACAATCCTGTTTTTTTCTCGGGAACGAGGTATTCTTTGGTCAGGTGTTGCACCGAAATGATGGCGTTTGAATCCATTGGGCTCACGCCCGAATTGGGCAGCGTTGGGCTAATAAACCAATATTTTAGGGCGGCGTTGTTTCGATCCTCGAAAATGGAACGATAAAGCAACTTCATTTGACCAATGCCGGTCATTTATTTTTCATTTTTCAGCCCGGTATAAAGGAACGCAACAGAGCCTTTTAGGGCACTATTTCAACCCCTAGGTTGATTTCGCTTTAACCATGGCTATATTACTCGGTTGTTCGCCTTTCTGGTTTAATCGGTAGTGAGTCACGGGTCGCGGGGAAGGAGTGAGCCTATCCCGGTCTTTCCCTCCCCGTGCGTGCAAACGAGGAAAGGGTTCATGAATCTGAAGGGGCTGGCATTGGTCAAGGCCGTCATGGTGTTTGAGAGCATTGGTTTCATGGAGTGGCATGCCCGCGTGCTGCTCGAATTGGGGCAAACCCCGCAGTCGATTGGGGATCTTTCCCGGAAAACCGATTTGTTTCACTATCATATCCGTTCGGTCGTGGATGATTTGGTGGGGTTGAATCTCGTGGAATATACGCGAAAGGGTATTCAATTGGTTTCGGATTGGGATATGCTCTTGCAATTGGTGGAATGCTGTGAAGGCGAATGGGAAAACCCCTTGTTCGATTACGATGCGGCGTACCAGGTGGTTATTCCAAGCGTGGTGGCGCTGAAAAAACGGTAGGATTTTGAATTGTTTCACTTTACTTTTGTGCATGGCGGACTATTTGGTCGATATCGTTGATGAGCAGGATACTGTGGTGGGTCATGAGTTCAAACGAAAGGTGCACGAAACTGGATTGTTGCACCGTATCGTTCATGTTTTTGTTTTCAACCAATCGGGGGATGTTTTTCTCCAAACGCGTGCCCGGAAAGAAGGGCTTGGCACAGGAAAGTTGGATGCCTCGGTCGGCGGCCACGTTGAGAAAGGGGAATCCTATCGGCACGCGGCCATCCGGGAAATGAAAGAGGAATTGGGGATCGATGTTCCGATACTGTTTGCCGTCCGTTTTTTTCAAAAGGAACACGGATATTCCCATTATTGTACGTGCTATACCGCTCGTAACGAAGGCCCTTTCAAAACCGACCCGACCGAAACAGTGCATGGCCGTTTTTACTCCAAAGCCGATATCCTTGCCCTACTTGTGAATTCTCCGGAAAAGTTCACTACTTCTACCGAGCAATCGCTCAGACACTTGTTTAATGTGGAATCTCGGTAATGAAATCTAAAACCCCGCTTTTTCCAGCCGTTCGAACGCTTCCTTTATTTTTTCCTTTCCCGTCGCATACGAAATGCGTGCGAATCCCTCTCCGTATTTTCCGAACTCGTTCCCAGGAACCAACAATACTTTTGCCTTACGCAAAACGTGGTGCACGTAATCGGTGGATTTTTTTCCGTTCGTGATGCGGGGAAACAAGTAGAACGCCCCTTCCGGCTCCACTTCCACATGCAGCGAATGAATATTTTGCATTAACTTTAATACTAATTTTCTTCGCTCATCATAGCTTTTTCTCATTTTTTCCACGTATTTTTTGGGCAATTGCAGGGCGGCCAATGCGCCGTATTGGTTGGCGGTGCTCGCCGCGAGACTGGTGTAGATGTGTATTTTGCTGATTTCGCGGAGCAACTCATGGTGTCCGGAAACGTATCCTAAGCGGAAGCCGGGCATCGCGTAGGATTTGGAGAAGGAATGGTACGTGAGCAAGTGGTCGAACATCCCGTTGAGCGAGGCCATGCTAATGTGCTTGCTTTTTCCGAAAACGAATTTCTCGTAGGCCTCGTCGGAAAAAACGATTAAATCGTGTTCCACTGCGATGTCGGCGATTTCTTCCAAATTTTTTTTCGTTAAAACCGTGCCAGTGGGGTTGCTGGGCGTGTTGACGATGATGGCGCGTGTTTTGTTGGTTATTTTTTCTTTTATTTCTTCCGCGTGCCATTGGAAACCGTCTTGGTCCGTGAGTTTGATGGGAACGGCTTCTCCCGTGACCAAATCCACCATCGGTTCGTACGCCAAAAAGCCGGGGTTGGGCACGAGGACTTCTTCTCCCGCGTCCACGATGCTCATGAGTCCCATGAGCAAGGCTTCCGTGCTTCCGGCCGTGACGCAGACTTCATTGTCAGGATCCTCGAGTCGAATGTGATTTTCTTTTTTCAACTTTTTTGCTATTTCCTCTCGCAATTCTTTCAATCCGGGAATGCTCGAATAGTGTGTTTTTCCTTCCTCGAGCGCTTTTTGCGTGGCGTGAATAACCGGTTTGGGCGCATCAAAATCGGGTTCCCCGGGACCTAACGATATCACGCTTGGGTCTTCTTTGGCGATGGCCATGATCTGTTCAAACTCCGAATTGGGGAGTTCTTGTACGCGCTCCGAGAGGATGTGGGACCAGCGGGGTTTTTTGTTTGCCATGTGGAATGCACAGTGGTTTGGCACTTAAAAGGTTTTTTGGCTTCAATACGAGAGAATTTGGATTGGGGTCGCTTGATTGTTTTTGTTTTTTTGTTGGTTGAGCAAAGGGATAATGGCGGGCTCGAGCTGACTGAGAGGGGAAGTGGTTCCATTCGTTAATACCGGTGGATCCACCCATCGTCTTTTCGGATAAGCCATATAATCATAAGTGGTTGGATTGACTGCCACCCTGAGGTTTGGGGTTAGCATTTTCAAACATTGTTGGATTTTCTCATTTGGGGCTTGTTTGAGTTTTTGCATGACTTGCATGTCCGTGAGATACAAATCCTTTTCCGATAGTATCTTTTTTTCGAGTGCTTCTCTGATTGCGGCGGCAAGGATTTGGAAGCTGGCTTCTTTTTGGGGTTCTGTCCAATATGTTTGGTCCATGTGGATATAGTGCAAGGCAAAGGAGTGGGCGCTTTTCACGTCTCGGAAAGCAAAGGCATTGTTGTGCGTAACCAGATTATCAATCCAATATTTTATTTGTTTCCCATCGGTGCGCCGAATGGAGTCTCTCAGAGTATAGTCGATTCGGTCGCCGCACAGCGCGGGAGAAGGTTGTTCCAGCAAGGAATAGTGGTGTTTTTCAGCCATTCTTTTCCAATTGATATTATGTTGGGATAATGTTTTGGGTATTTCGGATTCTCGAATCACTTGTTCTAAATGCGCATCATCGTAGTTGTGGTTGTATTCTCTGAATACCACGTCAATCACGTGCGAAAAAGCGGTGTGGCCAACGTCGTGCAATAAACCGGCGGCCTGCTCTTCCAGCGATGCACCAAACTTTTGGAGCAATAGCATGACTCCCACGCAGTGCTCGTACCGGCTGCCATCATGGGCGGGGTCGACGTAAAAGCAAGCCCCACCCTGCATAATCCCTTTCATTCGTTGCACGGGCTTGCTGTGAATCAGTTCGATGAGCAGGGGTTCGGTGACTTCCATTTCGCCATATACCTTGTCTTGGATCCGCATGAGGGGATAACCCCCTGAAACCTACAAAAAGCTATCTTTTATTTCGGGTTCTTTTCATCGGTTTTCAATTATCCGAACGTCCACCGCTTCCACCCTTTCAGGCGTGGCAATCACCGGATTCAAATCCAATTCTTGGACGCGAGCTTTCATCATGAGCCTGCTCGTGTTTTTGAGCAAGTGATGCAATTGTCCTAAATTGATTCCTTTTTGTCCACGCATACCATACAACACGGGATAGATTTTGAGTTCCTGGACCATTTCCGCAATGTCGTCATCGCGCACGGGGCAGATGCGTAAGCTCGCGTCCTTGAATACTTCCGTGTAGATGCCTCCCATTCCGACTAAAAGAGTCGGACCGAATTGGGGGTCCCATTTTCCCCCTACGATGAGTTCGATTCCTTTTCGCATGGGTTGCACCGCCACATATTCGACCCCGTGAATGCCGCGCATGTGTTTCAACGCCAAAATGGCTTCGCTTGCATTTTGGATGTTGAGCGTGACACCCCCCACATCGGTTTTATGAATTAAGTTTTTTCCTACCGCTTTCATCGCCCAAGGGTATGATAATTTGGTTTCTAAGTGCATGATATCCGCTGACGAATGGCATGGGAATGTTGGTACAAATGGTATTTCGTGGTCGTGGACCATTCGTAGGGCATGAACGAAATCCATTTGTACGGGGAGTTGTGTGGTGGCGGGGCGGGTTTTCATGGATTAACTCATTTTTTGCTTCTTTTTATCGCTTTCGTTTGGGTGGGGGTCGGCTGCTTTTATGTTCGTGGTATTTTCGGATAACATACTTGCGAGTCTGTCGGTGTCCTTCTTTGATGGGCGTGAAAGTGGACAAGTCTCTCCCCCTTTTCATGAGCTGGGCGAGGCGCGCTCGGCTATCTTCCATGGTGCCAATAATCGAGTAGTGGGGAAATCTCTCACTATATTTTTTTTCAATAACTAAATCGAGTAAGGACCCAATCATGAGCCCTTTCAGGCGTTTTTCTTCTCCGGTTGGATAGTACCAGTTTTCAGCTACGGTTTTGAAATGATGGTCGATGTGGACTTGAACGCTTCCTATCCGGTGGCCGGGTTTGAGTTGTAGCTCATGCATTCGTTCCCGAATGGGTGGAGTGGAGATGAAAAGAGTCCCTTGCTTGTGCATTCTCCTTTGATAGAACCCTACTTCCAATCGGTATGAATCGAGTTCTATTTTATGGGTTTCACCAATTTCGTCGTGTCTGGAGGGTATTACCCGGATTCCGAGAAGAGGTTTTGCCATGTTAAAAACCACTTCACGGACCTTTATTAAAGCAGGTTTAACAGGCTTTTGACATTGTTTTTAGGCCATGTTTTATAATCCCTTTTAGGGTTTTTTCTGGTATAAAGTAGCATTTTGGAATGTTTTTTCGTTCCGTTTTGACCCGGTCGGGGTCGCTTTTTAGGTGGGTGCACGCCTGTGCCCGGAACGCGCGAAAAAGCTGCAAGAGATGCAGGAAGATGAAAAACATAGTATGTCAAACGAAAAATCTAAATATTCGTTAAAGATTCATGGCGCGGGAAAAGAGATTGGAAGATCGAGTTTCGTGTTGAACGTGGAGAACGAACACATTCTCATGGATTATGGGGTCAAGCTCATGGAGAACGAGTCCGAGTACCCGGTTCCCCTTGATGTGAAATTGGATGCGATGGTGTTGTCGCACGCGCATTTCGATCATTCGGGATTTGTTCCGCACTTGTTCGTGGACAATCCCACGAGCGTGTTTACCACGAAACCAACATTGGAATTGAGCAAGATGCTGTGGTTTGACAGTATGAAGATTGCCCAGCAGGAGGGGGAACAGGCCCCGTATAACAAGTCCCATATTGCGGCCGCGGAAACCAATGTTTTCGGGATGCACTATAACAAGCCTGTGGATGTGACCAAGAAAACGCGCTTGGAATTCGTGGACGCGGGACACATTTTGGGTAGCGCCATGTGCAAATTGAACTTTGGAGAGAAAACATTCGTGTATAGCGGTGATTTCATGGTTCCTCCCATTCGCCTGCACAGTGGTGCGGACTTGAAAGGTTGTGGGGTAGTGGATTATTTACTCATGGAAAGCACGTACGGAAACCGTATGCATCCGGATAGGGATAAGGTCATTCATGAGTTCATGACTAAGATTCGTGAAACCTTGGATCGGGGTGGCCATGCGATTGTGGCCGCGTTTGCCATCGGAAGAAGCCAAGAGTTGTTGGACATTTTGTTCGAGCATGGAGTGGATGCCCCTGTTTTCATTGATGGGATGGCACGCAAGGCCACGGAGATCTACGATGCGTTTCCCCAATATAACAAAAAGCCTAAAGTGGTTCGACGCATGTTGGAGCAATTGAATTTCGTCAAGCACCCGGGTATACGGAAGCAAACCCTGAAGGAACCCAGCGTGATTGTGACCACGGCAGGAATGCTGGAGGGCGGTCCCGTCATGTATTATTTGGGGAAATTGCACGATGATGAGAGAAGCTCATTATTGCTCACGGGCTTTCAGGTTCCCGGAACCAAGGGAAGAAAATTGTTGGAAACAGGCCGCATCGAACTCGACCATGGCGTTGTGGAGCCCAAGATGGATATCCAGCGCTTTGATTTTTCCGCGCATTCCGGAAAGGATGATTTGGTGAAAACGGTTAACACGCTTTCTCCCGAGCACTTGATTCTCATTCACGGGGATGAAAAGATTAGTGCGGATTTCACACGAGAGTTGCGGGAACAAGGATTTAAGGTCAGCAATCCCGGCGTGGGTGAGACCGTTCAATTGGAATGACTTGATTTGTATGATGAAGCAAGTTCGTTTTCCTAGCGCCAATAACATCCCCTTGAAGGGGGATATTCATCTCCCCAATACACCGAATGGGGTGGGAGTCATTCTCTTGCACGGGTTGCTCGCCACTAAAGATTTGCACTGGTTTCCCGAAATGAGTGGAATCCTTTCGGAGAACGGTTATACCGTGCTCCGATTCGATTTTGCGGGCAACGGCAAGAGCGGGGGAACATTTGAGAAACATAACACGTATGAGCAAGCCCAGAAAGACGTGCAAGGGGCGATTCAAGAACTGAAGAAACATTCTGTCGATCGTGTCTTTTTGATTGGTCACAGTTATGGGGGCGCCGTCGCGTTCCTGTGTGCGGGTTTTCCGGAAGTCGTGAGTGTAGTCGGATTCGCTCCCGTCACCAATCCATCAGGTGTGCGGAATCGCATCGTGAAGCGGCAAAAGAAGAAGGTGTTTTTGCAATTGGATGTGGGATTGGTTTCGGTTTATCAACCGTTCATTGACAGCGCATTGGGATTGACTCCCGAATCTTTACTCCAACATATTCATGTCCCCATCTGCATTATTCACGGGACGAAAGATAAAGCATTGGATTACACTTTTTCAGAGGAATTCTACAAAAAGTTGGACGTGAAAGACAAAGCCTTTCACGCCGTCAAGGGAGCGGACCATGTTTTCATGGGTCATTGGAACGAATTGTATGCGCTAACCCAAAAATGGTTGCAGACACATATTGATTTGAGGCCCAAAACAATAATTGTAACCAAATCCGCTCGTTTTTGCCCCAAGTGCGGCACGACGGATGGCGAATTCATTGGTTTGTTTTGCAAAAAACATTTTTTGGAGAACCATCCCCATTTGGTTCGGGTTCCAGATAAGTTAGAAGTGCAGAAATGCAAGCGCTGCGGAAAAATGAGATTGGAAGGGAGTTGGGTGGAAGGAAATGTGGAATTGGTGAAACAATGGGTATCAAAGAAAGTTCACGCCAAGGGCTTGCAAAACCCCCAAATCGACGTAGAATTAAAGCAAAACCCTCACGATGAGAAAATGTTTTCGGTTTTGGTTCACGTGAAAGGCGAAATCGAGGACCAAAAACTGGAATTGTCTCAAAAATCCATTCTTTTTTTGCGTTCGAACATTTGCAACGATGATATGCTCGTCTCTTCGGATTATTATGAAGGGATCATTCAAGTTCGTTTTGGGGAAAAAACGAACGAAAAAATACGTGCGGTGCAGGATGAGATCGACAAAACCCTTTTACCGATGCAACGGGCAGACTCGAAGGCCGTGGTCGTGAATTGGGTTTCGCAGAAGCATGGTTTCGATGCCTGGGTGGTTTCCCACAAGGCCGCGAAGGCCGCGGCGGTGGCGATTGTGAGGAAACATAAAGGCACGTTGTCGGTTTCCCACAAACTCATCGGGTTGGACATCCACACGAGCAAGACCAAGAACCGCGCCACTTTTTTGGTGCGGATTCCATGAAAAATTCAGGGCCTTTTTCGGCGAATAAGGTATTTGTGTTTGTGGTATTGTTCGATGGCTCGGCGCTTGGCCAGCTTGTACGCTTTCATAACAGGGGTTGGGATCTCGTGATGCCTTCCTTGCTTGCGTAATTGTTCGAGGCGCGACACTTCGATGGCTTCGTCCTCGATGACGCGGTAATGGGGTAATTGTTTTCCAACGAATTTATGGAGTTGGGTGTCGAGTAGATCCGGAATGCCGATTCCACGGAGCCTTCGCTCGAATGTGGTCGGATAATACCATGTCGTGATCGCTCGTTTTTGGGCGTGGTCGAGTTTGATCGTCGCATTTCCGATGAGAGTGCCTTCTTGAATGTGAAGGTCTCCGATTGTTTGCTGGATAATGGGTGATGTGACGAAGGGTTTTCCTCGTTCATATTTTCCGATAACTAACCGGAACTGGACTAACTCCGATTTCGCTAAGGTTTGGTCGCCGATGCGATGCAATACGATGCCGATTGGTCTGGCCTTGTTCATCGATTTTATTTTCTGTTTTTTGGGGGTTTTAAGGTACACGGGTCAGGTTTCCATTCCTTTCATCGTTTCTATTATTTTATCGATGCCTTTCTGCGTGACGATGAGGGGTATTTTTTCGTTTTCCGCGATTCGTTTGGCGATGGGGTCGACTTTTTGGCAGCCGTGCAACACGACCACACTGGGTCGCATTTCGGTGGCGAATCTGCCTACTTTCACTGCAATCAATGGGCTTCTTCCGTTCTCCACTTGCGTGAAGATGAGCGCTCTTTCGGGTGTTTTTCCATACATTTGCAAGTATTCGTGCACGGGCACATCCAATATGACTTTCAGCGAATCGATAATCGTGTATCCGTACAAGCTGATTTCCTTTAAGCGCAAGGGGTTAGCGATGCATTCTCCTTCTATTTTTTCCAAAAAATCTTTTCCGTTTACTCCGGTGGTGAATTCGTGCACGTCGAACACTTTTTCTTTGGGAGTTTCGTCGCGTGAGAGTTGGTGCGCGATCTTGCTTCCCTTGTTCTTGTCTATTTCCATCAGCGCATCCACTAAGCGATTGATGACCGCGATTCCCGGGCTTTTTCGCCGACCTCCTTCGTAGTCGGAGATCGTGGAGGAGGAGACGTGCAAAAACTCGGCGAGCTCGGTTTGGCTAATGCCAAAGATTTCGCGCCACTTTTTCATCGAGCCGCCCGGATCCTTGGATAAGGTTATTTCGCCGGCTATCGTAACTTTTAACTGGTCCATAGGGCCAAATTCGTCAAACGACTATATAAAACTACGTCAAACGACGCGGTTTGTTTTGTATTATGGAATCGGTTCAAGAGTACAAGGTTTGGTTGGGTCGTTGGGATCGCACGGAACATCATTTGGCTTTACTGTGGAGTCGTTGGAAGATGTGATCCATTGGCAATCATACGCCCCATTTTGTGCAACCCATTCTGGATTTGAGTAATCCTGTTGTCCACAGGATGTTCTGGAGCAGATAGCGGAAATGGATTCCTGATTTGTAATTGTGCGTTCGTTATCCATGCGGCACGATTGGTCGAGTGCTGAAAAGTTCGATGAAAAAAGTAGCAGGGCTGCAAGCGCGATGATAATTCCTACAATGATTATAGACCGTTGAAACATGACGGTTATTCATAACCTCCGTTTATAATCCTGTTCAAAAGGGTAGGGCACAGAAAAACCTTTTATGGAGTGAATTCTTGAAGGCGGTATGCCTGTCCAAAAAAAAGATGAAATGCCAAAGTCAGAAGAAGGCTGGAAGAAAAAATTGTCGTCAGAGCAATACAACGTGCTCCGGAAGAAAGCAACCGAACTTCCTTTCACGGGAAAGTTTGTGCATCATAAAGACAAGGGCACGTACACGTGTGCCGCGTGCGGTGCTGGATTGTTTTCTTCCGATGCGAAGTTCGACAGCGGAACGGGCTGGCCGAGTTTTGACAATCCGGCGAACACGAAGAACATCGAATTGGTGGAGGATAACTCTAATTTCATGCATCGCGTGGAAGTGCGTTGCAAAAAATGTGGTGGGCATTTAGGTCATTTGTTTGAGGATGGTCCAACGAAGACAGGAAAGAGATATTGCATCAACTCGTGTGCATTGGATTTTAAGAAGTGATGATTACGGGGTTTTTCTCCTTTTTTGTTTTTGTTGTTCAATTAAGAATTCTTGCAATGTTTTTTGGTACGATAAATATGTTTTTCGACCCTCTTCCACTCCGCTTAATAACTGCCCCCCCTTGTTTGAGGGTGGGTCTTGGGATGTCCTCGGACATTCCGATACCGTGTAATATTCTTTGGCTGGTTTTTGGGCTCACTTTTTTGGTGTATCCCAAACGATGAATTTTCGCGTGCGGGTTCACTGCACGGATGGCATTTTCAAGGGTCGCGAAAGTGATTCCGGTGGTGGGAAAATCGACTAAATAGTAGTTTTGTGTTTGCGCATCTACGATTTTGTATTGTTTGAGGATTTTGGAGATACTGGTTACTATTCCCGGATTCACAAAGACGGGGGCTATTCCCCCCGTATCGGGTGTTCGAATATATCGGAAGTTATTTCGGACACGCTTTCCGAGGACTTCGTTCAGTCCACGCACGGCTTCGAATAAGGGTCGCATTCCAGTGCCAATGAATAGTACACGTGACTGGGGGGGAAGTGGATAGGTTACTATGGTGCGAGCCGCATCGAAGATCGGTTGAAAACGTTCGCGTTGGGCTTCGACTTTTCCTCGTTGAGCGCGCGCAGGGGAAACCCAGCGTACTAATTTATTGGTTGGTCGAGTTGGTTGTGGCTTTTTGCGCCGAGGCATGCGCGTACAAGGAGGCCAAAAATTAAAAATGTTTGATCCTAAGAGCCACTAGAGGGATTTGAACCCTCGACCTGCTCATTACGAGTGAGCCGCTCTCCCAGGCTGAGCTATAGTGGCGATATATAGGAAAAGCCTCAACGAACGCTTTAAAATAAACCGCTTAGTCGGCCAAATCGTCAAATTGTTTTTGGTTGGTGGAGATCTTCCAGAGCACCTCGTCCAGCGCCTCGAGGGAAACGCGTTTTTGGTTCAGGGAATTCCGCTCGCGCAGGGTCACGGATTGGTCTTCCAACGTACGGTAATCCACGGTGATGGCGAACGCCACCCCTATTTCGTCGATGCGCGCGTACCTTTTTCCAATGCTGCCAGCCTCGTCATAAAAGGGACGAAAATGCATATTTTGTAAATGACAATAAATTTCTCTTGCCTTTTCAGGCAATCCGTCTTTTTTCATGAGGGGGAACACTCCGATGAAATAGGGGGCGATTTCGTGGGGCAAGTTCAAGTAAATGCGTTCTTCCGGACCCCTTTTTTCCCGGCGGAAGTTCGTGTCGAGTGCCGCGAAAACCGTTCGGTCCACTCCCGTGGATATTTCAAAGATGTGGGGAAAGAATTTTTCCGTTGAGCCTTCTTCTTTGATTTGTAGGTCTTGCTTGCTGACTTGACTGTGCATCTTCAAGTCGTGGTCCGCGCGGTAGTTGCATGCGCTCAATTCCACCCACGTTTCATCCACGAGCACTTCGAAATCCCATGTTTCTTTCGCGTAGAACGCGCGGGCTTCGGCTTCTAGTTCCCTAAAGCGTATTTTTTCCAATGGAATGTTCAATGAGTGAAAAGATTGTTGCGTGCGGGCCAACCAATAGGCGATGAGTTTTCCGGAGAAGATTTTTTGGTTGACTGCTTCTTCGCAAGCCATTGGATTTATTTTTTTGTCTTTTAACAAATACAATTGCAGTTTGTAGTCTTTTACTTCGTCCCATTTTTCGACTTCGTTTATTTTTTTGGGATTGAAGAATACTTCCAAGTCCATTTGTTCCAATTCGCGCTTGCGCAGCAAGGCTTGTCGGGGTGCGATTTCGTTTCGGAAGGCCTTTCCCATTTGACCAATCCCAATTGGTAACTTGACTCGACCCGATTTCCAGATGCGAATGAAATCAAGAAAGATGCTTTGGCAGGCCTCCGGCCTCAAATAGGTGGGAATTTGGTTAGTCGCTCCAATATTGACTTTCATCATTAAGTTGAAGCGTTGGGTCTTTCCAAATGGTTTTTTGTCTTTGGGACAAGCGATTTTGAGTTCTGAAATGGCTTTGTCAAAAAATTCAAGCGATGCTCCTTCCGGAATTTCGAAAACACTTCCCTCTGGAAATGTCTTTTTTACCCATTCGCTAGTGGGTATTTTTTTTGTATTCAAAAATGGTAAATGCTCCTCCAGAAGTTTGTCGGCGCGATACGGTGTTTTGCAGGCTTTGCAAATCACGATGGGATCGTTGAAGTTTTCGAGGTGTCCGCTCGCTTTGAACACGCTTTCGGGGAGAATGATGCTACCATCGATTTCCAAATTTCCTTCGTTTTCAATCAGCATTTTCCGCCAAACTTGAGTAATGCGTTGCTTGATTTTGGTTCCTTCGGGTCCAAAATCATAGAATCCGGCGGGTGCATCGGAATAGATTTCCGCGCTCGGGAAAAACAACCCTCGTCGCGTCGCGAGATTGGTGATTTCTTCGGTTGGCATGCGAATGCCCTCGTAAATCGTGTTTTTAAAGTCCTGTTCTGGGTTGCCGGAACATAGCCCTTTTAAGGTATCTTTAACCCTTTTCGCGTATGCCCATCATCGATAATAAGCTGGCTGCGTTGCGTAAGAAGCTTCTTTTCCAAACTAAAAAAAATATTGCGGAACAGCTCAGCGGAAAGGATGGTCATGTGGTTCGTGCGTTCCAATTGGCGAAGAGCCAGGAAACCATTTACAATCTGCTTTCCGAATTGACGTTTGATTGGTATGGCATCCATTTTCCCGAGTTTCGGAAGCATTTTAGGGATCCTAGTCAAGGCTTGCAGGTGATGGCCGGTATTGGAAGCCGTTCTCATTTTTCCAAAGAAAGCGTATCCAAAATTGTTTCAGACGAAAGCATGGCTGATCGGCTCGTTGAATCGGCCCGGGCGAGTGCGGGGGGGGAAATCAGCACGACGAGTATGGTGATGGTGCAGCGGAGCGCCAAATTGGCGTTGAATGTGAAGGAAGAATCGACTTTTTTGCAGGGATTTATCGTTCAACAAATGCGAGAGTTGGCCCCCAATTTTTCGGAGTTGGCCACTCCCATGATTGCCGCCCAATTAGTGAGCAAAGCGGGTTCGTTGAAGCGCTTGTCCGAAATGCCTTCTTCCACGTTGCAAGTCTTGGGGGCGGAAGAAGCATTGTTTTCGCACATCAAGAGCGGAACAAAACCTCCCAAGCATGGTTTTTTATTCAATCATCCGTATGTGAAAACCCTTTCGAAGAAAGCGAGAGGAAAAATGGCTCGCGTTTTGAGTGGAAAACTGGCGATTTGCTTGCGTTCCGATGTGTTTGGAGGAAAGCGGATCGTGGATGAGTATAAACCCAAACTGGAGAAACTGTCAAAAAACCTCTCAAAGATGAAGGAAACAAAATCGTTTTCCTCCCGGTGAGTAAAAATGAACGGCCGCCTGCGGAAAGTGGGAAACCAGTATTACACGCTTTCGCTGGTACCAAATCAGCGCGTCTACGGGGAACGATTAGAAACCACGGATGGGAAAACGTGGCGGGAATGGAATCCGTTTCGCTCAAAATTGGCGGCGGCATTGGGTTTGGGTTTGAAGGAGTTTCCGATTAGGGAAACGGATGTCGTATTGTATTTGGGGTGTGCGGAAGGCACAACAGTCTCTCATGTTTCGGATTTGGTTGGAGAGCAAGGGGTCGTTTTTGGGTTGGATGTTTCTCCGAAAGCCATGGCCAATTTTTCTCAATTGGCCGAATCGCGGACGAATATTATCCCTATTCTTGCGGACGCGCGAGACCCGCTAGCGTATGCCAGTGAGTTGAGTGGGTTTCAGGTGAATGTGATTGTTCAAGACATCGCGCAGCGCGATCAAAGTCGTATTTTTTTGAGCAACATGCACACGTTTGGGAAACCGGGTACAAAAGGGTTATTGGTAATCAAGGCGCGTTCCGTGGATTTCGCGGAAAATCCCCAAAAGGTTTTTGAAGGAGAATTGAAACAAATCAACGAAGAATTGGAAATAATTGAGCATGTTTCCTTGGGAAAGTTTGAAAAAGACCACTTTCTCATTTCTTGCATGAAAACGTGAGTCGTGAACCCAAATGAAAACCAGGAAAACGAAAAAGAAAAGAAAAAAAGGCCAGGCGAAGCATATTCGTTCCAATGCATTATCCCATATTGAGTTCAATCGCCAAATGATGCACGTGTTGGTAGGCTTGGGTTTCGTAGCGGTGTTATTGTTTTTTGGATTGAAAACATTTCAGAATTTTTTGTTGGGTTTGCTTTTGGTTGGAATCGTTTTGTCTGTTTTGGTTCAACAAAAGAAGGTGAATGCATTGAAAGAACTCTTGGCCTTCGTTGAACGTCCCAAGGAGGGGGTTCCGGGCCAAGCGGTTTTTGTTTTTGTGGTAGGGATAGCCATTACCTCTTTTGTTTTCTCTGAACTGGTTCCTGTGTTGGTGGGGATTGTTTGCCTCACGTTTCAAGATGCCTTTTCTTCCCTCTTTGGAATGCGTTTTGGTAAAACAAAAATTTTTAGAAACAAAACAGTAGAGGGTTCCGTGGGGGGTTTCCTCGCGTGTTTCATTGCTTTGTTGACTTTTTTGCCGGTTTTTCACGCACTGGTCATTTCGCTCGCAGCCACCCTCGTGGAGATCTTGCCGGTGGATGATGCGTTTTCCATTCCTCTTGTTTCGGCTTTTTTGGTTCGGTTTTGGCTCTAAGCTTTTATTTGGCGCCCGATTGGCATTTAGTGCATGGATGCTCCTCGCAAACCCAGAAAGCGTCGCTCGCTCTTTGATGCCTATCAGCGTCTTGGTTTCAATGCCGCCTCGCGCGAGAGTTTTTTGTTCATGCTGGGCACGGTTGGAATTGTCTTGGTCATTGCCTCGCTTTTGTCTTTTTTTTGGTTTCAGGATGATGCTCGTTCCGCCGCATTGGCCACTCGCGGCGCGGTTCAATCGCCTTCCCCCATCACTGTTGCGTTTGTTTCTCCTTCCGATGGGTTTTCTTTTTCTTCCGGGCAATCGTTTAGCATTGAGGTTATTGCTAATTCCAAAAACCCTATTTGGCGCATGCAAATTTTTATTAATGGTGTCGCGTGGCTCACGTGCGCCCAAACAACAACCTGCAGGAAGGTTATTCGTGCGGATAATCCTTTGTGGCGAAAAGGGGCCAATCGCATCAGCGTAACCGCGATTGACCAAGATGATTATTCGTCCCGTGCCCAGGTTACCGTGTACAAAAAATAATACAAACGAATAATACTGTTTTTTGGGGGCATGTCAAAGTTTGGGGTTTTAAGGGGTTGGGCTTCATTTCTTGATAGTAAGGGCCCGTAGCTCAGCCTGGAAAGAGCAAATCCGTCCTAAGGATGAGGTCGTGGGTTCAAATCCCACCGGGCTCGCTGAAGGGTTGCCTTGTATGGATGTTAAAGAGATTCAGGCCAAATCGATTTTGACGCCATCAAAGCTTCCGGCGGCGGACTATGTAGTAAATCCGTATTTGGGTTGCCGCTTTGCGTGCTCGTACTGTTATGCGAGTTTCATGGGGCGGTTTGCGGACAAATCGATTGAAGAGTGGGGGGAATATGTCTATCCAAAAATGAATGCCCCTGAATTGTTGCAAAAAGACATTTCTACACTAAAAAACAAAGGGAAAGGAAAAGTCGTTTTGTTCAGTTCGGTCACGGATCCCTATCAAGGGTTAGAAGCGAAATACAAGTTAACGCGAAAGTGCCTTGAGGTGTTGGTCGAAAATGAATTTGAGGGAACTGTTGGGTTTCTTACGAAATCGGATTTGATTCTCCGGGATTTGGATTTGATAAAAAAACTGAAAAAAGTTGAGGTCGGGTTGACCATTACCTCAACCGATGACTCTGTCTCCCGATTTTTTGAGAAGTATGCCCCTCCTTCCTCGAAGCGTTTGGAAGCCCTGAAAAAACTGAATGAAGCGGGAATCAAAACCCATGTTTTTGTAGGCCCCCTCCTGCCCCATTTTGTTTCCAAAGAGGAAGAATTGGACAAACTGTTCAAAGCCATTTCCGAAACGGGCAATAAAGGACTATTTGTCGAGCACATCAATTTGAGTCCTTACATTTTCAAACGGTTGAAAGAGAATGCGAAAGATTTGGGCCCAAAAACAATTGAGGAATTTTATTCCGCCAAGAATGACGAATACCGAAAGAAATTGGATGGGATAATTCATCGGTTGATACAAAAATACGGCTTGCGGCTGAAGTTGCAGAAGATAATTTACCACAAGGAGAAATAGTACTTTTTCACGCCAATTTTATCACTATTTCTTTCGCGTTGAGTTTAGGATACACGTTTTTTCCTTTTTTTGTTTTGGTGACGAGGCCGTTTTCCTCTAGCTTTTTGAGGTCGCGGCTGATGGCCTCTTGGCTCCGCATCAGTTTTTTGGATAAATTCGAGACATCCGGCTCATCGTTGTAGTTAATGAGTTGGGCGAGTAAACGCAGTCGTTCAGGGCTCAGGAGACTTTGTAGTCCCTCTGCTTTTTTCAAATATATGGTGTGAGTTCCCGGTCTTCCGTTTTTTTGCGGGTTTTCGAATATTTTCTTCAGGTCTTCGTCCGAGTTTTGCCCAATTTTTATTACAATTCTGTTAGTCATATAAAACATATACCCCGAGGTGTTATATATACTTTTCTTTGTTATTCTGCCAGATACACTCTCCAGTTTTGTTTAATTCGCTTGCGGTATTCCCCTATTGCCTCTGGTGTGAGTGGTTTAGTATGGTATTCTTTTTGCGGAGGCATTTTGAAAAAGTAGTGCGCGTGTATTCGCTCGTTTCGGCCACCATCAAATCGAACCAGAAGTTTTGGTTCTTTTTCCTGAAAGTGAACGAGACTTACTGCAAATTTTTGAATGGTCGAATAATCGGTTGAGTAGCGTATCCGCGTAATCATGACTGTTTTTTCTTCCAGACTGAGCTCGTCGCGAAGCGTTTCAGAAAAAGGGTCGTCTCGCATGACGGAATCGGCGGCGATTCATTAAAAAATATAAGTAAAACCGAATTATGTCTCAATTTCAACCGTTATCGGGTCGTGTTGCACCACGTCGTTTGTTTTGGGGTCCAAATAGTTGATTTGGAGGAGGCATGTTTTCGTGTCTCCCGGCAATGCGCTGGCGGGAGCGGTGATTTGGAGCGTGGTCGTTTTGCTGCTGCCACTTTTTCCTTTCTCTGCGAGTTTTAAGGATAGGAAGAAGTTGGGATCGGTTTGCATGATGTATTGTTCGCATCCCTGGACTTCCATCAAAATGTTTTCGATGGCTAAGGCTCCTTCGTTTTCGAGTTTGAGTATGGTTGTGCGTGTTTCAAACTGTCCGCTGGCATCTTGTGAAAGCGTGTACTGTTTGAGGGTCGCGCTTCCATCTAATGTGACGTCTAATTCGACTTTGGCTTCGGTCAGGTTGAGCGTGAAGGGAACGATTTGGGACCAAAAACCAGTAAAGAATGTGATTTCCCCCGTGATGATGTCACTGCCCGCGGAGGGTGGAGCGAGGAGTTGCATTTGTACGGAATCTGTTTCCCCTTTTTTGAGGGGAGCGAAAGGGGGGCTTGGACTCCAATCGAACCATCCTGCGATTTGGTTGAGTGAGTTGGCTTGGGTGCTCTTGATGCTTATCTCGGTCTGAATTCCTTCCGAGGAATCAACCGTGTTGCTGTTTCGTAACGTGAATGTTTTCGTGAAGAGTTTGTTGGCGGTGGCGGAGAACGTTTGGGGGGTTTTGGGGTTTACATCGAAAGCGAAGGCCTTGAATAAGGTGTAGCGCGCCTCTTTTCCATTCAGTGTGTATTTGACGCGAATATTCCCTTTTTTGGGATCTCCGCTCTTGGGGTTTTTGACCACAGTATTCGTGGGAACGGATATAGTGAGTTGGACGTTTACTGTTTGTCCACCCGGGATGGTGAGCGTGGTGGGTTGGGTTTGGATGTCCAAGATGTTGGGATCCAGATCCCCGTCAAACGCGAGTTCGACCGTTTCTTGTTTGGAGGTCTTGTTTTCGAGAGTGAGGGTGCCGATGGCATTGGTCTGGCCTACTACAAGTGTGCTGGGAAACGAAAGCGATGAGACGCTGACTCCACTGTTTCGTTCGAGGGTGGTTTTTTCGGTTTGGGGTCCGTTTCCGCTCTCCACGGTGAAAAGGTTCTCGCCCGGGTCTTTGTACGGGGTTCCGCTTACATTCCATTCCACGCGATATTCTCCCGGGCGCAAGTCGAGCGTCGTGTTTCCCGAAAAGGGGTGGAAGGGCGAATTCGAGCTGCCTTCGTACAACGAGCCCTTGATTCCAGCAACGATTCTTCCTTCGGTGTCGCGTGCTTCGATCGTGACTTTGACCAAAGAGCCGATGAAAAAGTTATACAAAAAAATCAAAACGACTAATGCGATGATTCCCTTGATTATTTTTTTTCCGTGTTGCTGGATGATTCCTTGGGCGGCATCCATGGGCGAAAGGGCTTGCGGAATAGGTTGGTCGAATGGGCTTGATTCCATTTCTTGTTCATTCGCATTCTTGTCGGTCTCTTCCGGATACATACGCGGGTAGAGGTTGCGCAGGCTCTTAAACGTTGCGTGGGGGATTCTGCATATGCCTGAAAAAAAGGACAGGGTGGAAGAGGCTGGGATTGTGTTGGTATTTTGGTTGGTGTTGGGGATGATTATTTTCGCTCTCGCGATTTTGGTCGTGCATCCTCCGAAAGAAACGGAAAGTTTTTCCGAGTTGCTCTTTACTCAGAGACCGTTCCTCGATACGAATGGAGGGAAAACGGATTTGGTTTTCGGGATTCGTTTGAATAGTTTTGAGGAAAACGACACCGCGTACCATGTTTCGGTTTTGGTGGAAGGAAAATTGGCCGCGGCCAAAGAAGTGGCTTTGGAATCGAAAGAATGGGAAGAAATCGTTTTTCGTATTCCCATTAAGGGGAATTTTCAGGCGCAGAATGAGGTGCGTGTCAAAGTGACGCGGGCTTCGAATGATCTCGCGAAAAAGGACGAGCGTTTGTCGTTAGAAATCGTGGATTGGTTTTACACGTAATATTGATTCAGTTAATTCACCCATGGCGTTTTCTTGCTTCGCGCGGGCTGGTTTTCTCTCTCTTTTTTCAGTTCGCTGGGCAATTTTTCGGCAAGTTTGGCCAGCTGTCTTTCTTTTTCTCGGACTAATGCATCGAGCTCGCGAATAAGGGATTCTTGTTCCTTGACTTTTCCCTCCAAGAACACTATTTTGTGGGCGTGCTTCTCTTCGGCTTCCTGCTTGAGCGCATGCTTTTTCTCTTCTAATGTCAAAAGCTCTTTTGAGTATAATGCGCGCAGGGAAGCGGTTTCGGTTTCCAGGTCCAACGCGAGCTTTCGGGCGAAATCGCGTTCTTTTTTGAGCAACGTGAGGATAGATATGTGTTTCTTCGTGAGTTCATGGACCATGTGCTCGAGTTTCTTGGTTTTGTTTTCCAAGTGGAGGTGGTGGACGTTGTATTCCTCGAGTTTTTTCTTTCCTTGTTCCAAATGATCAAAAACCCCGTGCTTTTCGATGGCGAATTGTTGCAACAATTCCTGCAATTCGTTCTCCATTTCGGTCAGGGAATATTTTTCGGTGGGTCCAAAGTATTTTTCTCGTTTCAAGTGGTCGCGTTCTTCCTTTATTTTTTGGATCTCTTCTTCCTTGGTTCGGATGAGCGCGAACAAGTCTCCTTCTATTTTTTTGGCGGAAGTCGGAGAGTCGAGGGCTTTGCGCAGGGTGATGTGGGCATGTTCTTGCAAGCGTTGCAAGGCCAACCACTGCTTGTGCATGCGCCCTTCCAAATCCGCTCCCAACGCGGGAGTCGTTACCTTTTCGGTCAAGTCTATTCTTCGGTTGGTTTTGTCTTTTTCGAAGGCGAGGTTTCGTTCCAACACTTCTTGGTTTTTTCGCAAATGGGTTTCGGCTTCCTTGAAATGGAGGTCTTTGAGCCCGGGAATCTTTAATTGTTCAAGTTGCAACAGCGTGATGAGTTCTTTCGCCTGTCGCGTGTGGGTCTGCCATTGTTTCAATCGTTCCACTAATTGCGCGCGGTTGGCGTTCTGCCAGGGAACCATGGGAAGGCTCTTGAATTGGGTTAATTCCTCGTTGAGCTGGTCCAGGATGAGCAAGGCTTCGGACATCTGGATGGGTACGATTCCGACCTATTTATGTGTTTGGCCGGTTCCGTCCGGCCTCCTCGGTTTTCGCCAACCTTTGCCTGCAAAGGGTGAGTCCTTTTTTTCGTCGCCCGCAGATTTTGGGGTGTTGTTTTTGGCAGCCGGCTTCCGTTTTCTTTTTATTCCACGTTTTCGTTTTCCGGGAATGCGCGTGTTTGAAGAGGATGGAGTGGTCATTCAGGGTTCGGAAAAAATCCTCGTGGATCCGCACAAGAAAAAGGTTTCCGCGGATAAAGTGTTTGTTTCGCACGCGCACTCGGATCACGTGTTCATTGGGGCGAAGAATGAATTTCCCTACTACATGTCTTTTCCCACGCACGGGTTGATCGAGACCAAAATCCCTCCAAAAGCACGGACAAAAAAAGTGGCGTTCAAAAAAAATATTCGTTCGAATGGCCATAAAATTTCGTTGGTGAATTCGGGACATATTTTGGGCAGCAGCCAAATTGTGGTGGAGGGAGAGAGAAAGGTCTGCGTGACCACGGATTTGAAGCTCCAGGATTCGCTCATCCAAAAAGGGGCGGAAATCGTTCCGTGTGACATTTTAGTGATTGAATCCACGTTTGGGTTGAAACAATTCTCCTTTCCGGCACGCGAAGAAGTGTATGATGAAATTGGAAAATGGATTTCGCATGCCCAAGAACAAAACGTGCTGCCGGTGCTAACAGGCTATGCGACTGGAAAAGCCCAAGAATTAACGAGGATCGTGAACGAGTACTCGAATGCGACTCCTTACGTGCACGATTCTATTTTCGAGAAAAACAAAATTCATGAAAAGTTTGGCGGCAAGTTGGGGGAATATGTTTTCATTGACCATAATTTGAAGGACGCGGAATTGTTGATTTTGCCTCCAAGCTTGTGTCATCCCCACGTGTTGCATGCCATCAGTGTTTCCGCGCGAAAACCGATTGTTTCCGCCAAGTGCACGGGGTGGCATTGGAAAGATGGTTTTGACCGGCTGTTTCCGCTTTCCGACCACGCGGATTATTCTCAATTATTGCAGTATGTTTCGGAAGCCCAACCCAAGCACGTTTTCACGCACCATGGTTTTGAGACCGAGCTCGCGTTGTCCATAACGAAGGAACTCAAGATTCCCGCGCGACCCTTGCACGAGGCCAAGCAACTGGCGCTGGCACACTATTAGGTTGTTTTCTCGTTTCTTTCATGGATTTCCCCCCCCTTTTATAAATGGGGAATAATTCTTTTTCCGCATGCCTGGGCTGTTGGATGCGTTAAAAAAAACGTATTTTGGGTTGGAGGACAAATACTATGAGTTCCTCGATAAAATACAGACCAAAATCCCCGTGTATTCGGTCGTGGACCCGGTTGATAAAGTGTTGCCGAGTTTTGCGATTTTGTTGGGCGTTTTCGTTCTACTCGTATTGGGGTTGATTGTTCTTCCCGTGCTGGGTGGATTAGGCGGGGGCACGGTTCAGTTGGGTTTGACCTTCAATGATGAGCAAGGTAGCCCTCTTTCGGATGTGGGGGTTTCGGTTTCGTTTGGGGAGAAAACCCTTTCCGGTGTCACGGACGCTAGCGGGAAAATTAAGTTTGATGTGAAACCCGGTTTGGTGGCGATTGAGGCCGTGAAGGAAGGGTATGAATCCTTCACCCACGAGTTAAAAGTTGCTCAAACCCAATCCCAAATTTTCATGCTGCGATTGGCCTTGCCGGAAGTCAAGACGCGTGTCTTGTTGATTCAGGATGAGCTGAACAATATCCTGGGGACGCTCGCCCCTCTTTCTATTTCGCTCTCGTTCGCATGCCAAGCCGGAACGCCTCCTCCTTCTCAAACCGTGACGAATGGCAGCGTTTCGGTTCAACAGTCCGCGGATTGTCTGGGTTTGAGCGTGACTGTTTCCGCTCACGGATACGTTACTAAAACTCAACCCGTTTTGGGGGATACTACCGTCATCATTCTCCAAACCGGAGCAACGTTTGACCCTCCGGACACCGATCCGGAAATGGGAAACGTGGAAGTATATGTGAAAGACACCCAGAATACTCCCATTTCCACTGTCCAAGTCAAGTTGTACAAGGTTCCTTCCGCGGGAAGCAACATTTTGACGAATCAATCCTTGTCGGATACTCAAGGCTTTTCGTTGTTTCAGGACGTGACACCGGGGAAATACGTGGTGATTGCCTCCAAGTCTGGTTACAAGCAAACCACGAGTTCCCAATTCCAAGTGGATGCGGGGCAAACCAAAACGATTACCTTGAGTCTCTCTCTTTCTTCCACGAATCGAAAAGTATTCATTAAAGTGGTGAGCAGCACGAACCAGTTGCCGGTTTCCGGAGCCATTGTTTCATTGCATGCGCAACTCGCTTCGGGAAATTATATTGAATATGACACGTTTACGACCGACACCAATGGAATCGTGGATCAACCCTTGGCCGACTTCAATGGGAATACCACATTAGTCGTGCAGCATTCCAATTACGTGACGCGCATTTTGCCGAATACGGGAGTGGTTTCCGATGACGTGACGACGCCTACTGCCGTATTAATGGACCCGCTTCAATCCGCCAACGCAAACGGCAGCATTCCCAATGCGGTGATTGCGGACGTGAAAACGATGGACCCGCTGAATCTGCCCATTCCAAATGCGCAAGCCCGATTGTATACGCCGGACTTGAATGGGGTTTTGTTGGGAACCATTCCCACCAACACGAGTGGAATCGCGCGATTTTCCAATTTGCCGGCTGGTAGTTATCAAGCAGCGGCTTCCAATAGTTTGGCGGACGGAAATTCTCCCAAAGTGAATGGAAACGTAGGACAAATCATTTCGTTGCCCGTGGTCATGGATGTGGGGAATGCGTTGGTCGAAGTCACAGTAAAGAATGAGCAAAACAGCGTGGTGGTGGATGCGAATGTGTTCATTGTGAATAATTCTACGCAGCAAATCGTCGCGCAGGGAAAGACGAATAGTCAAGGGGTTGTTCAATTGGGTGTGTTGACGGGACAGCGCGTGTTTGTTCGCGTGCTTAAAACAGGGTATTTGCCCTTCAACAGCGTTCCGTTTGATGTGATTAAGGATAATACGCACCACATTCGCATCGAAGTGGGGTTGACGAGTGCCACGCAGCCCGTGGATATGACATTGATTCGCATTGATGAATTGTCTTCCACGAGCGGCCCTGTTCCTGCCCAAACATTGGTTCCAGGAAACTCGTACGCGTTTCATTTTTCGGTGAAAACCACGAGTCAGCAAACGCAGTTCAAGGCCATGGCGCGTGTGAACAATGACTCTCCTCCCCAGCAACAATCCAATGATGTGGGGGCTATTCTGGATGGTCAAGTGGCAATTGGGGGAATTGGTTTTTACACCACCTATAATCCCTTGGATGAGTTTTCTCCGAGTGGCCCTGTTTCGTCGAACACGCCGGCCAAGGTTTCCATCAACGCGTTGGGTGATGTGAACGGGGCAGGGTCTTGGGAATACATTGTGGTGATTAAGGTGAATCCGCAAGCCGTGCCGAATGTGGACAAGCTGGTGGTTCGCTTTCAATCCAAATCCAATGCTCAGGTTTCCCCCTTGTACGTGGAATCGTACACGATTGGGCAATCCTTGCCCACGCAGGGGGACTTTGGGTACTTGTTCTTTTTGAACCAAGTCGGGAGCACGCAGCAAGTGCAAGTTACTTCTTCCAATCCTGTGGTTGTGGAGCAGAACAAGGATTACACGTTAACGTATGCCATTACGAATGCCTCGGGCGCGAATTTTTCCACGGCGACTCTTTCCTTTACCACCACGACCCCCTCTTCCTTTTCAGTGGTTCCCTCGCAAGCCAATTTGCCGGGATTCAATAATGGTTCCACGGTTGGGGGGAGCGTGAATATTCGCTCGGCTTCCACGTGCTCGGGAGGCGTTCCCTATTGTTCGAGCCTTACCGCGTTGTTGAATAATGTGGGAACGGGAAACACGCCCACGAGTTACACGCTAAACTTTTTTACGATTCCGGAGCGGCAACTCTTGTTAGCTACGACTCCCGCGTATTTGTTGCCGGGATTGCAGCAGACCATCCAAGCGGTGGCAACCGATAATCAAGGGAATCCCTTGACTCCGAGTCAAGGCCTTCAAATACAAGGGCAACTCCAGGATGGCACGGGACAAAACAGTGGAAATCCCATTAATTTCACGGGCAACCCGTTTGGCGTGTATTTAGCAGCCGTTCCCCCGGCCAACAATGGGGACAAGTTCGTGGTTACGGCTACCGCATCGGGTTATTTATCGGATGTCAAAACGATTCCGGTATCAAACAATTTTACGCTCAATTTTTCGCAGGATTTCAGTTGTTTGACATTGACGCCGAATCCCTTGTCGTTCCAGAAAGGGGCGGTGGGTTTGTTGAATGTGCAAACCCAAAGTTGTCCCGAGAATCTGACGTTGTACACGGCCGGATTTTCCGAGAATGGGAATCTCATCCAATTAACCGTGCGCGAGGGGACTAATACGATTACTCCCAGCAATCCGGTTTCGCTGAATGCGAGTGACTCTACCACGTTAACTGTTTTGTCTCCCCCTTACATTGGCCAATACCCCTTGTACGTGTATGCCAAGTACGCGAGCGAGAATCAGTATTCGCTCGTGACGAATGTGGATGTGACCGTGAACCCGTTGGCGGGGAGCACGCAGTGCTTGAACATCCAAAAATACGCCTTCGATTTGACGGATGGGAGCGATGCGACCACGATCGTGAATAATTGTAATCCGAATGTGCACGATCCTTTTTCCCCTAATGGTCAGTTGCCCGTAAATGGGGTGTATGCCCATGTGGCGCAACCCTTGTTGACTCCGGAGATGCTATTTCCGGGGACACCGGTATCGTTCAATTATACGATTAAGGTGGATTACAACCATTCCACGCGCCCCGATTTGAATCACACGGATTTTACTAGAGCCCCGGCGATTCCTGATGGGAAGTGGTACCGGTACCAGATTCCTTCCTTTGGAACAAATCCGGGACCGTATTCTCGAGATAGCTTTTTGGGTGCCCAACCCATGTTGGTGAATGACTCCACCTTCCTCGGTGTGGATTTTTACTTAGAGTCTTGGAATCAGCAAGCCACTTTTCCTTATTATGATAGCACGTCCAAGGCATTGTTGTTCGAAACGACTTTCATCGTGGCCAAGCCCGTGACGCTGGATAAGATTTGCATCGCCACTGGAGGAATTAACCATATTAATGTGCGAATCGATGGAAAATTGGTTCAGTCTACGCTCGTGACAGACTGTGGTTCAGGTAGTTCAACCAGTTATGGGAACATTCCCACTACTATGCGTAGTGTTCATTTTTCGCCGGGGCCCCATTCCATCCAAATATTCCTAAATCACAACAACACGAACAATTTTTGGCTGATCGCCCGATACACGCGGAACAACACCGCGGCCAAACTGTCGAACGGACACGGCTTAGGGTTTTGGCTCTCGCCGCTGCATGGGATTCCCTTCAGCAACGACACCAAAACGAACGGGGTGTACGCCTATGGGCCATTTTCAGGAGTGATCACTCCTGCGGGAGCTAGTCAAGCCCCCAAATACCTTTCATCCTTGGCGAGCGAGGTGAAGGACATCCTGACCAACAATAGTGGTATTGAGCACTTGAAGCAGGCCTACGTGCAAGCGATTTCGGACAATCCCGCTGTTCGCGTGTTCGTGAAAGATAATGACGTGTACGCCCAATACGTCGGGTTCGATAATCCCAATGGCACGCAAAACTTGTTGGTGGAAAATCTGGGCATGCTCGGGGAAAAATACGGGGTTTTGTCGTTGAAGGATTATACCATTCCGACTGCCGGAACACCGACTGTGGATTTAGGGGTGTTGGTGGACGCTTCTTCTTCGTGGGGAACCCAGGAAGCCGATAATGTGATACCTCGACCCGGGCAAACCATTCCGTACAAGCAAAATGGGTTATGCCAAGTCATCGCCAATTTGGAAAAATCGATGGAATATTTTTCCAATGCCCAAGTCAATTTGAAAGTGTTTTTGCTGAACACGCCTTCCGAATACACGAATGTCCCTTCGCAAGTGTTACCGTGCTCAAGCTTTAGCCCTGTCATTTTATCCTCCAACACAAATCCTCCCTCGTATGATGCGTTGGTGGATGACAAGAACGAGAGTTGGGCGTGGGGCAGCCAAGTCGTGGCTGCCAACAATTTTTGGCAATCCACGAATCGAGTATTGGTCATTCTCACGGACAACAAACCCTATGGATTGGGTCCCCAATCCTTCGTGAATGGTTGGAAAGGGAGCGCGGAAGAGACGCTCGTGAATAGTGCGGCGGTAGCATTGAATAACAAAAACATCAAGGGGGTCGTGCTCTACCTGACTCCCATCGAGTCCACTTCGATCGCCGCGTATGGGGACGTTTTCAAAAATGATGCGATGGAATTGATGGAACACTTGGCTGTTCAAACCGATGGGTTTGTGGAAGCATTGGATTTTTCAGAGTTTGTGCCGACAGGCGCTCTGGCTTCCAGCCATGCATTCGACTTGTCATCGAGCAACAAAGTGGGTCAACGATTGGCGCAAACGGCTTTCGATATTCAACAAGAAAATATCGTAGTAAAACTAAAAGCCAATCAGCCCAATGCGTGCATTTCCGAGGATGGGTTGGTTGGGAACACGGGTCAAACCGCGTTGCCCAAGATTTTGTTGAATTGGACATGGGCTTCCGTTTCTCAGGATTTGTGCGATCAGAAAGCGCCCCCGAACCAGGACATTTTCCGCTATTGTGATGCGACCCAATTCTCGATTGGTTTGATTAAGAAGATGCGCCTCCTCGAGTTGGCCTATGCACCGGACGCGAACGCCTCCCAAGTCGCCCAAATACCCTTCCTCACCAACTTTGATGCGTTCTTGGTCCGGGACTCGTTCAACAATGATTTTCGCGTCGATTTCAAGGACTTTTATGTGAACAGCAGCTTTGCTGACGCTCCGGCCTATTTCAAGAACAATGTGACGGGCGCATGGAAGGACTATGTGGACCCCAACTCGCAACGATTGGACTTCACGATTACAGGACAACCGGCCGGAACCACGACGCTTCCTTATTCCGGATTGTATCGGGTCCAAATCACCGTGAATTGGCAGGCCGGAGTCGGAACCTTTTTCGTGGCGAGTTCTCCTTCCGCTACCATTCACGTGAAATTGACTCCCTTGGCCAATGCCCAGAATTTGCAAGGGTATTCCTCCTTCTACGAAATTCCATTGGATGGGTTAGTGGGCGTGGACACGAGCAATTTGACTTTACACCGGCAAGGGTATGGAACCGGTTTCACCGGCCAAGTCGTGGACTTAGTTCCAACGCCGGGTTTCACCCTGCGTTCATACCCTTCGCAAGTGGGAAACGTGGCCTTGAACATGTTGAATATCAGTACCACTTCCTCGTTCGTGAGTTTGAATACGAGCGAGCGCGGGGTTTTGACCAAACTTGATTTAGCGAATGGACAACTGGTGTTACGACCAAGCTTGCCCGCTCCCGTCGTGGTGGAATGGACCACTAATTCGAGTGGGCAAGGAGACGTGTACTATGGAATCCAAGAAACCGATTCCGTCGGACTAACTGGATTTGTTTCCTACACGAATCCTGGAAACGCTCCTTTGGCCAAGTGGACGCCGGTGGCGTCGTTGGTCAAGCAACCCACGTATGGGTGCACGAGTTCGAGTTGCGCGATTTGCTTGGACGGCGGCGGTCATTTGTACAATCAAGCCGTGGTCCCGGATTTCAATCCGACGAGCAATTCGTGCGGACTCCGCGCCCCTTTAACGAGCGACAAGGCCTTTGGGTTTACATCTACAAGCGGATTTTCGAACAACGCGTATTTGGCTTCCGTGCTCTACCGCGTCCCCCCAAACAATTACTCGATTATGCTGGGGTGCAACAATTCTCCCACGCACCATATTGGGTCTATTCTCACGGGCAATGGAGTATTATCAAACAGCAGTGGGAGCAGCGTCAGCGTGTTGGATACTGGAAACACGACTTTGGAAAGTCAGTTCGCGCCGGCCCAAAGCCTCTTTGGGATGTTGGATTTGATCGGAACGGATTGGACGTGCATTTCCACCCAAAGTGGGAAAACGAATGTGTACTGGAATGCTCCCAAACTCCGAGACTTTTTGATTATCCAAAACCCAAGCTTTGGAAGCATGTCTGGAAACGCGTGCGTGGCGACTGGAAACCCGCTCAACCCTGTTTCTTTTTGGTCATTGAAGGAAGAGGTGCGTCCCTTGAATTTGTCTACGAGCAATTCGTCCAGCCTATGCTCCTTATACACGTGGAATTCGAATAACGGGCACTACAACCAATTCGGCCTCCCGTATCCGGTTGGAACGATCATCAACGTGGGGAATGCAGTGGGTCCTACAACCGGGGATCCGCTTCACGCCCTCACCCAGTACCGCTACGCCCCCACCGGGTGCTCCATCAACAACACATATCCTTCGTGCAGCATCGGGAACAACAATTTTTGTCAAGCCAACACCCAACGCATTTGGCAAGGGATTCCCAATATCCAGCCCTAGCCGTTTTCGACCGGCCGCACCGAACTTAGGGAGGTCTTCCTTCGGAAACCTCCCGGCCTGAGGATTGAACATTTTCATTCTGGCGCTTTTCCATCCTCGTGGATTAAATATTCCTGAAAACTACTTACCTAGTAGGTTGGGTTAAGCGCATGCCATTTTTGGAACGTGGTTTAGTTCACGTGTACACGGGCGATGGAAAGGGAAAGACGACGGCCTCCTTAGGATTAGCGTTTCGCGCGATGGGGCACGGCATGGTCGTGTACATGGTCCAATTCATGAAAATAGGATACACGGGGGAAGCATTGGCCTTGAAACGCTTTGGATTGCCCATGAATTTGGAAAGCTTTAACGTGGAATGCAAAAACCAGGCCCAGCACGACCAAGAAATTTTAGAGGGAACATTCAAGGGATATTGCCGGGATTGTTTTGTTCCTAACCAGTATGATAAACCCATGGCGGAAGCCGCATTCCAACGTGGAAAAAAAGCCGTGGATTCAGGGGAATACGATTTGATCATTTTTGATGAGTTAAACGTGGCACTCAACATGAAATTGTTGGATGTTCAGACTGTCTTGGATTTGGTGGAGCACAAACCCACGCACACCGAACTCGTATTTACGGGAAGGAATGCGCCGGAAGAAGTGCTAAAAGTGGCGGATTATGTCACCATCATGGGTTTGAAAAGGCACCCCTACATGAAGAAAATATACGCGCGAAAGGGAATCGAGTTCTAGAAACCATTTTTCGGGGAATAAAACGGCCAACGGGCTCTACTACTTTTAAACTCTCGCCTATGAGATTCGAGTAATGACTATTTTTGTGGACACCGCCAGCATTGCCGACGCCGAAAAGTGGTTGAAGCAGCCCTTTGTGAAAGGGGTTACCACGAATCCCATTTTGCTTTCGAAGGTAAAAACACAAAATCGTATGGAGCATGTGAAAAAGCTGGCCGGTTTGCTGAATAAAGAACAGGTCATCATGGTCCAAGCCGTGGGAGAAACACCCGACGAGATGCTCGAGGATGCGTATACGATTCATGAGGTGTTGCCGAAAGCGATTATCAAGATTCCCGCAGACCGAAATGGTTTTTCTATCGCGCCCACCTTGAACCACGATAAGATAGAGCTCACGTTCACGGCCGTTTTTTCGGCCGCGCAAGGGATTCTCGCCGCGTTCGCGGGGGGACACTACATTGCCCCATACGTGGGAAGAATGCAGGAAGCGAATTTGGATCCGTGGTCTGAAATCGAGGACATGATGGACGCGTTTGCCGCGCACGAGTTGGATGCGCACGTTTTAGCTGCCTCGTTGCGCTCGCCGCAGGATGTGGCGAAAGCGTTCGCGTTGGGATGCCATGTCACGGCCAAACCATCCGTATTGGACCAATGTTTTGTCGTTCCCCAGACCGAAAAAATGGTCAAGGAATTCAACAAAGTACGATTGCTGCGCGAATAAAGATCAAAAAATAAAAATCATCGACCCATACTGTCTTGTTTTTATTGTCCAATTTTTTCTTTTTTCTGTCATGAAAGAGATCGAAGTCAAGATTTTGGAAGTGGATGTAAAAAAAATAATACAAAAACTAAAAAAAT
>CAYJRE010000005.1:0-13969 GCA_964372665.1 uncultured archaeon | reverse complement strand
GAAGTCAAGATTTTGGAAGTGGATGTAAAAAAAATAATACAAAAACTAAAAAAATTGGGCGCGAAGAAAACGTTTGAGGGAAAGGTAGTGTCGCTGGTATACGATTTTCCGGACCGGCGAATAAAAAAAAGCGGGGGGTATCTCCGTTTGCGTTCGCGCGGGAAAAAGGTGGAGCTGACTTTTAAGCAAGGAATAAAGCAAGGGAAAGTGAAGGCGGCTATCGAGCACGAGGTGCGGGTAGGTGATGGCAAAACACTCCAAAAGATTTTGAGTGGAATAGGGTTAGAGCTGAAACGGAAAACTGTGAGCCATCGTACTTCATATGAAGTTGGGGCCGTTCACGTGGACGTGGACAAGTATCCGGGCATCCCTCCCTATTTCGAAATAGAAGCCCCTAGGATGAAAGAGTTGGAAAAATGGGTGAAAAAACTGGGTTACACGATGAGAGAAACAAACTCTTGGACCACGGGGCAAGTGTTTGAATATTACAAAAAATCCCTCCGTTAATCCTTGGGCTTTAAACCCTTTCCCTGTGAAAAGTTTGGAATGCTAATTGGAGTAGTGGGTAAGCCTAGCAGTGGGAAAAGCACTTTTTTTTCAGCGGCCACGCTCATCGATGTGGGCCGCGCCGCATACCCATTTACGACAATCGAGCCCAACAAGGGCGTTGGTTTTGTTCGCGTGGAGTGCGTGGACAAAGAATTTGGCGTGCAGTGCAACCCCCGCTCGGGATACTGCATTAACCACACGCGTTTTGTTCCCGTGGAATTGATTGACGTCGCAGGATTGGTTCCGGGTGCGCATGCGGGAAAAGGGTTGGGAAACCAGTTTTTGGACGATTTGCGTCAAGCCGATGTTTTGATTCATGTCGTGGATGCGAGCGGGAGCACGAACGAGAAAGGGGAACAAGTGGAGAGCGGATCGCATGATCCCGCGTTGGATGTGACTTTTTTGGAAGAGGAGATTGAATTGTGGATGCTCGGGATTCTGGAGAAAAATTGGGGGAAGTTTTCCCGCGGTCCCATCACCAACAAGCACCAGCTCGTGGAAAATTTGGCCAAAACATTGTCCGGGTTGGGCGTGAACGAAAAGCAAGTGGATGCCGCGTTACTCAAAACCAATTTAGGAGAAAAAAGGGTAGGGGATTGGAACAATGAAGACAAGCGCGGTTTCATTCATCAGTCGCGCCTGATTTCCAAACCCTTGGTGATTGCAGCCAACAAGTGCGATTTAGCCCACGCGAAGGAGAATGTAGAAAAATTGAAGAAAGCCTTTCCGTATTTGTTGATTGTTCCATGCTCATCCGAAGCGGAATTAACCCTGAAGAAAGCCGCCAAGGTAGGGGTTATTGAGTATATTCCCGGACAACACAATTTTGAAATAAAAAAATCATTGAACGAAGCCCAAACACAGGGGTTGCATTATATTCAAGAAAAAGTGTTTAACGCATATGGCGACACGGGTGTGCAGGAAGTGTTGGACCAAACCGTTTTTTCGGCGTTGAAGCATGTGGCCATTTTTCCGGGCGGAACGAAAGGATTGGTGGATAAGGATGGGAACGTGTTGCCAGATTGTTTCCTGATGCCCCCCCATTCTACGACACTCGATTTTGCTTTTCGTTTGCATACGGACTTTGGGAAAAACTTCATAAAGGCGATCGATGTGAAGACCAAAATGCTTTTAGGAAAAGACCATATTTTGAAAAACAGGGATGTCATTGAAATCGTGGCGAACAAGTGAAAAAAATGAGAATCACTCTTTTTTTGGTAGTGGTCGTTTTTCTTTTCTCCGGTTGCATGCAAAGCGTTTCTTACATCGAAGAAAAACCAACGACTTCAACAGTCTGTTTCGCAAATGGAACGTGTGTGCAGGTCGAGCTAGCTAAGACCCCTGCGGAAAGACAACAGGGATTGATGTTTCGAGAGTATTTATCGGAGTATGAGGGCATGTTGTTTGTTTTCGAGAGCGAAGGAAACCATGGCTTTTGGATGAAGAACACACGGATTCCCTTAGATGCCATTTGGATTGGCCACGAAAATAAAATCGTGGGCATTCAAACGATGGTTCCGTGCGAAAAAGACCCTTGCCCCATTTACACCCCTAAAAAAAATTCAGTATACGTGTTAGAAATAAACGCAGGCTTGGCGGAAAAATGGGGTTTGCGGGAAGGCCAGTCTGTTGTTTTGACCAACGTTTGAAATTATAGTGTTGGATTCGTTGGATTTGGCTGATTTTCCTGTTCGGGTTCTTCGGGAGAAAGCGTTTGGACAAACTCCACAAAATTATCCACGGCTTGGTCGAAAAAACTTTCCCGGAAGTTTACGAGCAGGTTTTGGGCGGCGCTCGGATTTACGATTGAAAAATACGTTTTTCTTCCCGCACGCTCCCGGACTAAGACACCGTTTTCCACGAGCTTGTCCAAGTGCCAGCTCGTGGTAGAAGGGGATAATCGTATTTCTTGTGCGATGGCCTCATTGTTTGCTTTTTTTTCCTTGAGTAAAAACAGAATGATTTTTCGCGTGGATTCGTGCCGGAGAAAAGCCATGGTTTTTTGTCCGTATTGGGATTGGTCATTGTTTTCTTCTAAAGTAGGACCGCGCACCGCGTAGTATCGAACGAATTTTCCTTCGGTTTGCGTGCGGGTGATATGATGCTTCTGCAAGTAATCCAAGTGGTATTGCAAGCTTCCCACGGCCAGTTTGCTCCTTCGTTGGATTTCGCGGAAATGCAGTCCGGGGCTTGTCTCAATGATGGTATACAATTTTTTTCGGACTTCGAGCTTGAGTGCTGCCGCGAATTCCTGCTCGTCCGCCATCGTTTTTTTCACCTTACTTCTCCTTTTTTGGGGAAAAAATGGCGTAGGCGATCAAGGCTAAACTGATTAACTCAATGACGTTCTCCGCATGATCGGGAAAGAACTGTCCACTGCTTACATACAAGTCCATGACTTTCAATAGCCATTTGAATGCCAACAACCCAAAAGCCAAGGCCACGAGTTTGACGCGTAGGTTTGGGTTTCGCTTCCAAGCTATTATGCCGACCACTCCCACCGCGAGCGAAAACAAAAATACGATGATGCGGGTAATGAAGTCGAATTGGGCGGCTTCGTTGGCGAGCACGCGCAACGGATTGGTAATCGCTCCCACTTCCCAACCCGCGTGGACCCAAGGAAAAAAAACTAAAAAAAGCGCTCCCCAGACTAGGATTTTTGTTTTTCCATTCATGCATGCATCACCCTTCCCTCACCGATTTTTCACGGAGAATGGGTTAAAAAGCGAGTTGGGTTTTCGATTGAAAAAAGAGGAAATCTCCCCTTTTTCCGGGATAAAAAAAAAGGGGAAATTCCTTTTATGGTAGTGTGTGAGGAGTAGGGCCTTTCGCGCGTAAGAATAAATCAGTCTTATATAGGGCTTTTGGTTCGCGATTCCAACAATAAAACAAAAATCGAACCGATGAAATCGTTAATGTTTATAAAGGCAAAAAGGATGCGTGTAACGAGGAGAAAATGATAGAATGAGCACTCATCTTCGCGCTTCCCGAAAAGGACAGGGTGCGTTGGAATACTTGCTTCTCATCGGCGGCTCGGTCCTGGTCGCGACCATCATTCTTTTGTTTGCGCTTGCAGGCTATTTTCCCGCCTCCAACCAAATCCTCCAAAACAACATCACCACCTACAACACCAAAATCACCCAAGGGATATTCGGGGGTGGCGGGAGCGGGGGTGGAAGTTCGTGTGGAAACGGCACAGTAGATGCGGGTGAAGCCTGTGATGATTCCGCGACGCCTAATTATCCGGCCCCTTATCAAAGCGGTTTATGCGTAGCGTACAACCCAGCCTTATACAGCGGGGGAAATCTAAGTTGTACGGGCTGTTCGCTCGGGACAAGTGCCTGTACTCCCATTGCACCCGACACTTCCCCACCAGCATTCAACTTTTTTACCGCCAATGCACCGAACTCCATCGGGGGAACGGTGAAGGTGGATCTGGGTTGGGCGGCTAGTGACGCCACTCCCCCTATTCAATATGCAGGGGCCAATCCGGGATTGGCGATGGAAGAGAATGGATCGACAATACTGACCGGACAAATGAATACGACGGCTAACTTTAACAGCCAAGTCTTTAATCCCAGTATTAATTATTTATCTCCGAACAACAATTCTATTTCGTTTAATCATTTGGACAACACTTTAGATGACGACGGATTAATGGTGGGTCAACCTTCCTGCTACAACATGATGTATTGCGATTCGGTCAGCCCGCCGAATTGCGAAGTGCAACCGGTCGGAGGCATCGCATGCAGAATCCCGTGGCAGGCGTATTTGGAAGAAGCCGAAAACTATGCATCCGCCGGCATTGATGTCCTGACAGGACCGTACACGGATGGGTCGGGGGAACTGCAGACGGTGATCTATGACGATCCAATAGATTGTGCACCGGGTTCAAACATCGCCTATTTCACAAATATGGTGAATTTATCGGACCACTTACCAGGAACTGCCTACAAGGTTTGGATTCGTGCGGCTTCGGATGAAACATTGGTCTACAATACCGTGTCTCGCGTCCAGGGTGCCGCAGTGGCTTTTAGCATTCCGGTACCGGGTCCAACGTCTAACTTTACTTGGATTCCGGCAACCGCTACTTCAACCCAGGTTCCGGATGGTGTTCAATCTATTACCGTTCAACCATCCTGCGGTAATTCGGTGGGGGGCGCCAGTACCTATGTGGATAAGATTCTTTACACGACAGATCTCTCGTGTCTCCCTTCGGGTGATGGAAGCAATTGCGCATAAATCAAAATTGGGTGTTCAGCCACTCATGGCGCAATCCTATTCATCGTTCGGGGGAATCCTACTGCGTCGCGGATGTGTTCCATTTTGAATAGCCACATGGTGAGTCGTGCGAGTCCCATTCCCCCTCCTGTGTGGGGGACGCTTCCGTATTTGCGCAGGTCCACGTACCATTGGTAGTCTTTTTCTTTGAGTTCGGCTTTCTTCATTCTATCAATCAATTCTTTGTATTCCCAGCATCGTTCTCCGCTCCCGATGATTTCTCCGTATCCTTCGGGGGCGAGCATGTCCACGCATAACACGGTTTCCTTACGTTGAGGGTCGGGGCGATGGTAGAAGGGTTTCAATATGGTGGGATAGTGGTGGACCAGGATGGGGACATCGTAATCCTTGGTGATTTCCCTTTCTTGCGCCTCTTGCAGATCTTCTCCCCATTTAAAATCGGGAAACTTTTTCTTGGCGACGGCGAAGGCCTCGTCGTACGTCAAACGGTGAAATTTTTGCTTGACCACTTTCTCCAATTCGGCACGTTTCCTCCCGAAGTATTCTAATTGCGCGGGGGCGTGGTCGAGCACGTATTGGGCTACGTGCTTGATCATGCGTTCTTCCCAATCCATCAACTCGTCTAAACTCGAGAAGGCGGTTTCCCATTCCGCGTGCCAGAATTCCGTCAAGTGTCTTCGCGTGCGCGAGGGTTCCGCACGAAAGGATGGGGCGACCGTGTACACTTTTTCTAACGAATGCGCGTACACTTCCAAATAGAATTGGGAAGATTGGGTCAAATACGCCTTTTTTCCGAAATACGGGACTTCGAACAATTCGCTTCCTCCTTCTACGGCGCCGCTCACGAACATGGGGCACTGCACCTCCAAATACCCGTCTTTTTTGCAGAAATCGTGGAATGCTTCGAACACGACGGCGGAAGCGCGCATCCCTTGCTGCATTTTGGTGGAGCGCAGCCACAAATGACGCACGTCCAGCAAGAATTCCTCCGACAAATCCTTTCCGATGGGAAACTCGTCCCCGGCATGGATGATTTCTACTTTGTGCACTTGGATTTCTTTTCCTCCGGGTGCGCGCGGCTCTTCTTTGATGGTTCCTTCGATTTCGATGGAGCTTTCCATCAATGCTTTTCGCGCGGCCTCGTAGCTTTTTTTGTCCGTGATGCTGTCGCTCGCGAGGACGGCCTGCATCTCCCCGCTGCCATCGCGCACGAGCCAAATTAAAGTGCCCTTGAAGTCGCGCTTGCGCTTGATCCATCCCCGCACGAGGGCTTTCTCCATTTTTTGATGGAGGATTTCATCGATGAGTTTTCGTTCCATGTTATACCACCAATCGTTTGTTTTGTTGTCTATTCAAGTTAAAAAATGGGCCTTGGCCAAACCCTGCCACGCAGGCTTGGAAAAGGGTGTTATGGGGAACGATTGGCGTTGATGCGGGCCAAGCCTACTGCAGGAAGAGAACCGTCTTTTCTAGAATGATATAAGGCACGCATCTGACAGTATAGCTGTCCTTAAATTATTAAAAAGGTATGCAAATCAGGTGAAACACCCCCAATCTAAAGAAAAAGGGAATTTTCTGGAGGGGGAATCCTCTTTCCCCTCGCTAAAAGGGAGAATATTCAACATTTCAGGAAAGCGACACTTACCCAAGAAGAAAAGACGAGCTTAGTGCAAAACAACTTCTTTCCCTTCTCCAACAAACGTGTATTTTTCCCCTTCGACTAGGATTCCCTGGCCGTCTCGAAGGATGCGGAGGGGGTAGTGCAAATCCTTCATCTTTTCGCGGATCATGGGTTTCATATCATCCGTATAGTGGACTTTCATGACGAATGGGACAAAGCCCAGCGCCTTAAAATCGGTCACTCCGAATCGATTTCTTTCACTTTTCCACGCGGTTGTTTCAATGGTGGGGCACGCGATGTAGGCCCCTGCGCTCGTTCCGATGTATATGAGACCATTCTTCACGGATTTCTCGATTATTTTATCAAAACCCGTTTGTCGGAACGCCTTCAGGAGATAAAACGTGTTTCCTCCTTCTACATGGACAGCGTTTTTATCAGACACGAATTTTTCCAATTCTTTTTTGGTTTTTCGCTCGATGTCCATTTCTTCAAAATGCAGTTTTGCTTTTTTCATTTCATCTCGGTGTCTTTTGAGGTAATCGGTGTTAGCTGTTCCTTTAGATGCAGTTATGATATATCCAATTCGCAAATCTTTCAATGGTACTCCGAGCAATTGATATCCTTTGTCAAAGAGAAACTTTCCATTGGATGCCAAAAGGAGTTTTTTCATAGCGTTTCCCAGTTTTGCTTACGGCGTCAGCCTTTCCGGGTCGCGCGGAAGCAGGATGGCTTCGCGCACGTTTCCGAGGTTGAGCATTTGTTGGACGATTCGGTCGAGTCCCAATCCGATGCCTCCGTGGGGAGGGCATCCGTAGCGGAAAATGTCCCGGTAAAAATTCATTTTTTGTAAATCAATTCCCTTTTCTTTGGCTTGGGCTTCTAACACTTCCAGTCGGTGCTCGCGTTGCGCGCCCGTGCCGATTTCCATCCCTTTATACAATAAATCGAAGGATTGCGTGATGGTTTTGTCGTGGCTGGGGCGCATGTGGTAAAAGGGCCTTTTTTTCCAGGGGTAATCGAGCATGAACACGAAGTCGTTTTGGTAGGTGTTTCGGATGTAATCTCCCACGAGTTTTTCGGATTCGGAATCCAAATCATCGTCTTCCGCAATGAATTTTCCTTTCTCCAAGAGTACTTTTCTGGCTTCCTTGATTGAAAATCGAGGAATTTTTGCAGGGACATCAATGCTTACAGTCAATTTTTTCAGTTCGTTCGGATAATTTTCTTTAATTTCCGTCAGCAAAAAATGGAAATACTTTTCGACCACATCCATGACATCGTTTTCATTCTCGATGAATCCCATTTCGATGTCGATGCCCGTGAACTCGGTGAGGTGCCTTGTTGTGTGTGATTTTTCGGCGCGGAAGATGGGTTCGATCGAATACACTTTTTCCAGTCCGGAAACCACGGACATTTGTTTGTATATTTGGGGGCTCTGCGCCAGCGAAGCGGTTTTTCCAAAATACGGGAGCTTGAACTCTTCTGCCCCGCTCTCGACTCCTGCCTCTGTAAATTTGGGTGTTTGAATGTTCACAAATCCTTCTTTTTCAAAGAATTCGACGGTTTTCGCGTAAATTTTGCTGCGCAACCAGAAAATGTTTTTTTCTCGTTCGCGGCGCACATCCAAAAAGCGAAAATCCAATCGTTTGTCGAGTGCGGTGGTGGTGTTTTCCAGCAGTTCGACTGGAAGGGGTTGCTCGGATAGTGATAAAATCTCGACATGGTGGGCCTCTATTTCTATTTCCCCTGTGTTCATCTCTTTTTTGACTTGGTTTTCCGGCCGTTTGCTGACTTTTCCTTTGATTAGCACCACGCTCTCGGGTTTCAAATGATGGTTGTGCTTTTCGGTGAGTTCTTTGTTCAAAAAAACTTGGGTGATGCCCGTGCGGTCGCGCAACAGAACGAATGAAATCTTTCCGGTTTCGCGATACGTGTCCAGCCACCCGGTGAGCGTAGCGATTTGTCCTACCTGGGTGGCACGTAATTCTCCGCAAGTGTGCGTGCGTAGCATGATTCAGAAGAGGGGGTGGACGTGTTTTAAAGTTACTTTTGGTTTTCTGTCTTTTTTCCAAAAACACAGCTACTATTCAAAAGGGGGCAGTTTTCGCAACGAGGCTTGTTTTTCGTGCAAAATCGTTTGGCATGCTCCACCAGCGCGGCATGCAACTCGTTTGCTTCTACATAAGTGGCTTTTTTGAATGGCGAGTCCTGAATGAGGATTTTTTTCTGCAATTCCTCATAGGTGGGTTCTTTTTTCCACCCATTCACGCGGGCTAAAATTCTTCGAGCATAGGCATCGGAAATAAAAGTGGGTTGTTTTTGGCCGTACAAAATGATGCTGTCAGCGGTTTCGGGGCCAATGCCATTCAAGGTGAGCAGTTCAACCCGCAGATGATGGGGCGTTTGTTTGAGCATTTTGGTCACGTTTCCATGTTTTTTTTCAACGTATCGCGCAAAAGTGATAATTCGCTCGGCTTTTTGGTTGAAGTAACCCGCGCTCCGAATCAGTGGGGCCAATTTTTGTTTTTTGATTTGAGCCAATTTCCTCACATGGTCGAAATACCCTTGTTTCGCCAGATTCTCAACAGCTTTTTCAGCGTTTTTCCAGCTCGTGTTCTGGGCAAGAATCGTTCCAATACAAATTTCCAATCGTTCCTTTTCGTTTTGTGGGTGCGTATACGATTTTTTTCGATACCTTTTTTCCGGTTTTTCGTGCCAAATCGGCCACCATCCTTGCGGGCCGTATGTCTGAATGAGTAAATCGTATATTTTTTTCATGGTATATTGTATTGGGGGTTTGTCTTCTAAACCATTCGGTATGCAAATCCCGATTGTGAATGAGGAAGATCAACTAATTGGTTACAAGGACCGGGCCGCAGTTCAATCGAATGATATTTATCGTGTTTCCGCTGTTTGGATTACCGATTCAAAAGGAGATATTTTGCTCGCGCAGCGAAGTTATTCCAATATTCGGTAAAAAGTAGAAAGATTGGTGGTAGAGCGCAAAACCCGGCTTCCCCAAAAGGTTAACCGGGTCTTGCGCCCCAACCACAAGCGTGAGTCGTGATTCTTTTTGCTCCTTCAAACAGCGCAGTAGCTGTTCCCGCAGTCCATGCACAGGGTGCAGCCTTCCGCGACTTGTATGTTTTTGCTTCCGCATTTTTCGCACGTTTTGGTGTTGGTATTGGATGAATCGCTGGACGGGGCTTGGCTTCCCATGACCTTGGCCTTATATTCTTCCTCGATTTGCTTGTTGCTTTTTCCCTGCACGTTCAAATTCAACACTTGTTGGTCGAATCCTTTGCTTCCGTCGCGGTAGATGGTGACTCCTTTGCATCCGAGTTTGTAGGCAAGCATGTACACTTCGCCGACATCGCTAACCGTGGCTTCGTGCGAGAAGTTAACGGTCTTGGATATGGCATTATCCGTATATTTTTGCCAGGCGGCCTGCATGCGAATATGCCAATACGGAGTAATATCGTGTGCGCACACGAAGATTTTTCGAGTGTCCTCTGGAATTTCCTTGCAATGTTGGGCCGTTCCTTCTGCAGCTATTTTTTCCATCAGTTCTTCGTTGTAGAATCCGCGTTTGATGGCGGTTTCCTTGAACTGGTCATTCACGTACAAGAGTTCCTGCCCATCCATCACGCGTTTAACGAAGGATATAGCAAATAATGGTTCGATTCCGCTTGAACAATCCGCAATCATGGAAATCGTTCCCGTTGGAGCAATCGTGATGCGCGCGCAGTTGCGAAAACTGGGTCCGTTGGGGTAATCGTAGATGCTTCCTTTGTAATGGGGAAAAACCCCTTTTTCTTTTCCCAATTCTTGGGACATCGCATCGGCTTCCTCGCGCAAGAATTTGGCCATTTTTTCGGCGAAGGCGCATCCTTCTTCCGAATTATATGGGATTCCGAGCCTGAACAGCATGTCGGCCCACCCCATGACGCCTAACCCGATTCTCCTATTTCCTTTGTTCATTTTTTCTATTTGGGGGATGACATACTTGTTCATGTCGATCGTGTTGTCAAGGAATCGCGTCGCGGTGCGGATCGTTTCCCGTAACTCGTTCCACATGACTTCGTTGTTTGGATTCACGTATTTGGCCAGGTTGATGCTTCCCAGGTTGCAGGAATCGTACGGCCCCAGGGGTTGCTCTCCACATTGCGTGACAACGAGACCATTGCATATCATGGAGTGAGTTGCGGGTTCTGTCAGATCAAACACTTCTTTTTCTCCTACTGGAGTGATGGATTCAACTAAATCGGTGAAATTTGTAATTTGTCTTTTTCTAAATTTGCAATTCAACAAGGCCTGCTGTTTGGCTGTGGAGATGAATCCAATAGCTGTTTTGAATTTATTCAAGCTTTCACCAAATAGGCCCAATTCATATAGCACGCCATCGCTCGTGTAGTATTTTATTTCTCCCTTTTTGTTTGTATACTGGAACATATGCTCACGTGCGTTTCGGCTTCGATTGAATATTCGCGATTTGATTCCAAGGTTTAGCAATATTATTTGAACTTCTTTCAACAGTTTTAAGCTCGTGGAGGATAATGCCACCCATTCACTCGCCCTTTTGGGATTGGCGCGGACAGTGCCATTGGAAGTAAACAATCCCTGCAGATATCCGATAACTGATTCGCGGGGGGCCTGAAATAGTGTTTCTGGAACCGTTTTCATGTTTCCATCAACTGATTTCACTCCTAGTGCGGCAAAGAAATCAACGAAATATTTAGAATGATACGAGAGGTGGTAAACCCCGTTCTCTCGTTCAACTTCCTGTATGTCCTTTCCATAATAGCCATTAATGATGGGTTTCAACTGGTTCAATATTTCCTTATCCGCTTTCGAAAAGGTAAATCCGACGCGACAATTTTTGTCACCTGTGCGCAACCATCCATCCCCTGTCAGCCATCCCATCACTTGGCCCAATTCTTTTGACCAGTGCGTCGGAAGGTGTAATCTTTTTTGGGTATCCACCATTTGTGTTTCAGCGGGTAAAACGAGCGTTTTGCTAAACACTCCTTCTTGACTCTGTAATAAAATTTCATCCTTTCTAGGAATAACGTCGCTCAGTTTCTTTTTTCCCGCAACCGTGAATAGTTTATGATCGGAGGTGGCTTCTATTTCATATCCCGATTTAGTAATGAGCTTATAGACTGGTTTTATTCCACTGGGAAAGGCCTGTGAGATGAATCGGAGATTAACCTGGTTTTGATCCTGATCCATTAACATGTGCATCCCGCGGCCATCTGTCATTTGGATAGGGATGCGGCAATCTGTGGCCACGCGAAGACCCCCGTTCGGAAATTTCTCGGTTAATTCTCTCATGCGCATCAATCCTTTTTCCGTGCTCACCAGCGTGTCCTCTGTTACACACGGATTCGTGGCCTCAATCTCGTAGATGTGCGGAACGGGATTATCGCGGTTGATTCGGTCGATGAAGATGATTCCCGGGTCCCCGGATTTCCATGCGCTCGAGACGAGTTCGTCATAGAGCATGCGTGCGTTTTCTTTCCGCACGACTTGCTTGTTGTGCGGGTCCACGAGTTCGAAATCCTCGTTCTTTTCCACCGCTTGCATGAATTTTTCCGTTAATGCCACGGAGATGTTGAAGTTGTTTATTTTAGTTATATCGTCTTTGCAATGAATAAACTCCCGAATGTCGGGGTGGTCACAGTTGTGAACGAAAATGTCATTGGCTACAAAATTATGGAATTCGGACATTTGGATGTCATAAACGTCATGCTCCCCTTCCAGCGGTTCTGTTGAAACTACTTTGTGGTTGCTATATTGGTTTCTTATTCCATCTTGATAGTGTTTTAGGTATTGGCCGCTCATTATTCCTTTATTCCAAGGGGTTTTTCCTTTTCGTGCGTTCGACATTTTCTTTTTCCATTGTTCCACTTTTTCTTTTTCGTACACTTCTGCTAATGTTTTTCCTCTTCTATCGTTAGCTATTCGTTGTTGCTGCAATAGTAAAGTAGTTAAGTGTTTTTTGGCATGTTCTGAAATAGTGAGTAATTCCAGGTTTTCTGGCGTATTATTTAGTGGGTTTTCGTCTATGTGGTGAATGCAAAGGCTTGCGGGATTTCTCTTTTCTTTCTCTTCAACAATAATGCCTTTTTTGTATTCTATGGCTGCAGTGTGTTCCGCAATATTTTTTCCGGCCGTTGAACCCAAGTCATAGCGTCCGTTAAGTATTCTTTTATGAAACACCATCACGCTATCCAACTGCTGCAGTTTTCCTGCTTCTCTATATTCTCCATTTGCCAGCATGATGCGATGATCCTCGGTGCAATCAAGCCATGAATCATCATCGAAATGTATCCGCATTAGTTTTCTTTTTCCATTATGGAGTACTTTTGATGCTTCCCGTATTCGTATTTCTTTTTTTTCGTTCAAACAATATAATAGTGGTTTTTGACCAACCAGCTCTTTTATTGCTTTTTTGCCATCAATAGTTGAAATCAGCGTTTCTCCTGACAAGCATCGCAGGATGCCCATGTTCGCCCCTCTTCTTTTCCCCCCTTGCTTGATGACTTCTGTGCTGGCGTTGTACACGGACATGAATCCCACGGGTCCCGTGGCTACTCCTTTCGTGCTTTTGACCATGCTTCCCTTTGGCCTTAGCCGTGTGAAGGAAAAGCCGGTTCCCCCCCCGGATTGGTGGATCAAGGCCTGGTGTTTGAGCGTTTCGTAAATCCCTTCCAAGGTGTCTTCGACGGGTAATACAAAGCAGGCGGAAAGCTGTTGAAGAGGCGCTCCCGCGTTCATCAGAGTAGGAGTGTTGGGCATGTATTCCATTCGTTCCATGAGCTGGTAAAACCGGTCCGACCAATATTGGACGATTTCATCGGTTGCGCCATACATCCGTTCCGCGCTCGCAATGTTGTCGGAAACCCTTCTCCATAACTGTTCCGGCGTTTCAATCACTTTTCCTTTTTCGTCGCGGAGCAGGTATCGTTCTTTCAGCACGCGCAATTGGTTGATTCCCACTTTCGTGTCCACCGGCATGCCGAGCATGGCGTGTTTCAATTCGCGTTCTTCGGTCCGTTTTTGTCGGTACAAGATGTAGGCTTTTGCCACTTTCGTTTCCCCGCTCTTCATCAATTCTTCTTCCACCAAATCCTGGATGTGTTCTACTGCAGGAATGCTTTCTTCGGGGTGCGTTTGTTTTTCGTCGACTAGTCGTTCCACGACTTTGTCCGAGATTTTCAACGCGAGTGTTTCGTCAAATTTTCCAATCGCGTGAAAGGCTTTGGTGATGGCCATCGTGATTTTGTCTTGATTGAATGAAACAACCGCTCCACTCCGCTTTTTGATGTTGGGAATCACGGTTTCCGCTTGGACTTCATTCATGGTACCACCGCCCTTTACTCGTGCGTCTGACGAGTCTCGAATCTTTTTTCAGTTTTCTCCCGAACCCTCTCCGGTTTCGGGTCGCATTGGGGGACGAGTTTTCACGCGTTCGGAATTCTTAAACCTATGGATGGGAGTTCATTCGAACTTTTTAGAAAAAAGTTCGATCAAAAAGGTCTGATACCTCGTCCT
>CAYJRE010000004.1:37237-53948 GCA_964372665.1 uncultured archaeon | reverse complement strand
GCCTTTACCCCTGCCTGAAAGGCAGGGGCTTCGGGCGTGGGAGTTTCAGTGATAATGGAGAGCGCATGCGCAAAAACCATTTGAGCAATCGCCGATGAGCACGCTCGTGAATAACTTCCCCCGGTAATCCCGCCGCAGCCTGCCTGATACGCTCGTGCCTTTTACGCCGATGAGCCGACCATTCGGGAGAACCATGTCTGGGTTTGGGAGGCACATGTTCTTCATTCGATACCGCTTAATAATTTTTCTCGGCGCTTTTCCCTCTCCTCACGCATTTTAACCCTATCTCCGCGCTCTTTTGTATGGGCCTGTTTCCCCGATATAGTGTATGATTGCCACGCTCAAAGAGAAGTTTCCCGAATCCGAAGTGTATGCCTCCCTACACCCCTTATTGGGGGGGTATTTCAAGCACCATTTCAAGGGTTTCACCGAGCCCCAGCTCTATTCCATCGTGAACATTCACCGCCGGCAAAACATCCTCGTTTCCGCTCCAACAGGGACTGGAAAAACGTTGTCGGCATTTGCCGCAGTATTGAGTGAATTAATGCACTTATCGGACGCTCAACAACTGGAAGACAAAGTGTATTGCGTCTACGTCTCCCCATTGCGTGCGCTTTCCAACGACATCGAAAAAAACCTCAAAGAGCCCTTGGAAGAAGTCCAGAAAGCCGCAAAAAAAATCAAGAAAGAATACCCCATCCGCGTGGGCGTGCGCACGGGAGACACTCCGCAAAGCGAACGAGCCGCGATGCTCAAGAAACCACCGCATATCCTCATCACCACGCCCGAAACATTAGCGATCATGCTGGCAGCCCCGAAGTTTTCATTATCGATGAAAGAAACACGATGGGTGATTGTGGATGAGATTCATGCCATGGCCTCCGGAAAACGGGGAACCCAATTATCATTGACATTGGAAATATTGAATCGCATTTCCCCGGAATTAACACGAGTTGGGTTGAGCGCCACGGTTGCACCCTTGGAAGAAGTCGGCCATTTCTTGGTTGGGAACAACGAAAATGGAAAACCGAGAGCGTGCAAAGTCGTGGATATTTCGCACCTCAAAAAAATGGACATGAAAGTGCTTTCTCCATTACCGGATCTGGTGAATACGAACCAAAAAAGAATGGACGAAGCCGTGTATCGCACGCTGGATGAGTTGATTTCATCTCACCGCACGACCTTGGTCTTTACCAATACAAGGGCGGCCACCGAAAGAATTGTTCATCACCTGAAGGACAAATACCCCCACAAGTACGAAGGATTCATCGGCGCGCACCATTCCAGCTTGTCACGGGAGCATCGCTTACAGGTTGAGAACCGGTTGAAAAAAGGAGAATTGAAGGTGTGCGTGAGCTCGACCTCACTCGAATTGGGAATTGACATTGGATTCATCGATTTGGTCGTGTTACTCGGGAGCCCGAAAGGCGTGGCGCGTGCCCTTCAAAGAATCGGGCGATCCGGACACAAACTGCACGACATAGTAAAAGGGCGGATAGTGGTATTGGACCGCGATGATTTAGTAGAGTGCGGAGTTTTGCTCAAGAACGCGATCGAAAAGAACATTGACCGGATTTACGTCCCAAAAAAATGCGTGGACGTGTTATCCCAGCACATTTTTGGGATGGTCGTAAACGAACCCATGAAAATGGAAGACGTGTACCAGGAAGTTACGAAAGCCTACCCCTATTCGGAACTCAAACGCACCGAATTCCAGGAAGTATTGGATTATTTATCCGGCGTGTATGCCGGACTAGAAGTGAGACATGTTTACGCGAAAATTTGGATTGATGAAAAAACCGGAATCATGGGAAAAAGAGGAAAAGTCGCGCGCATGATTTACATGACCAATGTGGGAACGATCCCCGACGAAGCCAAAATTACCGTAAAGGTAGGTGAGCATAAGATTGGAACATTCGATGAAGCCTTTTTGGACCGATTGAAACGGAATGACACATTCGTTTTGGGGGGACACACGTTCGAATTCCAATTCGCGCGCGGAATGACGGTGCAAGCCAAAGCCACGGTAGGAAAACTGCCCACCGTTCCTTCATGGGTATCGGAAATGCTTCCCCTTTCCTACGATTTAGCTATTGAAATCCAAAAATTCAGGAAATTGATGCACGAAAAACTGCACGGCCGGAAATCAAAGAAAGAAATACTCGAATTCATCGACCACTATTTGTATGTGGACCACAACGCTGCGAATGCCATTTATGAGTATTTTTTGCAGCAACATTTGTTTGCTGAAATACCCCAGCATGGAAAAATCTTGGTTGAGCAGGTGCGGGATTCCGATAATTTGAATAATTTGGTTTTCCACACCTTGTTCGGGCGTCGCGTAAATGACGCGCTTTCCCGGGCGTACGCGTATGCCCTCGGAAGATTGATTCACCAGGATGTGGACATTTTGTTGGGAGACAACGGGTTTGTATTACGATATGGAACCAAGGTTTCCCCTGAAAAACTCATTTCGGTGGTCCATTCTTGGGAATTCGAAAAGATTCTAGAAGTCGCCTTGCGAGATTCGGAAGTGCTCCGCCGGCGTTTCCGTCATTGCGCGACGCGCGCACTCATGATTCTGCGCACGTACATGGGCCGTGTTAAAAGCGTGGGAAGACAGCAAATGAGCTCCAGACTTTTGTTATCGGCGGTCCTCCGGATTGATCCCAACTTTCCCATTTTACGAGAAGCAAGACGCGAAGTCATGGAGGATTTGATGGACATTCATCATGCCAAAGAAATCATCACCGCCATCGAACAAGGGATGATCGGGGTCAAAATATTGCCGTTAAGTACGTTTTCTCCGTTTGCATTCAATTTAGTGGCACAAGGGCACTATGATATCGTCAAGCTCGAGGACCGGCTCACGTTTATCAAGCGCATGCACGATAAAGTAATGCAACATGTTGAAACCAAAATCGTCCATGCCTGAAAAAAATCCTAAAACGCTCAATGTGCCCGTGACCCCAGTAGAATTAGCTCCCGGGTTTTCCGCATTCGACTTGGCTCTGCACATCCCTGCGGACGATTGTCTCATCTTGTCCGATTTGCAATTAGGAATGGAGGAGCAATTCAACAATCAAGGGGTTTTCGTCCCGCGCTTCAATTATCATGAAGTAAAGGAACACCTCAAGAAAATATTCGAAACCAAAAAACATATTTCGCACATCGTACTCAATGGGGATATCAAGCACGGTTTTGGAAAGGCATCCAACCAAGAATGGAGAGAAGTGATTGATTTGCTCGAATTGCTGAGCAAGCATACGGACAGAATTACGATTGTGAAAGGAAACCACGACATCGCCATCGAGCCCATCGCGCGCTTCGCCAAAGTGAAATTGAATCAGCGCGGGATCTTTTTGGAGCATTCCAACACATTCGTTTGCCACGGACACGAAATCCCCGAAGACAAAAAATTTACGGAAGCAAAAAATATCATTATTGGACATGACCATCCTGCCGTGGAATTGCAGGACGGGGCCACGCGCCAAAAATACAAGTGTTTCTTGGTGGGAAACTGGAAAGAAAAAAGATTGATTGTGTTGCCGAGCTTCAATTTTGCCAATGTAGGAACGGATCCGCGAGAAGGGGCACTATCTCCTTTTTTGAAACAAAACATAAACCATTTTCGGGCGTGGTTGGTGGAAGACAACGTGTATGACTTTGGATTGATGAGAGAACTGCCCTGAATAAGATTAAATGCACGAAAAATGGAATCTACGTATGCCAAATCCCCGAAAGATTTCCCCCCAAGAGCATGCCGCGACGCGCCAACGAAGGAAAAACTTCATCATATTGAAATCCACCTTCATAGCCGATAAGGAAGCCGGATCCATCATACGGAAAAAATTTGGCACCCGGATCATGAACAAACGCGGTGAATTAAAATCTGTATCCGATCTTAGGAAATTGTCTTTTAAAGAAATCCAAAGTCTTGCAGCGGTTTTAGCATTACGCCAGATGGGAATTTTTGGTGGTCAACGAAGGAAAGTTCTCTATCTTTTAGAAATCGATCCGAATACTCCAGATAAAAACAAGGAAATAGGGGAAAGAGTGAAACAAATTCTTGGTAATCAATTCGAAGAGTTTGAACGCAGATTCAAGGCAAATCTAAAGGCTGTATTTGAAAATTAGTGAGTAGGAAAACCATTTTTGGTCGCCAAACTCGTTAATGCATCTGCCCAAACTTTTTGTTGATAGAAAATTTTGGAACTCCCTGTTTTTCGAATTCCAGTAATAAGTTTTTCCCATGCAACAAGCGTGATAAGCATTCCGCGGTGATTTTCACATCTTCGAGCGCGTTGTGCTTGCCGGGACGCACGGCGAGTCCACAGTACCGCGCTATCGTATCCAGACTCAAATCGGGAACATTGTATTTGTAGGGCACGGGCAAACCCGAATGAATCAAGTGGGCAAAACAAATGGAGAACAAATCGATATACCGATGCCCGAAAATCCAATCTAGTTCATACCGCTCGTACGCGCGGCGCAAGAATTCGACATCCATTTGGGGGACTTGCGCTGCAAGCACCTTTTTCTCGCACTTCAACGCGAATTCATGGAATTGCTGTACCAATTCTTTTTCCGACAGTGATAGTTTATCGGTGTATTCTTTGGTAAACCCATGCACTTCGCTCGCTTCCGCATCAAATTCAGCGCCAGGTCGGGGCTTGCACTCCAAATAAATAACTCGTTTGGGATTTTCGAAATCCATCGCGGCCAAGCTCACGATACCGTGTCTCTCGGGGTCCAAGCCCGTGAATTCCAAATCGATGATAATCATTTCGGTTCACTGACACTATTTTCTTGCACTAACATGTTGGGTATTCCATTCACGATTGGAAAAATGGTCTGGCATTTGGTACACGTGAGTCGGTTGTTGACTTCATCATACCCCAAATCGGAGTGGTCCAAGGGACAGGCCAAAACCTGCACTAACTCTAGAGAAAGTTTGGGCGAGGAAACGGAAACAACCGGCTGAGCGGGTAAATCGTCCATACCAAAGAGTTTGGGTGTTAAAGGGTTTAAAACACGTGAGGAAATACAAACCCATACGATGACTCTTTCTCGAATCAAACTGGGTGAAAAAGAAATTATTCTGGTGGGAACCGCGCATATTTCTAAAGTGAGCGTGGAACTGGCCGAAAAAACGATCGAAGAAGAAAAACCCGATATTGTTGGAGTTGAGCTGGATGAATTACGCTTGCACCAATTGTTGGGTGGGAACAGATGGGAAAATACGAATGTACTAACGCTTATCCAACAAGGGCAAGCGGGGTTGGTGTTGTTGAATCTGTATTTGGCGGGATTGCAGCGCCAGCTCGGAGAAAAGGTCGGAGTCAAACCCGGTGAAGAAATGCTGGTAGCGGTGAAGAAAGCGCAGGAAAAGAAAATCCCATTGTTGTTGCTGGATCGTAGCTTGCAAATCACCATGAAAAGAGCATTGGCCAGCATCAGCTTCCTGGAAAAAATAAAATTGGGCGGAAGTTTGATTGTGGGATTATTTGGAGAAGAAACCAAAATCGACGAGAAAAAAATTGAGGAAATGAAGCAAACCGATTTGATCACCAAACTCATGGAAGAATTGTCCAAGCAATATCCAAAATTGAAAAAAACACTGGTGGATGAGCGGGATGTGTACATTTCTCACGCGCTCATCCAGAGCCCCGGAAAAAAAATAGTGGCGATTGTGGGTGCGGGACATGTAAACGGAATTTTGAGTCATTTGCTGGCGCACAAAGAAGGGAGAAAGGATCAATTAATTCCTCTGCAGGAATTGACGATTGTTCCCACCAAGAAAAAAACAAGATATGGGGAATGGTGTATTTTGCTGGCCTTTATTGGAATCATTATTTGGTTGTTTTGGCAAAAAGGGGTTGAATTGTCGCTGCAATTCTTTTTGTTCTGGTTTGTGGGGCACGGAATATTGGCTGCATTGGGAGCATTGCTCGGCGGAGCCCATTGGACGACCGCGATTGGAGTGTTTCTCACAGCATGGTTTGCGGCGTTACATCCCTTAATCGCGGCCGGATGGATTGCCGCTGGTCTGGAAGCGAAACGCAATTCCCCAAATGTGAAGGATTTCACGAACTTGAATCAGTTGAACAGCATTAGCGCGTTTCGGAAGAACAGGGTGACACAAATTCTGTTGATTACCGTGCTATGCAACTTGGGAAGCATGCTTGCCACGTTTGCAGTGATACCGTATTTGATCAACATTTTGGGCTGATTTCAGAATTCCATCAAGCTCTTCTGCGACTTTTTCTGGGAAGGATGCTTTCCCTGGTCGATTTGGGCTTGCAAGCGCTGCGCTTCCTCTTCGGAATGGCAAATGTAGGGCGTCCCGTATTTCCCCCCGCCGCCCGGGAAATACACCACGAAACCCTTGCGAAACGAATCGATGCTTTGGGCGACTTTCTCGTTTATTTTTTTGAGTTCATCAAAAGGAGTATTCAACAATACGTTGATTTCATTTCCAAACGCGTGCACGAATTGTTTCCAAATATTCTGCACGCCTTCGGACTCGGGGGCTTTCGCTTGTAAGGTGATTTGGATGATTTCCGCGAGGGGTAATAAGTGTTTGTACGGGGGACGAAAGGCAGGGTGCTTTTCGATTTTATCCCCATTCGATAATTCCAAAATACGGTCTCGCACACCACGCTTTATAGTGCCATTGCACTGCGTGCATTTCCATTTCAATTGCTGGGCTTTTTCAAGGGAGTAATGAATATAGCACAGGTTGCAGGCCGTCAAGTGATATTTTCCTTCGCGCGGATTCAAGCCCGCGTTCAATGTAATCAATTTCTCATTTTTGTGTTCAAACGCCTTTTTCAACTCGCTAAAACTGGGTTTTTGCATTTGGATGCGCGTGAATTCTCTCCCGATGCGGTGGGGCCACGGGGAATGCGAGTCACTGAATGTGACGAATTGATACTGATGATTTTCGGGAATCAAATCCGCGAAATACGAATCCGCACTCAATCCCAATTCCATGAAATGAATGTTCTTTCCGAATGTCCCATAGGCTTTCTGAATGGAATCATAATGCGCATAAACCCCAAAATAAGGGGTGAAGGAATGAGCAGGACCGATAATCCCACCAACTTTTTCGACGATTTCAGCCAACTTTTCGGGGTTTAGCTTCAATTGGGGTCTTCCGCCTAACGCATGATCTAAATTGCCATATGGTAATAATTTTTCTCTTAATTCTTGGGCCCTTGTTAAATCCTCCAAATAAATCAAATGATGCACACGCATCTGGTCCTGCACTTCAGTACCCACCAAAAATTGCGTGTCAAATTTTTCGTTTTTGTACACGCCGTTTTCCACTTCCACCAAATTTTCCTCGCAGTGTTTCAACCAATCCTTGTGAGTAGAGTCACTGGTGACCACGACTTGCAACCCCTTCAACTGCGCTTGCTGCGCGATAATAGGAATGCTCATGTGCTTGGAAACCCCACCCGCGTAGGGGCCGTGATAATGCAAGTCGCAGTTGTATTCAGGCATGGGTGGAATAGCATGAAATTAGCGTATAATCGTTCCGCTCTTCACGGGCCTTTCGCACACGACCAACGAGAATTTCCCTTCATTGTCTTGGGCGGCGAGCAACATTCCCTGCGATTCTATCCCACCCAGCTTTTTGGGTTCGAGGTTGGAAACAATCACAATGGTCTTGCCCATTAATTCTTCCGGCGAATACAACCCCTTGATTCCAGCCACAATCGTCCGGGTTTCATCCCCTACCTCTATCTTCAATTGGTATAACCTGTCTTTCCCTGGAACAGGATCAACCTCAATGATCGTGGCGGTTTTGAGTTGGACAAGGTTTAGAAACTGTTCGATGCTAATTGTTGGAGGGTTGGAGTTGGCACGATGATTAGCATTGTTCGGTTTGGGAGGATTACGATTCTCATTCATACGCATAAAGGGAAGGGAATCACTTTTAGATTTACCGGTGAGGTGACGCCGCCTTTTTTATAAGCCGCATTTAATAGCCCGGAAGACTACCCTATTTTATGAAAGAGTCTTTACAAAAAATAGAGGATTATTATGTTAACCATGGATATTCTAAAAAAAGACTTGAACGAAAGTTAAAGCAGGATAAATTATATCAACGAATTCTGACGAAAAGAAAATCAAAGCTTAAACTAACAACCTATGCGAGCGAAAAAGAAAAGCGTAAATATGTCCTTTCAACTGATAAGGATTTTGTAATTTTGTTATCATGCAGAAGACTTGAAGGGAAAAGATTAACGACCCATGATAGAAAAATAGTTTTACTCATCAAAAGCCAATTGAAAACGGATTGGCGAAGCGAACTTATTTTAGCGTTGAACAAAATAAGTAGAAAATATAAGTGAAATTACCGTTCCCTTCCTTGTTTGAGATAAGGCAAAATCTCCCCCTTTTTTTCGGCCTCTTCAATCAGTTTTTTGGCATACTGCATGCGCTGGAGCGTGCCAATGAAAGTGATGAGCGCGATAATCAATAATGTGTAATTCAAAATTTGAACACCGCTGGCCGGATAGAAAAATGCCCATAATGTGCCCAACCACAAAATGACCATTTTGTCCGCGTGCTCGCCCATCGCGGGCCAATCCCGGTTGTCGGTGATGATGACCAACGCCACGCGGGGCTTGGCATAACTCGACCACAACCCAAAACCCAACGCGGCAATCGCGGAAACAGGGGTCACAAATGCAAGGCCGATAAAGATGAGGATTTCCACGAGCTTGTCGACCATCGTCTCGAAATAATTGCCCCAAAGGGATTGGAGTTTCAAGGCACGGGCGACCGAACCATCGATGGCATCCGGGAGACCCGAAAGCACCAAAAGCAAAAGAGCCAGCCCCCATTGCTGGGTGGCATAGGCATACAACCCGCAGGCGAGCGCGACGGGAACCCCCAGCAAGGTGACCCATTTGGGATGAATGCGTAAGGCAATAAACGGATACGCTAACGACACAAACAAGGGGTTGAGTGCGTTCCGAAGCGAAGAAAGCATACTCCTGAATGAGGAAAAAACCCTTTTTTAGATTGCGGGTTAACTCGAAAATCCCAAAAACCGAGCATATTACGTTTTACAACGAAAAAAAGTTGGTTTTCGTTTGGAGTGTGGGACAATTTAGGCGGCATTTATCCGAAAAACAGTAGTTTAGGGTTTATTTTGGAAACAAAAACCGCTTCACTGGGGAAAAGGAATATAAAGTCCAGAGTATAGAACTCAAAGTCCTTTCAGGGGAGATGGTTTGGTTTTTCCAACCAGAACCTTAAAGAATGTCTTTTACGAGAAAAAAGCGCCTTAAAATTGAGATGGGGTGAAAAAAGAATGAGTTTAGTCAGTTTAACGTTCGGCAATAGCCGGAATAAGTTCAGCGTGGCCTCGGAAGTCCAAATCCTCCACCGACCCGAGGATTCCATCAAAGTGCCTAAAGGGGCGGAGCCGCGATTAGAAGTCCAAAAGGTTTCCACCTTTTTGGGTTTCGGCGGGGTATACATCATCGGAAAGGTCGCTTCCGGAGTCATTGCTCCGAACATGATTGGGGTTTCCCAAAATGGGAAAACGTTTCGCGTCACCGAGATCGAGAGCAAGTATCCCAATTGCACGGTCGCCAAACAAGGAATGACAGTGGGAATTTCCGTAGAAGGCGTCGAAAAGGAAGACATCGCACAAGGAAACCTACTCTCCTTTTTGTCCAACTAGTTTTCTCCCCTTCGCGACCGACTCGCTCCACTTAACAGGGGCTCCACGAAAAAAAAAGGCAGGGGCGAACCCCTCTTTTCATTACCTTCTCTTTTTTAATGTCGGAGACATTTTTTTTGTCCAACGTGACGTTGAAAAAATATCGCTCCAAAAAAAAAGAATGGGCTATCCGCCCCGAGTTCCGGGAAAGAATGGACAAGGAAATGGCCGCGCATTACGTATCGGAACGATTCCCGGTGGTGCCCGACACGTGGAACGTGGGGGAGGTGCATGCCTATATCAGCCAAAACAGCCTTGACTTTGATACGCTCGACTACATTTATGTGGTGAACTCGGCCCAAAAACTCGTCGGAGTCGTATCGATTCGGGATATCTTCTCCCACCCCAAAAAAATGGAATTGAAACACGTCATGAAAAGGGAAATCGTCACGGTTTCCCCCGAAACGCGAAGAGAAAAAATTGCTAAATTAGCCTTGCAGCACAACTTACGGGCGATTCCCATCGTCAAAAACCAAAAACTCGAGGGAGTCATTGAAACAAACAAAATATTGCACATCATCAACCGCGCGCTTCACGAACACATCCTGACATTCGGGGGAGTGCACCGCTCGCACCTCGAGTATGAGGACACGATGCATATTCCGGTGCTCACGAGCATCTCGCACCGCTTGCCGTGGTTGCTCGTGGGACTCGCAGGGGTCATCTTCGCGGCAGGGATTATCGACCAGTTCGAAGCGGTGTTGGACACCCATATCATCTTCGCTTTCTTCATCCCCGCGATACTCTACATGAGCAATGCGCTCGGGACGCAAAACCAAACGTTGCTCATCCGCGACCTCGCGCTCATGGGCAAAGAAATAAAAACGGTGCCCTACGCTTTCCGGACGCTTGTCATCTCGCTTTTTATCAGCCTCTGTATCGGGGGCTTAGTGTTTTTAGCGGCATCCACTTTGTGGGGAGACGCGCGAGCATCGGGAATCATTGCGCTCGCGATGTCCCTCACCCTCATGATTTCCGCCTCGAGCTCGCTCGCGACGACGTTCCTGTTCCAGAAAATGAAGATGGACCCCGCCTTAGGAAGCGGGCCCTTTGCCACCATCATATCCGACGTGTCCTCCATCATCGTGTACTTTGTGATCGTGTCCGCGCTCCTCGGGTGACCCCCTAAATTATGTTCATTTTCAGGGGATTACCGCTTCTTTTCGGCCAACCCTTTTATTTCCGCACCGTTTTGGAATTACTGTTCAATCCCAGTACGGCGAATATAGCGATAGGTGGGGGGAAATGCCGATGAACCAAAATATAACACTCGCAAGCGGTCCAACCGACGTGGAGCGATGGACAAAAACGATTATGGAAGGGGTCAAGCGCTGGCCGAAAGTGGAGCACGCCCGAAGAGGATTGGGGGATTCTTTCGCGTACAAAAACAAGGTGTTTGCAGAAATGAATTACACGATGCGCGAAATCAAATTCCGAACCAAACTCGGAAAAACACACCAACAGCGCGCGATCCAATTGAGGGCAGCCAATCCCCCACGCGACCCACACGAATTCAAACAAGGATGGATCGAATTAATAGTGGATTCGGATTCACGATTGCAAGAAGCGATCACATTGGCACGGCAAGCCTATATGGAAGCGCAACGTTAGAATTTTTCTATGATTCGGGACGGTTTCTTTGATGTGGGGGGAGTGCTAAAAAGCGGTTTCAAGGAGGCCACCACCCTTTTTTCCCAGCGACTGAACATCCCTTTCGCCGAGTATAAATCATGGGAGGAACCATATTACCTTGACTTGCACACTGGAAAATTGTCGCGATCCGACTTTTTTAATTTGGCTAAAAAAAAAAAATTTTCTTCAACGAAAAGATTTAGAATCATTGTGGAAAAAAACATGTTGGGAAACGTATCACGAGAATACGGAAACGCGGCATTTTGCCTTGGGTTTAAAACAAAAATTGGTTGTCGGAATCATTTCAAATGTCTCCACCCTGAGCGCGGATTACAATGCCGAAAAAGGCGCTTATGAGGGATTTGACTCCATTATCCTGTCGGCAAAGACCGGAATGATGAAACCAAATAGGGACATTTTCCAGGAAGCCAATCGCCTCACTCGGACAAAGCCGGAAAAATGCGTGCTGATTGACGACAAACAACCGATTGTCGAAAAGGCAAGGGAATACGGCTTCCATAGAATAGTATATGAGAATGCGAGACAATTGCAAGAGGAATTAACCAAAATAACCCAAATAAAGGATAAATAAAAAGGAATGGAAGGTGAACCGCCAAATGGTTAAAAGCGAGAAAAATGAAAATACGGCCGTGAAAACGCTATTGTACCTCGCCACCACTGCCAACGGGCTGATTGCAGGAGAAAAAGACGATGTCTCATGGGTTTCCAAAAACCAGTGGAAAAACTATGGCCGCTTGCTCAAAAAGACAAAACATGCCATTGTGGGAAGAAAGACGTATCAGCTCATGAGCGATAAAGAATTCTTCCCGCAAACGAACTATTACGTTTTGACCCGAAAAAAAGAATTGTCCCTGAAAGGAAAACACGTGCATGTAGTCAAACAATCCCCTCAATCGTTGCTACGCCGACTTAAAGAGAAAGGGATTGATACGGTTTGCATTTGCGGGGGCGGAACTCTCAACGCGAGCTTCATGAATGGCAATCACGTGGATGAAGCGATATTGGACATCGAACCCATCGCATTGGGAAAAGGAACCAACCTCTTCCATGGACTTCCATTCGAGGCGAAGCTCAAACTCCTTCATCTAAAAACATTGCCCGGCGGAACCATTCGCGTGCATTATCAAGTAAAAAAGACGAAAAGCAGTAAGAGCGGAAAGGCATAAATAGTAGTCATACCAAGTATAACTATGAGTCATACTATTTTGCGCCAAAAAGTTAAGATAGGTTCTAAAGGACAAGCCGTCATCCCCATCGCCATGCGAAAAGCGAAGGGAATCGCCCCAAATTCCGAAGTTATTTTCGAAATGGATAGCGAAAAAAACATTCGCGTGCAGAGAGCCGAACCCCTGGAAGACCCCATCATGGTTTTCCGGAGAATAGCTAAAATGGGAAAATCAATCGAAAAAATAGACCTAAATGAATCCTACGAAAGCCAAATGAAGGAACGACACAAGAGGATCAAGGGATGAATTATTTCGACGCAGGAGTTTTTCTATACGCCCTACTCAATCGGAGTGAGAAAGGGGAATACGCAATCGGCTTATTGGATGAATTGGTGCGAGGAAAAATAGCTGCATGCACGGCCAGCCTGACCTACGACGAAGTGGTCTGGAAAACGCGACTTGAGCGCGGCATCGAAGCCTCACGGGAAGCCGGAAAAACATTCCTAACTCTTCGAAATATTGAAATTATTTCAGTGGATAATTTGATCCTAAACAGGACTCAAGAGTTAATCGAACGCTATTCCATCAAACCAAGAGATGCCATTCATGCCGCGACCAGTATTCAACAAAAGGCAGACTATTTATACTCGGAAGACACCGATTTCGATAAAATCAAGGAAATCAAACGCAAATGGATTTGAAAAAATGACCAGCGAGCGCATCGACCCGTGGGGAGAAGGGCTAATCCACGACTACAAAAAAACGGCTCTCCATTTCGGGTTGGAATTATTCGACCCCAACCTTTTTCCTAGTCCCAATCGCCTCATGCGAAGGGGAATCAATTTCGCGGGAAGGGACTTGAAGCGGATTGCGGAGTGCATCAAAACCAAAAAACCGTTTTACGTGCTCACGGGAATCATGCCGAGCGCGGACAAACTGCATTTCGGAAACAAATCCGTGGTGGAGAACGTGAAATATTTTCAAAAACAAGGCGCTGAAACGTTTGTTTTAGTGGCGGATTTGGAATCCGCGGCCACGCGCGGCGTGAGCGTGGAAGAAGGGAGGAAACGCGCAATGCATTTCCACATCCCCGCCTATTTGGCATTGGGGTTGGACATCGAAAAAACAAAATTCTATTTCCAAAGCGAAAACCGCACGGTAACCAAACTGGCCTTCGAGGCCGCGCAAAAAATAACCCTAAACGAATTCAAAGGAGTGTATGGAAACGCGGAGCCTGGCCGCATCATGGCGGCAGTGAACCAAATAGGGGACATGCTCTACCCGCAGGAGAGGCACGGAAAACCCATTCCCGGAATCATCCCGGTGGGTATTGACCAAGAGCCCCACATCCGGTTGTGCCGGGATTACTTGCACAAGATAGAATCCAGCAAACGATTCATGCCCATCTCTTCGCTATACAACCAATTCCTTCCCTCGTTGGACGGAAAAGCCAAGATGTCCAAATCCAACCCCAAAGGAAACATTTCCATCCCCGAGGATCCCAAAAACGCGGAAAAAATAATCAAATCCGGTGTCACAGGCGGACGAAAAACAGTGGAAGAACACCGAAAATTAGGAGCGGAAATAGAAAAAGACATGGTGTTTGAGTTGATGAGGCAACATTTGGTTGAAAGCGACAAAGAATTGAAGAAAATCAATGACGAGTATGCGAGCGGAAAAATGCTTTCGGGAGAATTAAAAGAGCTCGCATGCGAAAAATTGAAAAAATTCCTTGAAAAATTCGATGCGGATGTAGAAAAATATCGAAAGCAAACGAAGGACGTGCAGTTTTTGGGGTTCTAGCTTAATTTCACAGTTTTTCTTGGATATCTTTAATAATCATTTACTTGCCTTTCGCTCAGGGTCTTACGAGGATCGGGCTGGAATCGGGGAATGCTCTGTTTAGACATAGGGGGTTCCACGCAAACAATTCCTTTTGGTATAATAATCATCCCTTTGGAATGACATGTACCGGTATCTTCGTGAGTTTCTGCAAATCGTTCACGGTGTGCACAAAATGTTCACTGTTTTGCGAGTTGAACAACACTATCTTTTCGACCTGCTTCATCTCCGCTATTTGGGCTATCTTTTCCAACGTGTGACCCCATTCCATGATATCATTGCATAATCGTTTTCTCTTCTTGATTTCGTCCTTCACCTTTTCCACGGTTTCTCTCCCCAGCATGATGTCGCTGGCCTTGAAACCGAATTTGGAAGAGGGAGAAAAACGATCCAATACCAATAACACGTACACGACGGACGCATCCTGCAAAGTCTGTTCGATTAAAGGCCCATTGGCATCTTCGGGAGATAACACGGGCAACAACACGCGCATTCTTTTTACCCCGCCTTAGCCTACCCACGCAAAAAGATTTTTTTGCTTTTCGATAATGTTACCCTCTTCCTTCCCGAATTCCAGCACGATGCGCGCAAGCACGAGGGGGACATGCGACTCTTCCGCTATCTGGGAAAGGCCGACCTTCTTGTTGGTTTGAACCATCTTTTGGAGGATGGGGGAAAATTTTTCCAAGAGAGCGTTTTCAATAATGTAATAAAACCCATCAAACGACTTGATTCCCTTCACTTCCCCGTTCTTGATCCGCTCCCCCAAATCATAGCTCGCGGCTTTCGCCGCCCCTTCGGAACGCAAGACCATGAACCCATCGTGCAACAACGAGTATTCTTCCACGGGTTTCTCCTGGATGGGAATTGAAAACGAGGATGGATGAATCGCACTCGCGGGGGGTTCGCGATAAATACCCTTATCAAATTTTGGGCTCGACTTCATGCAGACGATTCGACCCCGTTGCTTCAGTTCATTGAACGCCTGCAACTCGTTTGGAGACAAGAGCTTCTCGAAACGACCCTCGATCAAGTCCGCGGTCTTATGCGTCTTGAGCAATCGCAACACCTTCTCATGCAACGAAGTAAGAGTAAAGTCATTATCCGCACCCAAGTGGGCTTGACCATTGGGTAACGAGAGTATCCACACCTTTTCTTCCACTTGCGAAAGCTCGAGCTGGCCCGTGGAAGGAAAACCGAGCGCGTACAATTGCTCCTTGCCCAGCGACTTGGAGAGGCTTTCAATCGAAAACCGAATCGAGCGAGGCATGAACCCACTAGGAAGGGGAGAAATTAAAGCATAATGCCAAAAAACACACGTGGATTAAAAGGGGCTAAATCTCTTTGGGTTTCTTAACGGTAATTCCCTGCTTTGTAAACTGCATCTCCACCACGCCATTATAATGATCGGTCCCCCGCATCTTCAAAATTTCGAGCATGTGGTGACGAATCGCGGAGCCTTCCTCATCTAATCGTTGCGCGTACGAGAACGAAATGATTCCATCCGTGAGGAAACCGATTTCTCCCGCACGAACATCCACTCCGCCCGTCATTTGCTCGGCAATGATCAGGCTGGTACACCCCCACTTGACCAACATTTCAAAAAACAACAACAAGGCTTCGCGCTGCTTGTAATCATCGCGGAACAGCAATCCATACGCGGTAATCGAATCGATCACCAAGCGCTTCGCGCCAATTTCAGCAATCGTATCGCGAACAGTTCCTCCCCCCTCTTCCAACAGCTTGTTGACTTGGTGCGCTTTGTAAAACAAATGCCTTACGAGGCCTTGCTTTTCCAACGTATAAAAATCCCACCCGAAATTCAAACAATGACGAAAAATGCTCTCCTTGGATTCGGCAAAACTCAAATACACCCCGGGTTCGTTCCAACGCACGGCACCATTATACAAAAACTGCATCGAATAAGTGGTTTTACCAGTGCCCGCATACCCCGCGAGCAACGTATTCGTCTTCTCCTCGAAACCCCCTTCAACGAGCTCATCGAACCCCGGAATTCCAGTCGGAACCCGGCGAACCCTGCCACTCGCCAATGACAAAGCCACCTTATCCTGCAGGTCATTCCCATCGCTTTTCATCGCACTCACCATGCCAGCAAAAAAAGATTCGCCTATATAAAACTGCTAATCCAAATCTACCCTCAAAAAACCACCAACAGATATCGCGCGAGCGGATAATCTACTGATTTTAAATAGAACCAAAGCGTTGGCTTCAAATCGTATGCCGCCGCGTAAAACAAGTCGAAAACCACCCAAGCGGAAAACCGCCGGAGGAGCGCGATCCAAAC
>CAYJRE010000004.1:20431-37137 GCA_964372665.1 uncultured archaeon | reverse complement strand
AAAAATTCCATCTACACGAAAGGGCGCTCCCAAAACCGCTCGACCCAGCACCCCGCACCTCCCCCAAAAAAGAAGACCTCCCATTATCCCGAAGAAAACAGGGACCATTCGAACACCTCCATCCTTCGTACCAACTGTTGCGGGAATTACGACTCAACCCGCATTATCCCTTGAACGCGCCGTCGAATGGAGAAATATCGTGCACCGAAAAGAGGTCGAACCCCCTAAACGATTTCCCTTTCTATCCTGGCTCATGAGAAGAACCGGTAAAAAAATGGAAAGCAAGAAAACGAAAGTAACCACTTTAGAACGGAAGGCGGCCGGAGCAGGCGTGGGAATCGCCGCATCCAAAGGAAAACTATTCGGTACCCAATGGGGATTCCGCTTGTTTTGGACTGCCCGAAAAAAGTTTTTTGATTGGAGGATAAAAGTCAACAACGAGACCCTCACGGCACTTGAACAATACTCGCAATCCACCGCCAAGGAATATGAACGGAAAATGGACGTGGTACGCATCAAACAGACCACCCAATTACAGGGTGTCAGGGCCGGTTACGAGGCCGCCCAACGCGAAGTCGCGCGCTTGCTCCCGCAAATCCACCAAGACTTTGAGCGAAAAATAACCGAGTTCCCACGCACGCACCGCGTAGGTTATTTGGAAATGAAAAACCTGGACCGAAGGTTAGACCAACGAATGAGACAAATGATGCTCAACGTTCGAACCATTCGCAATGAAGGGAGAGCCATCCAATGGGAAATATTCTATCGCATGATGCTAAATGACTTGCGCCAAGGAAAATACGATTCGGCACTCGGCTGGTTACTCGAAATGGAAAAACTCACACGAAAACCTAAATAGGGATGTAAAATCGGCTCAAAGTATTTAAACCAAGAAAACACCAAACAAGACCTATGAACCTTCCCATCAAGCATGCCGGACTGATCCTGGGTTTATTCGTGCTTTGGTTCTTAATGGTGAACGCCCAAACCAATCCAAGCGGATCCAATCCCATACTCACGGGCAAAACCGTCAATAATTATCCCGTGGTCAGAGGCGATGCGGATGCCCGAACCCTCTTCAACCTCATGGCCCAAAATTTGGGAAAACAAGCCTTCCTCATCGAGACCGGAACCGGCTCGGATTTCACCAAAACCTTTGTGATTGTAGAGGAAGATGAAGGGGAAGAGGCGTACGTTTACCAAAAAATCGGGGAGGCATACAAGCGATTGGATTGCGAACAGTCATTCTGGCAATTTACCTTTTCCGCAACCGCATTGGACTTCGAACCCTATCTGGGATACACCTCGTATGTTTCAATCGGGAACGGGATACTGGAAAACGACGACGTGTGCCAACAAAACAGTGCGGAAGGAAACTATGACATTAGTTCGTGGATCGGACAACTCCGGTTCGGGAAAGAGGCATTGCAACGCTACACGCAAACGCCTCAACCCACTCCGCCGGGGACCCAACCCATACCGGGAACCCCGCCCACCAACGCCTCCACGCCGGTTTCAACCGACGCATGCGAGCTTGGAAACGGCTCCATCGAACGAATCAAGATGGGTGATAAATTCAAAGAGGGAAAAACACTCGCGAATAAAATCATGATTTCGGATACGGGAGAATATTTCCTCCAACCCCGAAACATCATCTTCACCGATTCAAAAACAGACGAAGACAAGTATTTGGTTCAGGTGTGGCATTTTTCGAGCAATGAAAGCATCGCCGCCAGCATCATCGACCGCATCGACACCGCGGAAGCGATCGCATGGGACAACATCAAAAGCATAGTCGGACAAACGGTTTTCGACTACCCACTCGCCTGGCTCGAGCTTTTGGGGATAAGCGTGGATGTGGCTCACCCCATCGAGACCGCGAGCAAAAGCATCCAGACCTATAACCAAAAATACGGAGATAAGTCACCGACTGTTACCACCAACAAAATCATAGTGTTGCCCGGCATCGGAAACCTCGGAAAAACCGCCATCGGCATGCGATTATGCGTATTCGAAAACGGAACAGCCAAATCGTATTGGGGACAAGTTGCACATGAAAAAATTTCGTTAGGCAATTACAGAGCCACATTTATTTCCACGCAACGCGGAGCAGTCACCATCAATTACGAGGTGATAGGAAACGAAAACCTTACCTCCTTGGAAATCGATACTAGCTCGGACAAGATCGAGTCGGTCTTCCGTTTCCGCTTGAGCGATGAAACATTGAATCAGCTGAAACAAAACACGCCATTATTCAACGACCCCAACCAGGACGGGGATACCCGAGATGCTTTGACATTAAAAGACATCCAAACCAAAATAGAAGCCACCCTCAAACGAAAAAGCGATGGAAAAAAGTGGGTCATGAAAAATGTGAGCGCCCAGGAAGGAATACTATTTGGAAGCCCAAACCCCCCTTATTTAACGAGTGCATCTATCACAGAACCCACCTCCCCTTCCATCGGGAGGCCCACCGAAATTGATGCAAGCCAACCGGTTTCCCCCGGAGAATACGAACTCAACCTCACGATTGCCGGATTCAAAGACTACAAAACCAGCATCGCGATTACCCCCAGTGGCATGCTCTCCACGGAAGAGACGCAAAAAGTACAAGAAAAGGATATCTTCAAACTTACGATCAAGGATTTGAAGCTCGTGCAGAACTGCTCGAGCGCGTGCACCGACATCGCCACCTGCCTAGCGTGCCTCACCAGCGGAATCGTGGAAAATTACTAAATCAAGACGTTTTTTCAATCGATTTACTCGCTTCGGGCTCCGCGGTCTTGGGAAGCCTGCTTCGCACCCAATCCCTGAAACTATGCGAGAAGATGAGCAAGGCCGCAATAATGAGGATGAGAATCCCTAAAATCGGCGAAAAAGCCCCCGAAATCAAACCGGTTCCGATCCCGCTAACGCCTGAAACATTCTCATCGGATGGAACAGGTTGTTCGGGCAATTTTTCGACCGTGCGAACGATAAAGGAAACCGTCTTCGAGAAAGAAGGATTCATCACGTAAATCGTTTCTGTTCTGCCCCCCATTTCCTCCCCCGCATAGATAACAATCGGAATGGAAACGCTCGCCTTGGAAGGCAAATGAACGATGTGCGAGCCGGGTTGAACCAACGAGGAACTCGTTTCAATCACTACATCTTCCTCGTTGAATTCGGCATTGGTAATCGTGAGAAAGGTTTCCCGCGTTCCATTTTGTGCGACCAAATATTCACGGAAGGGAACGCTCAATTCCAGGTTCGTTTGTTTTTCAACTCGGACCAAAACGGTTCCCAAAAAGGTTTTTTCTCCCGTGACCAAATTATAGACCTCCAATCGCAGGGGATAATTTTGGAAGGGCGTTTTGGAATCCGTCGAAACCTCTACAAATGCGGTCACGCTTTGGTTGTTTTCCACGAAGCGATGGATGTCATTCGTCAAACGAACTTGGATACCAATCGGCTGCTCACTCAAACGGACTAAATAATCGGTCGCCGACCCTTTATGCAAAAAAGAAACGGAAAATTCGGCATTCTCGTTCCGATGTAATGATACGTTTGTTTGGGAAAAGGCGATATTGGCGATGGAAGGGGGCGCCGTAGTATACGGACTCGTAAAATAGGTTACGGCCGTTTTTGGAACCACGTGGACCAAAATGGTTTCTTTATTCGCATACACCCGGTTGTCCAAGATAGTGCGCAAAATGACTTGAACCACATAATCCCCGGGTTGAGCCCCTGGATTCGCTCGGATACGCATTTGGCGGTTGAGCGAAATATACGTATCAATATCGTTGAGTTGCCCATCCACATTTAATTCAGGGGCAGGGTACAGTATATCAAAGGATAAATGAGCGGGGCGCTGCAAGCCATTCGGTAATTGAACGCGCAAATTTAGAGGCAATTCGGATCCTTGTTGCAGGGTTAATTCGTTTGTTTCCACATGCAACTGAACAGGCGCGTTTGCGGTATACGCATGGCCCTGCATCGAAAAGGCAAGCGTGACAACGCCTAACGCCACCAAAAAAATCCGCAAGGGGTTTGTAAGCAGGCGCTTGGCCAACCAAAAAAGGGTGTTTTGGGTTTGAAACATGATTTTTTCCTCATCTAAATTTTGTTTGGTTTGCGTTCCCACACCTGCTTTACCTTTCGGATGTGAGAACCGAACCAATACACGAATAAAATTGCTAGGACAAATAATCCAATCCAAATAGCGCGTCCCCCCGCAAATGTGACGAGACCCGTCAACAACCCCAACGCGGAGTTGTCCTCAACCTCCAAGCTGAAAGGAACGCTGCCCAACGCATTCTTGCCCTGCACCACTAACACGGGTGAATACAATCCGGACAACGCATCGTTTTGCGTTACCAAAGTTAAGGTAATGGCCTTGGTTTCCAATGGCATCAACGCAAAGTCTTGCGGACCCACCACACTAATTCCACTGCCTTTCACGCCCACCAATTTGAATCGAAGATGTGAAAGGACCCGCTCGGTGGGATTGCGAATGGAAAAAGTGACTTCTTTTTGCTCGTCCAACCCCATCTTGACATGTTGGGGAAAGCTCACAAACTCCAAAATCGTTTCCACCAAATCCCATTTTTCAACGACTGAAAAAGCCAAGGGAATCCGTCCCATGCTCCGGTTGCCCAGCGCCAACACGTGCGTGTTCACAGTGGTAACACTGGTTTGGTCATCCACCGAAATGCCGAGCTTCACGATCGCGCTCTTTCCTTTATCCAAGAAGAGGGAAGCCGGTTCGAACGTGAACGAGGTGTCCGGAATATTGGTTTCAATCCCGAAGGTGATGGACTGGGCATTGTCCCCATGATTGTATAAGACATACGAAATGGTCTTGGTTTCCCCTTTTGCAATCTCAAAGACATTATTCACTTGTTCCAATTCCAATAAATTCAAGGGAAGCACTTTCACATTCATGGTTTGGGCGATCGAATAACCCGAAGCCACCGCCGTGACTTCCACCGAATGGGTGCCAGCAGGAGTGTTAAACGTTGGACTAAATTGGAGATTTACGATGGCATTTTCTTTAGGACCAATGGTCACACTCTGATTCTTGCTCGGAATAAGCGAAACCACGTACAAATCCACCAACTGAGGCTCATTTGTCAAATTCTTGACGGTGATGGGAATCAATGTGGTTTGGTTCTTCACCAAATCCTTGGGCTTGTTCGGCAAAATCAACGAAATGGTTTTGGCGATAGGGTTAGGACAATCGTTGACTTTCACGGTAAATGGATGCACGAGCATTATCTCATTGGTATCCGCCTCGAATGTTCCGGTGTATTCTCCTATGTTCGGGGGCGAAACATTCAATTTGATTTCAACCAATTCGGTTTCTCCCGCGTTCAAGAATAATTCATCATCCTCAATGCTAGGAAACAAAATAGGTTGCTCGGCCTTCAATTTCACCGCTTTTGTAGAACTCGTGTTGTTTTTCACGCTCGCAGTAATGCTTTCGACATACTCGTTCGCGCACACATTCTTTTGGAACGTGTTGACCGACAAAAACGGGTTTGCTCCAACGTACACTTTCAAAGGGACATCCTGCGTCTGCCCGTCCATCTCCACGCGAATCGTGACACCGTACACCGTGTGCTCGGCGTCATCCGAAGCCGTGATCGTGACTCCTATTTGCGTGCGTTCGTACGGCGCCAAATCAAAACTCTTTAACGCGGGTTTGGCTTCGATGAAACCATTCTCCGTGAACGTAAAAATGCGAACGTGATGGCCATGAAAATCAACATTGTTAATGTCTACTAACACGGTGGCACTCGTGTCTTCCTGCAACCCCAGATTACTGGGGCCATGCAAAAAAGCCGTGAAAGGGAATGCATGAACGGATAATCCAAATGAAAGCAAAACCAAAAACCCCATGACTAGTTTTGTCCAGTTGTTCATTTTCATTTTGGTTTACCTCCCCACCTGTTTTTGATGCGAAAAAATAATGAAAGCAACAAGAGCAAAATAATGAGAACCAAGATCCCATTGATGACGGGATCAGCAGCGGGAGAAAAACCCGTTACCAATCCGGTGACTCCGACCCCGGCGAAATCAAGGGCAGGACCTTCCTGTTTGGTCAGGGTTAAGGGAATGCGTTGCTCTCCCTCTCCCGAAACCACGCGGAGTTGACCGTGGTACGTGTCTCCTACTTCAATCGAAGGATCTGCTATTAGTTGCGCTTCAATCACTTTATTCGAACGCGGAGGAATGACGAGTGGGTTCGGAAACGCCACCAACACTTGGAACGGTCCATCCGCCAAAATACGGGGGCGGATAGATGAAAGCGAAGAATTGGAAATAACCAAGGAATACTCAAACGGCTGATTGCCTCGAAAAACAATATCATGGGTGGGGACTTCGACCTCGAATCCGCGAACGTAGGTTAACGCCAAAAAGAAGGCCAATACCACCAAAACAAGCTTCCACGGATTAGACATACCAAGGGTTCACTCAGTAATGTGAATAACTAATTATGTGGCAATCTACTATTTAAAGGCCTTGCTAAACCCTAAATACACGCATGTTGCCGGAATTCCTCGAAACCAACCAAATAACTGCCCAAATATTGACGTTTGACGAAGAAGTGAAGAATTGCAAGCAAGCCATGGCTCTCGAGAAAACCAATCCCATTGTCAAAAGCATACTCTTTACCCATGAGAAAGGGTTTGTATTAGTGATACTGGAAGGCACTCAAAAGACCGACTTGAAGGCCTTGGAAACCCTGCTTCAAACCCAACACGCACGCTTAGCCACGCCTGAAGAGGTGGAAAACGTCACCGGGTACGAAGTCGGAGCGGTCCCCCCCATTTCCATCTACGGCGTGCCCACCCTCATCGACGAAGGGGTGCTAAAACACGTTTGGGTCGTCTGCGGCGGAGGAGACAAATTCTCACTATTGAAAATCCAAAGCAAAGACATCCTGGTGCACGCGTGGGAAGCGAAAGTGGTGAAAGTGGCGAAATAGATTTACTAAGCAAAAAATTAAAGATAGGAATTTATAGTCAAACGACCGATTTCTTCTTACTATGGTAAGGGGGGTATAGGCCGAAAGGCCACTGGTAAACCCCATAGTAAAAATCATGAAAATGGTATTTTTTCTTTTGTAAATCAAAATTGAAAATAATAGAGAAAATTTCAGCACGAATACAGCGTACACCCAACCGAAAAGCGGGGAGAAGAATAGTACAAACTAAATCCGCGGTTGTAATAGTCCAAGGTCGTGTGGACGGGAACACCATATCCGTAGCCGTACCCGCTGCCATACCTGTAGGAAGGATATCCGTACGCCATGGGCGCGACATAGCTGCCGGCCAAATATCCGTATGGGTACATTCTTCCGCCCCCCATCACGGGATAACCTGAATTGGGAAGGTACGCGTTGTACGTCCATCCCGAATAATACGAAGATGGAACAAAATACGAGCCCCCATAGATTTGGTTCGTGTTCCACGTGTCGGCCACGTAGCCCCAGGCTGAAGCAAACGAGCTCAACGAAAGCAAAAAGAGACCAATACCGAGAAGGCTAAAGACCCGCATCTAGTTATGTATTAGTTCATTGGATTTTTTAATACTGTTGCCTTCCAGCACGGGAATGAACGTAAAAACAAAAAAAAATAAGAGAAAAAGGGGAGATTTTCCCCTTTTGGAAATACTAAAAATCGAAGGGCTTGACGGTCTTTCTTCCGCCTTGGTCGCAGCGCTCTATCGCGCGGCGCATGAGGTTTTCGACTTGCTCGTTCAACGCATCATACGCATCGGAGGACATCATCATGTTCTTCCCCCGAATGTAGTCGGCAACCTTGCTCTTGACAATGAATGTTTCGCTGGCCATATTCTTTTCCTCCCAAATCGCCAATTTTCCCCTCACTAAAACCCTGAAATTGGCCGTTATTAGGCAAAATGGAGTGGTTTGACTATTTAAACCCCTACTTGTAAAACCCTTTCATTTGCCAAAATTGGGCGAATGGAGATTCCAACAGCCGTCCGTATGTCGCATCGAAACCTTTTAGAAAAAAAAAACTCGACCCACAACCAGTCGGTGAATGTGCCGTCCGTATGCCCATCACTCATCACGTGTCAGGATTGTGCGTTTCGTCATTCGGCATAGCACGTAGGGCTATTTTAGGGTTTAAGGGCGTTTCCATCGGGAACCGGTTTCACTGGCTTGAAACCAAAGGTCTCGTGGAATTGGAGGACTTTGAAGGTGTAGGCGGCCCCCAAAAAACCAGCCACCTCCATGACCACAAATAGGAATCCAATCGCCAACGAATAGTGCCAACCCACCAACATGGGCAACACGAAAAAGATACCGGCTAACCCCGTGCGCAGCAAGCGGTCGCGTTGGCGTTGAATATCGGAACGAATTTGGGTTGAAAAAATTCGGCGATACACCCCATCCGATGCCATTCCCGCTAGGACACACAATCCAATGAACACGGCCTGGGCGCTCGGACCCGTTACTTCAATCAAATCCATGGTCGCAGAAAGGAAGTCGCTCGAAAGATTCGCAATCGTTTCCACGATCGAGGAGGGGATCCAAAAAGGAATACCCGGAACCTGAATCATTCCATTAAAAGAATCCGGATTCACGAGGGAATCGAGGAAGGATCCGGGAGGAGAAATCGAAGAATCGCCCGGAGGCCCGTTCGTTGGATTGGGGAGAGCATCGGTTTCCAGCTCAAACGCGAACGTATTCGTGCCCAAATTCCCAAGACCATCATGCGAAGTCACGATCACGGAGACCGAACCATTGGGGATGGAAGAAGGGAAACTCGCCGAACAAGACACGGACGGAGAAGGGTCGCTTCCATTCGAACAAGACACGCTCGAAATGGGAATACCCCCAATCTCCACCTGGGGCAAGGGCGTCGCGCCGACCCCCGAATAATCACCCAACGTAAACGAAACACTGGGGGGGATGGTTGTCACTGTTCCACTGGGAGAAAATTGAGTGAGGTGCGGCCCGTCGTAATCCACCGTAACAGGGTAAACCGAAACACTCGTATTGGAAAAAGTATCTTCATACAAACTGACCGAAAACGTGTAGACCCCTTCTGACAAGGCAGGGGAATTCGAGTAGGGAATCGTGCAATCGTATTGCGTACCTACTCTCGTACAATAGGGGGAAACCGCATAAATGGTCGCGAGTTGGTAGAATCCGATGGGCACGCCAAACTGGCCCGAGGAAGTGGCGACGACATCGGCTCTCAAAAAATTGGCGAAAAGGGGGTTGTTAATGACCACGTGAAAGGCGTTGGTGGTCTGGGAAGACCACGCCTCATTGGAGAGAGGGGAAAGCAAACTCATGGTAGCGAGACTCAAATCGAGCGAAACTTGGGCCGGAGAGGAGGATATCGCACTCCCCCCCAATGGATCGGTGATCTGGACCACGACAGTATACGATCCGTCCGGTGCAAAAATCCCGTATTGGGGGCGATAAACATACGCGTCGATCGCACAATGCTTTCCCCCCACTACCCCGCTGTCCTGACACTGCCCGGTCGTGGAAGGAAGATTCACCCATGAAGACAACCGAGACTGAGAGAGAAGCGGATATTCCAGCGTATTCGGAGCCCTACTCAAGGCAATCGTGGCATACAATTCGTCCTCCCAATCCACCTCACTCACATCAAACTCGACCCGCACTTTGACTGGAAGAGTGGGATTGAGCAAGACCAAAACCTGTGGAGATTGGGGATGCGTTACCAAGACAGAAGGGCTCGTGTTTTGCGAATCCAAGACGCCGGTCGAAACAAAGGAAACCTTGGATCCGCGAAAAAGAGAAAAGGCGGCTTGCTCGAAACCAAACTGATTCGCGCCCCCAAAAAAGGAAGAAAGCCCCGCTACTTTCTCGGAATCGGAAGAAAAAGGGGTTAAAACCACGGGACCGACGACTTGCCCCTGCCAGGACAACATCCCTCGCACGCGAGGGGGGCCCGCACTAGCGCCTGAAACAACATAGAGCCTATCCCCCGGAGAAAGAGGGTTATCGTAAACGATGTACGAGTTAAAGGGAGAAAAACCGTCAAAGGCGGCTGTCATGCCATCTTCGCTCCAACGCGAAGAATTGGATAAACAGATGGAGTCACACTCATAGGATTTGAGTGCGTTCCCGAGCGTCGTCATCAACACAAACGAATCGGAGGATCCCGCGACGAATGGATTACCCAACACGCCCGAGTCCGAAATCGCCATAGTTGGAGAAGACCAGGAAGAATTGGCATCCCCATACACGGAATAAAAAATACTATCCACTCCGGGACTAACCGGGTTAAGATTGTCCAACCAAACTACGACGAGCGACCCATTCGCATTGACCGCGGGCATGGGAAGGCGCGGATACCCGTTATGAAACCCATTCAATAAATCCGGGCCCCCAATTGAAGGAAACCAGGAGTCCGGGGTATCCTCGCAATCAACCCCGCACACGTAGTGAAAAATTCCATGAAAACGAATACTCAAATTGGTTTGAGCATCATCAAAAAAAACATGCAGCTTGGCGTTCCTCCAAATCAATTTAGCACGAGAAAACGAATACTTCCATTTTTGAGTCGTGGGATCCACTGTCAGGGAGGGTTTCACGATGTCTGTAACGCCTTTCCACTCCGACAAACTCAAACACGAATTCGAGTAATCGCACCGGGCATACCGAACAACGCTCTTTCCATCGCTCGAATCTCGAAGCGTGAAAACCAGATTAATACCCTTATCCGGCGACACTTCCAACGTGGGTTGCGTCACCACCAAATCAGAAAAATTGACCCCACTCGGAATCGAACTCGGAGCAATCAAACTGATCAACGAAAAAGAGGGGGACCACGTCTTCCCATTGTCAATCGATCGTCGAAGCACAGAACCTGAAGTCGTTGGATAGGTAATGAACCACTCGTTCGAGCCGCGATGCGCGATCGAGGTTTGCCTAAAATCCAAATCCAAAGAAAATAGTGCGCTGGGCGAAACAGAAAATTCTGAAATTCCTACTCCGACAGAGGATGCGGTCAGCGGCTCACACGAATTATTGGGTTGACAACACGAACCGGAAATGGGAGAATAGCCAAATTGGTTCAGCGTGGCGGGAGCCGAACAAAAAGGAGTTTGTCCCGTGGTATGAGGAGAAGAACAGAGCAAAGGAGAATCCAAATCACATGCCGTGGAGCCCGAACAAACCACTAACTTTTGGCTATTCCCCATCGATAAACAGTGGGAAGTAAATAAGGTAAACCCCCCGACTGGATTCGGACTATTATTGCTCAAAGTTCCAAGCAAGGGCACTCCACCCACGTCACCCACCCCGGTGTCGGGAGGCGCCGCCACCAGCGGGAAAAAGAAAATAAATCCAACAAGGAAAAAAACCACCTGGTGAAACGCACGCATTTTTACTTCCAAGAGGTTGGACATAAAAAGAATGATGCTAATCCCCACCGAGGAAGATGCATTTAAAACCGGAATTCTACTAGATTACCATGGAAAATGGAGGAGGATGACATGGAAAACCAACCCCTACCCTCGACCGAAAAAGAGAGTACAGAAGAAAATGAAGAGGAAGGAACCGTCGAAGAGAGCAAGCTTCCTTTTCCCCGCGCCACGGTTGTAAATATGATGCGCCGATTCCTTGATGATGGAAAACAGATCAAGGGCCAAGTCAAAGACGAAATGAACATTTGGTTGGGAAAAATGGTGGAGCGCATCACAAAAAAAATGAATGCACACCCCTACACGTACCTAGATTATGGCATGTTCAAAGAAGCCATTGAACCCTACGAAAAAATCCAAGACGTGGAAATGGAAAAAGAACACATCATCAAACAATTAGAAGCAGTGAAAAGCCAATGCGATGTGTTGATACGAGAAGTCGATCGAAAATTCAATCTGTGATCGGCGATTCCCAACGAGAAACGAATCTAATTGCACGAACCGCATGTGCTCGAACAACCCCCACAATCCGCTTTCAGCTGTTTGTGGTCGGGGATTCATCACAGCTTGCCTGACAACCATCTGAACAACCCGCTTTGACATTTTTTGTGGTATGTGATTCATCGTCACAACTTGAGCAATCATCTGAACAAACCGCATTCAGGGCGGATGCCTTCCCCCAAACGGGAGGAATTTTTCCAAATGCATTCCGATAGGCGTGGACAAAATTGGGAACGCTCTCCCTCGGCAAATCTCTTGTTTTCGTCCGCGGATTATGATGCAAGTAATACCCCAAATATTCATTACAAAACGAAAAATATTCTTTCGTAAACAAAATGAACTGATGCCACACCTCATCCACTTTCTTGCTTGTCATCCCCAACGGTTTCCCTGTTAATTTTCCCAACGCAACATACTTTTTGAATTCGGAGAAAGTTTCGGCGTATTCCTCATGCGAAGAAAAAATGCCTTTCTCTACTAATTTTTCTTCCAAAAACGGGGCCTCGAATTTTTCCAACCGTTTCATAAAAGCGTATTTATTTTCGATTTGATCCAATCCAACATGCCTCATTTCCCATCACCCTGACCGACCCGAGAACAAACGAAGTATAAAAACGTGCTCGTTCAAGCCTAAAAGAGTTCCAAGCAGAGAAGCTAACCAAAATAGGGGATTTCCCACTTCTTGGATTGCGGAACCAGCCTAATGGCCGCATAAAAAATGAAAAAGAAAACCCATAGCGCGAAAAAATCAAACCAAAAATCGTGGAACGAAAACGCCCAAGAAGGATGCGCGCGCGTGAGCCAATACCCCACATTATGCAAAACGGTTGCAACGAAAAACAACGCCACTAATTCTTTCCACTTTATTTTTTGCACATGCTTCGCCAGCAAAAAAACCCAAAACGCAATCAGCCCATGCATGAGCTGATGAAAAATATAATCGAAGACATGGATGGGCGAACCGAAAACCGGCACCGCGACAAAGGGCAGATTGAGCAAAACCGGCTGACCGAAATAGGAAATCCCGTGACCAAACCAAAAAATGAACCAAACCGTTTTGATAAAAATAAGCAATTGGACGCTCACATACAACATCCAATCCCGCAAAAACGTTTTGGGTTCACAACCGAACAATAATTTCATGAAATGAAAACAAAAAATCCTCTACTATAAAGATTGTGGTTCATTCACCAGCAACCAAAACTTCATTTTGGATCTCGTCCAAAATCACCAATAAGGCTTGTACGTCTGCCGAAACAATGGTGACGGGTTCAATCGACTGAATCCTAAAACCATACGTTTCCCCGCCGCGATCGATTTCGATATAGGTTGTTATAATGTCGCAGCAAGGGGGTTCGGAAACGCCCGGAAAATGGGTTAAATCGACCTGACGAAGGGCTTGCTCCAACTTTTGGGTTTGCTCCTCATCCAGCGTGACGATGAAGGGGTGACTAATCGTAGACGTCTGGGCCTCAACCACCCATTGCCCATCTGACATATTCAATGTCAAACGAGAATACGCCCCCGTGATCCCGCCCCCCGCATTCCGATAAACACGCGTGAAGTCGGTCGAATCGCCTGCTGAAAAGGGGGTTTGATTCTTCGAAACGCCATCAACGACGAACGTGATTGCTGTACCGAGCGAGACATCGTTTTTATTTATTTTCACGATCTGAAACGGGGTCGAGATAACGGCTAATACCGGCACGCCAGGTTCGGGGGATTTTGTTTCCGCGGTAATTTGAACATGCGGCTCGACGGCCGGACAGGTCTGCCCAGGCGCGCATTTATTTTTCCATTCCATTTTTGTCACATTGATCGAATACCCGGGAGAAGGCTTTTGCCCCATCGCTAACACGATTACATTTTCCTTGGAAAAATCCACGCTCGAAACCAAATCAATTCGCTCGGGAAACGAGTACTTTTCAACGAATGCTTTCCAATTCTCTTCATTGGTAATATAGAAATACCCTTCTTCCGCGATTCCGCTGAAAGAACCGTCCGACAAAACAGTGAATGGAACAGAAATTGCTTTTTCCCCAGGGGGCTGCGGAATCACGCACCCCAAAAAAAAGAATGTGACTGTGAGTGCAGCAAACACCAAAAAGCGGGATGGCATGCAAGCAGATTGAATCCCCCAATTTAAACAGGATTGGTTTTAGTTAGGCAAAAAGATTTTGCTCATGACTCCAAAACACAAAAACCCAATTTAGGTTTCAACCCCCACTCTGCTATGTTTTAACACCCTTATCCAGCCAAAAAAGCAAGGATTTTAAACAGTTATATCCATCCAAATAGTAGTAAGTTGGGAGAAAAAGGGCTCAAATGCCCCCTAAACAACTCAAAAACAAACAATATTTCGTTATTTAACGATTAAATCTCATTTTAGGAGGAGATTCAAGTATGGCTGAAAACAGACAAACCGACCAATCCGTGGTATACCTTCCCGAGGGAAGCCGGCGCACGATTGGAAGAGATGCGCAACGAATGAACATTCTTATTGCCAAAGCCGTGGCCAATGCCATCAAATCCACATTAGGGCCCAAAGGCATGGACAAAATGATGGTGGACGATTTAGGAGATGTTACTATTTCCAACGACGGAGCCACTATTTTAGAAAGCATGAACATCCCCCACCCCATCGGAAAAATGATGGTGGATGTGGCGAAGACGCAGGATAAAGAAGTGGGAGACGGAACCACCACCGCGGTGGTGATTGCGGGAGGACTCCTTCAAAACGCGGAAAGATTATTGGATGATGGGATTCACCCCAGCATTATTATCAATGGATACCGGCAAGCCGAAAGAAAAGCCAAAGAAATAGCCCAAGAGATTGCCGACACGGTTACGTTCGATGACACGAAAACGCTGAAAAAAATTGCAGTAACATCCATGACGGGAAAATCGGCCGAAGATGAAATCCGGTTAGCGGATTTAGTTGTAGCGGCCGTACAAACCGTGGCAGAAAAAGAAGAAAACAATTACAAAGTGGATTTGGACCACATTAAAATAGAAAAAAAAACAGGAGCCAGTCTGCATGATTCTGAATTAATCAGGGGAATCGTATTAGACAAAGAAGTGGTGCACTCCGAAATGCCCAAATCCGTGGAAAACGCTAAAATAGCATTAATTGATTCAGCATTGGAAATAAAGGAAACGGAAACCGATGCCAAAATAGAAATCACTTCCCCCGACCAACTGCAAGCGTTTCTGGACCAAGAGGAAGGAATGCTCAAGAAAATGGTCGAGAGCATCCAAAAAAGCGGAGCCAATGTAGTCGTGTGCCAAAAAGGAATTGATGATTTGGCCCAACACTTTTTAGCCAAAGCAGGAATCCTCGCCGTACGAAGAGTCAAGCAAAGCGATTTGCACAAACTCGCCAAAAGCACCGGCGGAAAAATCGTTTCGCGCATCCAGGACATGGGCAAAGAAGACTTGGGCCACGCCAAACTCGTTTCCGAAAAAAAGATTGCGGGAGACAACATGGTTTTCATTGAGGGATGCAAAAACCCGAAGGCGGTCACCATTCTCGTCCGCGGAGGAACGCAGCACGTGATTGACGAAGCCGAGCGCGCCATGACCGACGCATTAGGCTCCGTGACCAGCTCCATCAAGGATGGAAAAGTGGTCACCGGAGGAGGAAGCGCGGAAATAGAAATAGCCATGCAACTCAGAGAGTTCGCCAAAAACGTAGGGGGAAGAGAACAATTAGCCATCAGCGCATTTGCGGATGCATTAGAAATCACCCCCAAAACACTCGCGGAAACGGCAGGAATGGACCCCATTGACACGATAGTAGGTTTGCGTGCGAGGCACAAAGGAAAAGAAGGAAAATACTTAGGAGTCAATGTTCACGAAGCCAAAATAGATGACATGCGAAAAATGAGTGTCGTAGAACCCCTACGCATCAAAACGCAGGCCATTACCTCTGCTTCCGAAGTCGCCCAAATGATATTACGCATCGATGACATCATCGCCGCCACCTCATCCGGAAGAGGCGGACCCAAAGGAGGAATGCCCGACATGGGAGGAATGGACATGGACTAACGGGCCATTGACATGGGCGCATTCCGCAGGGCCGCGGCGGTTTTTGATCAAAAACGTTTAACAAAGGTTTGGGCCGTCCGCCCAGAGGTGTTGCGACGCAACACCTCTTCACCCTTTTTTTTATTACAATCTGAACTTTCCTCGCTTATCCATTGTATATCCCAGCGCTCGAAGGAAAAGGGCAGCCTGTTCTTCGGAAAGGCGGTATCGCCGCATCACCGACGTACGGGTTCGCTGCAATCTTTTTTCAGGGGCAGGAATTTCATAGTGCCGTTTGAAATCAATCAAGATTTTGTCAAATCCGCGCAATAACGTGCGCGCACGTTCTAATGAAACTCCTGTTTCTTTACTCACGCGCCTGACAACCGTCTCGTTTCGAACCGAATAGGGTTCATGCCTTTTCTCCTGGAAACGCAAGCCACGCACTCCCGCCTTCACCGCCTGGCCGGGAGACCGAATAAGCGGACGAGACTTTGCAGCGGCCCTCATCCTATTTCGAAGGAGCGGTCACTATAAATTCATTTCCCTCGCAAAAAGAATACAGGGACCCGTAGCTCAGCGGTAGAGCAGCGTTCTTATACAGCGAAGGTCGGTGGTTCGATCCCACCCGGGTCCATGGCCAGTTTCGGCTGGCCACTGCGACGTTTGAGGGATAGCTCGGCTATCCCTCGGCCTGACGTTTTCTTTTGACCGGGCGCCACTTTTCTTTTCTCAAAAGAAAAGGGGTGCGTTCCAATCCC
>CAYJRE010000004.1:18217-20331 GCA_964372665.1 uncultured archaeon | reverse complement strand
GAAAGAAAACTTCCGTTCTTCGATTAGACGAAAGGCATTCTTTTCATGTCCCAAAGCAGAAGCAACCAAAGTCAACGAGTGCGCACAAAAAAATGGGCAATGGTGCTTCACCTACACGGATTCAATCGGCGGCTCTGGAGAGTCATGCAATGATACGAAAGACGCATGCGTTTCTGGTCGTGCATACCAATTGAAAGATGCCAGCCTCTGTAACACGATCACAACTCCGGAAACAAAATCCTCGTGCGTGGGAAGCGTGACTGGGGATAGTTCTAAATGTACAAGCACCGCGAGCCCGGATGATTGCTATTTGGCCATTGCCTCATCCGGAAACCCCGTTCCAACCGGGTTGTGCGACAAAATAAACGATCCCGGAAAAAAAGAAAGCTGCCGATTCTTTGAAAATATCCCTCAATAAAATGGCCGTTCATTCCCCGTTTTTATTTTCGTGTCAGCTTGCATTAATAGTCTTAAAAACAATCCCTTGCCCAATCGTACCATGCAATCCCTTCCCCGGAATTACGATTTCAAAGCCCTCGAAGAGCGCGCGCTCCAAAAGTGGAAAGACTTGAAGCTCGTGGAAGAGACCACGAAGTATGATCCATCCAAAACTCTATTTGCTTTTTTGGAAGGACCCCCCACTGCGAACGCGATGCCGGGATTGCATCACGTGGAGGCGCGCGTGTTCAAGGATGTGGTGAACCGCTACCAATACATGCTCGGAAAGACCGTGCCACGGAAAGCCGGGTGGGACACGCATGGTTTGCCGGTGGAAGTGCAGGTGGAAAAAAAACTGGGATTGAAGCACAAAAAAGAAATCGAAGAGTATGGTGTGGAAAAATTCGTGAACGAGTGCCGAAACGACGTGTACACCTACATCGAGGAATGGCGCAAGCTCACCGAACACATGGCATACTGGGTGGACTTGGAACACCCGTACGTAACGTTACACAACGATTATATCGAGAGCGTGTGGTGGTCGCTCAAGGAATTGTTCACGAAAGGATACTTGTACGAGGGACACAAAACCGTGCCTTTTTGCCCGCGGTGCGAAACATCTATCTCCTCGCACGAAGTCGCACAAGGCTACAAAATGGTGAAGGATGTCACGGCCACCATAAAATTTCAATCATCCAAAAACAAAAACCGATTCTTCGTGGCCTGGACCACGACCCCATGGACGTTGCCAGGGAACATGGCCCTTGCGGTGAACCCGGACATCGAGTATGCCGTGGTGCAATATGATGACCATGAATTCGTTTTGGCGAAAGACCGCGTTCCCGCATATTTCCCCGAAAAACCAAAAATAAAAGAAACGTTCTCGGGAAAAAAACTGGTCGGAGAAACATATGTCCCGGTGTTTGACACATACACGGATACCAAACCGAAACTCGGTGGGAAAAAATTCATCGTCATCCCCGGAAATTTTGTTACAGTTGAAGATGGAACTGGAATCGTGCACATCGCCCCCGGATTCGGAGAAGACGATTATGCCGCGGGAAAAGAAAACGGCCTCGTTTTCGTACAGCACGTGAACGAGGATGGGACATTCAAGCACGAAATGAAACAATGGGCGGGAAAAAACATTTTCCAAACCCAAAAAGAGCTGATCAAAGACTTGGAAACTCGAGAATTATTATTCAACACCCAAAAATACGAGCATGAATACCCGCACTGCTGGCGATGCGGTACCCCCCTCATGTATTATGCCATGAAATCGTGGTTCATCAACGTCAGCAACCACCGCGAAAAACTTGTCGCATTAAATAAACGCATTCAGTGGACGCCCGAACACATCCAAGAAGGAAGGTTTGGAGAATGGATATCCAATGCCAAAGACTGGGCCCTCTCGCGAAAACGGTATTGGGGAACTCCTTTGCCCATTTGGCGATGCACGAATACGAAATGCGGAAATTTAACCGCCATTGGAAGCATAGACGAACTTTACAAGAAAGGAAAGAATCTCCCCGAAAAAAACAAATTGGATTTGCACAAACCCATGGTGGACCAAATTACGTTGTCGTGCGAGAAATGCAAAAGTGGAATGAAACGCGAACCCGATGTGATTGACTGCTGGTACGATTCGGGAAGCGCGCCCTTCGCGCAACTCCATT
>CAYJRE010000004.1:1797-18117 GCA_964372665.1 uncultured archaeon | reverse complement strand
GATGTGATTGACTGCTGGTACGATTCGGGAAGCGCGCCCTTCGCGCAACTCCATTACCCGTTCGAAAACAAGGAATTATTCCAAAAATATTTTCCGTACCAATTCATCGCGGAGGCCACCGACCAAACCCGGGGATGGTTTTACACGCTGCATGTCTTAGGGGCACTATTATTTGACTCCAACGCTTACCAAACCGTTATTTGTGCGGGACTCATGCTCGACGAAAAAGGAGAAAAGATGTCCAAATCAAAGGAAAACGTGATAAACCCAAACGAAGCCTTTAACACGCAAGGGGTGGATGCGGTAAGAATGCAATTCTGCCTCACGCCGCCGGGACAGGATAAGCGATTCGGGGTCAACACCATTAATGAAAACGTGCGGCCTTTTTTGAATGTACTCTGGAACAGCCTCCAATTCACATTGCCCTATCTGGAGAAAGGAAAAACCGTTTCAAAACCAAAACTAGAAATAGAAGATGAGTGGATTTTATCACGGATAGAATGGTGCCGGGAGCAGGCCACGCACGGATTGGACAATTATGCGTTCCACGAAAGCACGAACGCGCTCACAAAGTTCGTGAACGAAGATTTTTCCAGAACGTACATTAAACTTGTTCGGGAGCGGGCCAAGCAGGGAGATGAAAATGCGGCATTTGTATTTTATCAAACATGGAACGTACTCTCCAAATTGCTGGCCCCCTATACCCCCTACGTGAGCGAAGCCTTGCACGAAGCGATTGGAGGAAAAGAAAAAAGTGTACATGTGAGCCAGTGGCCCGCTCCCCAATTCAAGCGAAATAAAGAATTGGAGACCCACATGAAACACGCACAAGAAACAATCACCACCGGACTCTTTTTGCGTGAAAAAGAAAAAATAAACGTGCGATGGCCGTTGAAAACCATGAACGTGCAAACGCAATCCAAAAATGTCATGCAAGCCATCCAACTGTTGCACGAATTGATTGAAACCCAATTGAATGTGAAACAAATTACCGCAAACGGAAAAATTTTCGCAAACAACCAGCCCTTTCCCAGCGACTCAGAAACCATTGTCTCATTAGACGTGCAAATGGATGAAACCATGGAAGCAGAAGGATTCGCGCGCGAATTGACTCGGAAAATCCAGGATTTGAGAAAGAAAGCAGGAATGAATCCTGAACAACTGGTCCAAGTCCAAATTCGAGCCAACCCGCGAATCCAAAGCACGCTTTCCCCGCACATGAATGACATGAAGCAAAAAGTAAGGGCACGTGAATTGGTTTTTGTTTCCCAATTGGATGAGAACGCTCTCGCCGCTTCAACTGAAGAAAAGGTGAGAGACGAACCCTTGGCCATTGGAATATATGCTTAACCTACAAGATTAGTATGCATGACCCCGATGACCAACGAAAATACTATCAACGAAAACCCTTCTTTTAGAAGAAAAGCCACCCAAAAAAGCATCGATTTGAACACGCTCAATCCTATCCGAGGGTTCGAATTCAATCCCAATCTTCCCACAAAAGAATTGGTCAAGCAGTATAGGCATTTGGGTTTCCAAGCCTCGCATTTGGCGCAAGGAGTGGAAATCATCCGAGAGATGAACGAAGACAAATGCACCATTTTTCTCTCGTGCACGAGCAACATGGGCTCTTCCGGCCTGCGGGAACTGATTGCCCAACTCGTCCGCGACAAAAAAATCCACGGCATCATCACGACTACGGGCTTAGTGGAAGAGGATGTCATCAAAACCTTTTCCGAATTCAAACTCGGAGACTTTGATGTATTGGATGAGGAAGTAAAAGCCAACAAAATCAACCGAATCGGAAACATCTTCGTTCCGGACGAGCATTACGTCAAATTCGAGGAATGGCATAACGAATTCATGCAAAATTTGCACAAAGAGAAAAAAATCTGGCCCGCACACGAGTATGTGGAACGCATGGGAAAAAAATTGAAGGATGAAAACAGCATATTATACTGGGCCTCTCGAAGAGGGGTTCCAATCATTGTCCCTGGACTCGTTGATGGAGCGATGGGAGACCATTGGTTCTTCTTCAACCAAGCAAAAAAAGAGGGAGAAAAACTCATTATTGACCAAACCGCCACCTTGCAAAAATTCTATGATATCATCATTCAACCCGAAAAAATTGCGGGAATCATTTTAGGGGGAGGAATTGCCAAGCACCACTTGATCGGCGCCGCGATATTGCGCGACGGATTGGACTATGCGGTGTACGTGAGCACGGGCACGCAATACGATGGCTCGTTGAGCGGCGCGCACCCCAAAGAAGCCGTGAGCTGGAACAAACTCAAAGACAGAAAGAAAAGCGTGCACATCGAATGCGAAGCCACGATTGCATTTCCCTTGTTGATGACGGGATTCTACTAAAGCATAAATAGTCCGATTGACTCCATCCCCTCATGCCCCCTCCAAGGCGAGTGAATGTTAAACGCTTTTACAAACGGTTCTCGCAAATAACGGGAGTTCCGATACGGAACTTGAAACCATCTCGTAGAATGAGTAAAAGAGACCACGAAAATGCTGCCGGGAGGTATGAAGGCAAAACCCACGAGTTTTGGATTAAACCAAAAATGGGATTTTCTTTTACAAAGCAAGCCATGCGTCATGAAAAAGGGCATGCTCTTCAGTTTTTGGCTGGACAAAAATTGTCCGTAAATGAACTAGATCGTGTGCATGAAATGTTAAAATTATCATTTAATCCGAAAAAAGGTGGAAAATATTGGCCCACAAATAAACTAGACCGTATGGATAAGATGGTAAAATTAGTAGTTTCATATTCCATGTTTGGTTTCACTTGACCGCGATTATGAAAACTTTTCCGAATACCGCACACCCAAAAAATTTGTTGAATAACAAGGACTGAGACCATTCGAATGCGAATATTGAGTAGCCTCGGCTCAGGCAAACAAGGTCATGCGTAGCACGACTGTTACCACGATCACTACCACCGCGGCGCCAAAAACCATGGCAGGAGTGAGCTGCGGACCCCCTTCGTCCGTGTCGAAAAAGCGCTGAATCCCGATGCTGGAACTCGGACCCTGCGATTGCGGAGCGGATTGCGTGAACTTGACCATAAAACAAGGAGTAGGCAAACACCCTTATAAATCCGGTCGAGACTTTCCCTTCTCATGGCCGAAATGCGACCCGTGATCCGGGATGTTTACCATATCTTACTGGCTATCATTATGGTCCTGGTCATCCTGGGATTAATCACGTGGTCCGGATTCATTTCCTGCCGCGACATTCCGGGATGGTGTTCGGTTTATTATGGAATCAAGGGCTCACCCAAAACCCTGATCGTGTACGGAAACGAAGGGCTGGGAGACCCGGACTTGTTGAGGCAACTCCTGCGAAGCCCCAACTTGGCCGCGGCCACGAGCCTCTCCCAACAACATATCGATTTCGTTTCCGCGGGAAACCTCAAACAATTCGATTTGGTGGTTGTTACGCGGTCGAAGCAAATGAGCACGAAGCAATTGCAAGCCTTCATGGAATACGTGGACGCGGGAGGAAGACTGATTTGGACCGGGGACGCGGGAACCCAAATCACGAGCAAGGACCAATACTTATACTTGGATGACATCGACGAAAACCAATCCCACACCCTCATCTCCCCATGGGCGAGAAAGGATGCAGAAAAAAACGAGCAAGTGCGGTTTGACCAATACATTTCCGCTAACTATTATGGAAACTGGTGCGAATTCCGTGATTGTGAAATATCCAAACAAGTGGGAACATTAGTTCCCGAATCGGGGAGCGACCACAAGCTCATCTTTGGAATGAGACAAAACCTCAAACTCTACGGGGACTTTGCGTTAGTTTATGACATTGGGATTGGAAGCACGCGCGTATTAAGCGTAGACACGGAAACGAAAGTATTGGACAAGGAGAAAAAGGAGTTGGGAAGAGTGTTCCCCATCATCATTACTTCCGGCGTAGGAGAAAAAATAGCGTATTACGCGTTGCCACCCGAATTATTCGCGGTAGAACCCATGAAATACACCTTGTTCATTGAAAACCTCTACATTGGAGTATTAGGAGATGTATGACACCGAAGCAGATAGGAGTACTATTTGTTTTGGTCGAAGGATTATTGTATGCGTTTGAACCCATCTTTGCCAAACTCTCTTACGCCAACGCGAACTACTTCCAATCCGTGGGGATGCGCGTGCTTATCATGGCGATGGTGGGATATGGGTATCACCTCATCGTGCACCGAAAAAAACAGGAAGTGTCGCCCAAGCAATTCACGACCATCACCGCCATCGCGTTGTTTGGAACCGTTTTCGCGGACCTGCTCTATTTCTACGCGCTCACGCAAGTACCGGTACTCAATGCCGTTTTCTTGGGACACTTGCAACCCATCTTCATCGTGCTAGTCGGATCCACCCTCCTGCGGGAAGAAAAATTAAACAAAAACGATTTCGTGGGAATAGTCGTGATGATGGTGGCGGGGTTATTGATTACGACTCGAACATTACCCAACTTGCTGAACCTGCAATTCGGAACATGGGGAGACCTCCTGGTTCTGCTCGTGACATTCGCGTGGGCCATGGCCGCCATCGTCGCCAAAAAATACTTGAAAGATATCAACCCGGGAACGCTGGTGTTTTACCGGTATTCCATCGCGAGCATCGTGCTCGTGCCCGTGCTTATCCTGCATTCCCAATTCGCGTTCGTGAACGTGTACCAAATCGGTCTCGGCCTAGTCGCGGGATTGGGAATCGTTTTTTACTACGAAAGCCTGCGCCGAATCAAAGCCGCACAAACAGCGGCACTCGAACTATCCACCCCCCTCTTCGCTGCCATATTCGGATTCATCATTCTAGGGGAAAATGTCACCTGGATTCAGATGGTTGCCATGCTCCTCGTGGGAATCGGCGTGCACTATTTATCCAAGCGCGAAGAATAACCGAGCAAAAAACCCAATTGTTTATAAAGGGCGGAATGCCAAACCAATACTACCCTGAACCCGGGGGTTGGAAAGGGGGGAGACACACTATGGCATATGAACAAGAAGATGCGGGGGGCGATTTGCCACCATTAGAACCGGTTGGAAGCCGACTACACTTCAACCTCGAAGCCATCATCCCCATCATCTTGATTATTGTGATAGGATTTCTCCTCCTCGCGCGACTCGGAGTCATCGACAATAATACGCCAGTAATTGGCCCAATCGTCTCCGCCATATCCCCCAACACGCAATCCCGCGTTCTCATCATTGGAGCGCCATCGCCTGAAGTATTAGCGGTGCTCAACGCCAACAAGGATTTAGTAGGAAATCCCATTATCAAAGCCGCGGAAGCTTTTTCACGGAATCCCGAAAACCAATTGTCCCAGTATGACATCGTCATTTTGGACCAAACCGGGCAAATCAGCAAAGAAATCCCCCGACAATTAGGGGACGCCGTGCAGAGCTACGTGAAGACCGGCGGAAAATTCCTCATCATAAAAGACTCGGGAATTGAACGACCTGGCGCGTTAGACGTGTTAGGATGGAAAGCCAACTTCGGAGACATCGTACCGGTAAATTGTGACATTATTTTGGATGGCCAACCCACGTGCAAAAGGCCTATTGCAGTGGTAGGCGTGATTTGGCAACAGGATTACAAGCACCCCATCATGAAAGGCATCGAGCGCGTGCCCGCGCAAGCCGAAGCGGGTTACTTAGGGTTGGAAGTGTTTGACGTCGGAGTCACCGGAAACGAAATCGCCTACATCGAAGACGCACGAACAGGAAAAAACTTTCCCGCCATCGTGGAACACGCCCAATTAGGCGGGGGAAAAGTCATCTACTTCAACTACAACCCGGGAATCACGCCCGGAATACTAGAGAATACGATTAAGTACCTCCGATAAAAAAAAAGGCGTGGAAATTTTTTATTTTTTCAGCGGAGGCAGGCCTAGCGCATCCCGAACTCCGGGACTTTCAAGATTCAACTCATACGTCACCAGCTCTTCCCCTTGAGCGACGGGTTTGGGGTAGGGTAAATACATATGTCCCCACCCGCGTAATACCAACCCAACACAAATCGTGGTTTTTTCCGATCCTTCAAAACCAGGCGGGGGTGATGCGCCGTATGCCCCACGATCGAATTAGTAACCCGACCGTAACCCACTGCTTCACCGTAATGCCAAGAAGACCTTTCGGCAAATGAATACGAACCACTTTTGGCTCTTGCGAGGAACCGAGGAGCCACCGATGACAGCGCTGGAGGGATACGGGCACCCATGGGCGCAATCGTTGAACGAGCACGAAAAACACGAACGCTTCGCCTGTTGCGTGGCTTTCGACGGGGGCGGGACATGCATTAAATTGCCAGACCCCCTATAAAAGCCCAAAACCCCCCGTCTATTCCCCTATTCGTTCGCTTTCCAACAGGCAAACCTATTTAAAGTCATGATGATATCATGACGAATCATGAGCAATCATGAAGGGTTGGAAAAAGCCAGACACCTCATTACCCAGGTTTCTCCCGAGTTTACCGAACTAACCGCGGATTTGAATGAAGTCATGCAAACCAGCGAAAAAAACCCGATGCTGGTGGCCGCACTCTTATTCAAACTCGCCCAAGAACGCCAAAAAACAAACCAACTCATCGAAAAGATGGAGCAAAAATATGATGAGTTGGCATTCCACGTGAAAACCCAATCCCCCCACGATTCCCATGACCCATTGTCCAATACCACACTGAATTCCATTTCTCTACTCCCCGATGCCGACCAAAAAATCATGAAGCTCGTGGAAGAAAACCAAAAAGTGGATGCCAAGCTGGTGAAAGAAAGGCTCGGGTACAAGAATCCCAACGCAGCCTCGCAACGATTGAACGCATTAGCAAAAGCAGGATACTTAGGAAAAATCCAAAGCGGAAAAAAGGTGGTGTTCATCCAAAAAGGATAAAACGCAAAACAAGTCACGCTTCCCAAATACTAAAAATCAATGGGGTGAGCGCGTGTCCCCTCTTTAACTCCCAACCAACCTTTTTGGGAAAAAGGTTGATCAAAAAACTTTTGAGAAAAGTTTTATCAAAAACTTCATCAAAAAAACGATCAACCCTTTCCTGAAAAACCAACCCAACCAAAAAGATGGCACGCGCTTTCCCGTTGATTTTTTCAACCTTTTTAGAAAAAAGGTTGATCAAAAAACTTCCGAAGCCAACCAACCCAAAAATTGCCTAAAACCAACCCAAGCAACCTTTTAGAAAAAGGTTGAACAAAAACCCGAAAGGGTGTGTGAGGAGAGGGGGGCTGAAACACGCCCCCTTCACTCCTGCCTTTTTTTCTTCGATTGCATTAATATAATACAACCCAATTATTTCCAGAATGAAAATCCCCCAAAATCGCCGAAGCCCGATAGCCCGAGCAAGGCGAGCGCAAGCCATCAAACGCTACCGGAACGAAGACCGAAAAGCGTATGGATTATCCGATCCCCCTTCTTCTGAAGGACGCTACTTCACGAATTCGGATCTATCCCACGTGAATCAAAATTTTCGAACCGATTTCGAGAGGGTAGCGAGACGACTGCTGGGACACGCGAAAAGACCCATCGTGGTATTAGATGCGGGGGGCGGCGAAGGAATATTCGGATTCGAACTAAGTGAAAAAATAGGGAACGAGAACATGGAGCTATATGGGGCCGGATTAACACGACCTTACCACCAAAAAAGGGGGACAATCGAAGGAAAAACGCTCGCGGCTAAAACTACCGAACCTTGGAAACGATTCAAGGAATACCGGGTTGGGGATTTCATCCAAAAGGCGGACAAATGGTTCCAAAATGGGAGATTTGATCTCATCGTGTTTAATAGCACCCCGCTGCGCAGCCCCGATTTTTTGCCGCTCATTGCACGCAAGCTTCGGGTGGGTGGAGAAGCCTACTACATCCTCCGTCTGGGAAACCCGAAAGCAATATCAAAACACGCCCACTCCCTGAAGAAAACGGGGTGCGAACTCATCGTATTGGGAAAATATCAAATCGTCCAGAACAATCGAACCATAGACTTTGCAACCGTACGAATAAGACGAATTAGATAAAAAAAAAGAGGGCCAAATCAGTAGGTTTGCTTGATCCACATTCCAACCGCAACGCCAAACACAAGCAAGCAGACAATCAGCACCGCCAATTCGGGCAATGGTAAAGCGGGAATGGTTTGTGCGGCTGTTTCGGCTGCACGTGCGGCAACCTGATTCGTTGCATCTTGCGCCAACGGGGCGGAAGGGGCTGCCGCTCCACTCGCGATTTCAGCCGATTTTTGGGCCACGGCAGGAGAAACGTTTGCAAACTGGGATTGGAAACCCGAATAAAATCGCGAATAGGCGAACCACGCGCTCGCCGCGATTCCGACCAAACTCGTTCCCAATAAGACCAAAATATGTTTATCCGCAGGTTGTAACAAACTCTTTCCTTTTACCGTTAACTCAATATACTTCCATTTGTGACCATCGTCCATTTCGCGCACCAAACCGGCTTTCACCAAAATATCCACATGGTCTCTAATGGTGGGTGCGGCCAGACTCAATTCCTTGGACAACTCGGATTGCGTTTTCCGTCGCTCCAACAAGGATTTTAGCACAGCCACGCGCGTGTCTCCGGCCAGGGCTTTGAACACTTCCTTATCGAGGGTAATTTCATCCGGCATAGAAAGAAACCGCGCCGACAGGCCTTTAAAAGAACGCGGAAATGGTTAGGGAAAGGGCTTATTCATTTCCATTCGATTTCTTGAACGATTCCCAGAAGATCGGACATTTCAGAAATGGGGTTCTTATTTCCAACAATTCCGTCAATCTCTCTTTCATATCGCTCCATCTGATCCCCTAAGTTCGCATACCCCCAGAGACGTGAACTTGGCCAATTCCGACTGTTGCCAAATTTTTTATCCAATTCGGTGCCAATTCTAATCATTTCCCACATAATAGTTGCCCACCTGTTCATTAAATAAACCACGTGTGAAAATTTCTTAGCCGAGAACCTTTTCTTGAGTTGGCAATCTCTTGCAGCCGTTGAAACAACAATCTTCATTAATACTCTTGAATCGGGGCGATTAACAGCGCGACGATCCCACTTTCTGGATAGTTCATCTAACTGCCTTTTTCTTTTTTCCAGCTGTTTAGCGGACTCTCGACCGGTCCCCCCAGCTTCAACTTCTTTTAAAAGTGATAATGCTTGTACTTCTTTTGCTTTATTGAAAGCACGCATTTGCCTCTTCTTAATAATAGGATTAACCGTTCGGCGAACGTAACGGCTCCACCTTCCGACATTCCGCAATGGCATTATTCCGCATCCCCCAACTCATGGATTTGCCCGCGCAGCTGGTCGAGTCTCTTTTTAGAATCCTGTAGTAAATCGAACGCTTCATCCGCATCCTTATCCTTCACTTGCAATTCGATCAATCCCTTTTCGGTGCGCTTGAATGAAACATTCTTCCCAAATTTGGATTGTAAATGCTCCAGCAAATCCTCCTCTTGCAAAATGCGCTTGAGTTTCATGCCAAGCAAATTTTTCACTTTGTTCAATTCCAAAATATGGTCTTCCAGCTCGCGAATCACATTAATATCTATTTTTTCATTTGGTTGAAATGTTATAGGAACGGGTTCCAACCGCGCATCCATGACCACATTGGATAGTTCGTTCTGCTTGGCCTTGAATTTCCCCAATTGCATGGAAAATGTTTCAATCTCCGAATCAATTCTCTTTAGCAGCACCTGCAAGACCTCCTCCCGCTGCTTCAGCTCCCGCATAGGCATGATTCAGTGCGGAGAATCTTACTTAATAACCTTAGCTTTTAGGACATTTTCATAAACGATAATTTCCTCTCTTTGGAAAACGGGCTTAAACCCTCTTTCATTCAGACCATTTTTAACGGATTTAGTCCAATACGCGTTTCCATTCGTCGCCAAATAATCAGCCAAAAGATAGTCATAATCCTCCAGCCTCTTTTGGGGGGAGACGCAAGGCAAAAATTCTATTCGATAGAACATATTCCGTTTGAAACCAGGAATACAATATTCCGGAAAAGAAATGTCTTTTCCATTCAAATACTCCAACAAGTTATCATTTGCCCCAACATAATTCCCTACGCGCTTTCCTAAAATGGAGCTGTGCTGGTAAAAACCAAGAATGGCGAGCGCCGTAGAATGGGAAGGCGTATTCGCATCGAGCCACTGAAGGACTTCCCATGAAACACTATCCACCTTTTCATAATTTTTGTTCGGCTCCACCGTCCAAGGGTTGCCAACGAGGAAAAGAACAAACAAAATTCCCAATACCCGAGGAAACATTTTCCAACTTTTGGATACTATGCCCGCCACGTGAACAATTCCCCAAACCAAAAGAGGAACAAGAATGAGCAAATAGGATGCAAATCGAAGCTTTCCCGAATAGTGAAAATAAAAAGAAGTAAACCCGGTCGTAAAAAGAATCATAAACAGCCCATTTGCAATGAAACGAAACTCCTTGTCATGCACCGAAATCCTTTTTTCCCTGAATTCGCGCCAGAGGATAAAGAGACCCACCATCAAACCAATCAAAAGAAAAGGCCAATAATTTTTGAGCAAAAGAATGGGGCCCACCAAGGATTCTGATTTTTCATCAAAAGCAAGGGGATTTATTAAACTAAAATCTGAAAACAACAAGGAAGAAATGTAATCGCGTTCAGCGACAACGTAAAGAGGGAGGAACAAAGCGAGGGAGGTGGCAATGAAAACAGCAAAATACAAGAGATCTTTTTTATTTAATGGAAAAATCTTGATAGTCAAAAAAATAAAAAGGGCAGGAACCAATACCATTGGGAGAGAAACCGGATGAGCGAGAAGAAATCCCCCCGCCAAGATTCCCCCTATCCAATTTGCCGATTTGACCCGTTTCACCATTAAGTCAAGCATCACCCAAAGAAATGAACCCAAAAAAACCATCACCGGAACCCTAAGCATTCCAGCGATGTCAGGATTAAAATAATACAAGAGAGGCATCGCCGCGGCAAGACTTGAAAAAAAACCAATTTCGGGAGAGAAAAAATAGTTTGCCAAGAAAAAAACCCCCAAAACGGCAAAAACAAAAATAAGGCTGCTGAACAAGTTTTGAGCATCCCAAAAAGACATATTTGAAAAACGAGCAAACAAACCAGTCAGAAAAAGAGGATTAGGAGTCAAATAAACCGATTCGACCCCCGCCTTGCCTTCGTGCAACCATGGAGGCAAAGACGTTTGACCGCTTTGGGACATCCAATCCACCCAAGACAATTGAACGGATTTATCCCAAGCCATGACCCCAATTGGATAATCATTGGAATACGAACCTTTCCCCACAAACGTGGTATGCATGAAAAAAGCCAGCACCACCACCAAAAGCAAACCTGCCTCAAGATAAGGAGAATATTCCTTTGCATTCATCTCATTCTGAATTTCATCCCCATTTTTTCTTACAAAAAAAGAAATGAGAACCGCAATAAAATAGGCAAGGATAAGAGAAAAAAGATTTATGGCATAGGCGTAGAAATGAGAAAAAAAGAAAATAGAGCCTGCCACGATGCTGACAGACAAAGGGTACGCGGCTATGGTAGAAAGCACGGGATTGGAAAACAATTTCTTTGAAACAATAAAACCAGGAACAAAAAAAAGGACGATTCCAAAAACAGCCGACTGCAAAGAGCCCTGATAAAACAAAATCAAAACGATTAACGTTAGGTTTAACAAAACAGGAAAACGGAAACGTCTAAACCAATCAAGAATAAAGGAATACAATGAATTCGCCTGCAATCAAACGGAGCCCTTTCTTTAAATGGTTTTATATAGTTGGCTTTGTTATCCCCCTAAAATGAGCCAGCCAACCAAACCCACTGTTGATTTTGCGGCCAAAAACACGATTGTGGGACGCAACGCGAGCGACTTGGCGTATTACAAGGAAGAGGGAACCGCATACATTGGAAAAGTGGTCATGAGCAGCGGAGAAAATCCCGTGCTGGGAAGAAAAGTCTTGATGGACGTGGCGAAGCCCCACGTGATACTGATTTGCGGAAAGAGAGGAGGAGGAAAGTCGTTTTCCGCAGGAGTATTGATTGAAGAATTTGCAAAATTATCCCCTGAATTGAAAAAAAGAATTTCCGTCATTGTCATCGATATGGTGGGAATATTCTGGACCCTCAAGGTTCCCGCGCACGGAAACGCGAAAGAACTATTGGAATGGGGATTGACCCCCGAACCCACTTCGGTTCGCGTTCTTGTTCCAAAAGGAAAGATGGATTTCTACAAAGAGAAAGAAATTCCGGTGGACGGCGCGCTCACGTTGCGGGCAGGGGAATTAGATATTACCGAATGGATGGCATTGTTTAGGTACTCGTGGCACGACCCGGAGGCCATTCTGCTTGGAAGAGTCATTGACACGCTGAAAGAGAAATTGGGTGTGCGCTTTGGAATGGAAGAAATTTTATTGGGGATAAAACAAGACACCGAATCCGACAATTTGACCAAACAAGCACTCAAAAATAGAATTGGAATGGCTAAAGAATGGGGCTTATTGGAGAAAGAAGGAACCAAAATTAAAGACATCGCGGAAGCGGGAAAAATAACCGTGATTGATGTATCCGCATACCGGCAAGCGATTGGAATGGAAGGAACCAAAGATATTATTGTGGCATTGATTGGAAAAAAATTGTTCGAAGAACGCATGCTCTACCGCAAAGAAGAAGAAATCCGATTAATGAAAGGACTGGGAAGAGAATCCAGCATGCCCATTGTTTGGCTGATGATTGATGAAGCGCACATGTTCATGCCCAAGGATGAGCCGAACATCGCATTGAATGTGTTATTGGAATGGGTGCGCGTGGGGAGACAGCCGGGATTGAGTCTCGTGCTCGCCACACAACGGCCTAACAAATTGCACCCGGACGCCATTTCCCAATGCGACTTATTCATCTCTCACCGCATGACAAGCCAGGATGATATCCAAGCCGTATCCATGCTGAGACCCTCGTACATGCATGGGGATTTTGACAAACTCTATGCGGAAATGCCCAAAGGAAAAGGATACGCGTTATTGTTGGATGACAATGCGGAAACCATTTACACCATCAAAATGCGCCCGCGAACAAGCTGGGACGGCGGAGAAACGGCCAACGCGTTCATGAAATAAGTTGCTTTTCTCCCGAAAACGTACGATTGTAAGAGGGCCGTTTAAAAGAAAAACCCTCAAGAAATTCAATCATGGTCGAAGAAAGATCGGAACGCTTTCGCGTCGTGGGATTGCTGGGATATTTACTATTCACTGCAGTAGTGGCATGGGTGGTATTCACCGCTCCCCTGTTTTATATCATGATCACATTTTCCGTTCTCTTTTTGTATTTGGGTTGCTTCTTCGTTTTGGCCTATTTGGAGAAACAACCCGAAAAAATACCTGTTTTAGAAAAATGGCCGTTTGTGAGCATCATCATCCCCGCATGGAATCGCGGGGATAGCTTGCGCACGTGCCTACAGCATGTCATGGCGATGGTATACGAGTACCCGGGAAAGACCGAAGTCATCGTCGTGAATGATGGGAGCACCGATCACACGAAACAAATTCTCTCCGAATTCAAGGGGAAAATAAAACCAATCCATTTCGAAAAAAACCAAGGAAAAGCGGCGGCCTTGAATACGGCTTGGAAGATGGCGAAAGCGGAGCTCATTGCGGCGGTCGATGGAGACAGTTATCCAAAATCTGACACTTTGACCAAGCTCGTTCCCCATTTCTATCGAGGGAAAAATATTGGTGCAGTTACGACCATCGTACGTGTACGAAACAACAATGGAATCCTCCAAAAAATCCAAGAGGTGGAATACTTTTTGGAGTTTGGATTGAAAAACTCGGTATTACACACACTTGATTCTTTGTATGTTACCCCGGGACCTTTTTCCATGTATCTAAAAAGCGCCCTCGAAAAAATAGGGGGGTATGATACGCACAACATCACGGAAGACATGGAAATTACTTTCCATTTGCATAAAGCGGGCTATCAAATCATTTTGGAACCGCAGGCGCAAGTGTACACCGATGTGCCAGACACCGTCAAAAAATTGTTCCGGCAACGCCAGCGTTGGTCCAGAGGGGGATGGCAAACCATCTACAAATACCGCAAGGAACTTTTTTCGCCCCGCAAATTCTTTTTCCGCGTGTTCTTTCCTTTGCGCGTAATCTTGGACACCTCCGCCATCTTTTTTTTGCTATTAGCGGCACGAATGTTCTCCGAATACGTATTCGATATTTCCCGCTCATTCCACGCGTACACGCAAATTTCCTTTGAAACAATCGTGATTCCCCCCCTCTATTTGAACAGCAACCTATTCCTCTATTTGCTGATTGTTGGAATTACCATTTTCATGGCGATGATGGGAACGCATGCGGCGGGCGCACGCAGACGAAGCATATCGATTCCTGCCTTCATTTTGTTTTTAGGCATTTATTGGGTGTTCATTCTTTCCACACAAGTGTATGGGTTAGTAATTGCTATTACCGGAGGAAAACTCAAATGGTGAACATTTTCGCCCGCGCCGGCATTCTCACCCTCATCATTCTCACGGCCTGGTTTTTGCTATCGACCGCATTGGAAGGGGACCGAAATACTCAATTATTGGGGCAAATCGATACGGTCATCGCCCAAGAGAGCGCCATCAATACCTATTTGGATTATTTGGAGGCCACGGAAGAATACACGCGATATTGCAGCGTGTTCGAGGAGCATATCCGGCAACAAAACCAAAAACTGTTTCCCCTCCTCGAATTATTAGACCAAGCCCGGCAAAACAGTTTGCAAAACCAATACCAAATCCTAAGGCAACGCTTTCAAGCCGCGAACGCGCAATTGTATTTTTCATTAAAACAATTTGAAAAAAAATGCAGGGAGAGCGAGGAGCTCAAGCAACCCATCTTGTACTTTTTCCCTGACAATGGCCCCTGCTCGGATTGCGTGATACAAGTCCAAATATTGGAAGAAGTCAAAAAAACGTGCACGAGATCCCTGCAAATCTTTGCCTTTCCGGTGGAAGGAGGAGTGGAAATAGTGGATTTGTTGGTTAAGGATTATCGCATCCAACGCACGCCAAGCTTGGTGATAAACGACGAGGTGTACCAAGGCGTGCAGAAAGCGAGCATTCTCAAAAAAGTATTGGAATGCCAATCCTAATTTTTATGCCAATGCGCATTATTCATTGCATATCATGTTCTATCTTTGCCAGCGAATCACCCAAATTATCCAAATCGCTTTGGAGCGCGTCAGCCCGCCTTTTCAGCCGTTCCACCTCTTCTCGTTTCCCCCGCCCCTCCGTCAAAAGATTCAATTGGATTTCCAATTGGCGCACTATGCTTGCCAACTCGCGGGTTACTTTTTGAATACGACTTTCAATAGTCGCCCGTCTCCACAACAGGTTTTCCAAATTATGGCCAGGTCTCTTTGAACGCTCGCGCATCGATTTCCGTGAACCAAAACGACGCTTATGCGGCCTTCCTCGTGAACCCGACATGAAAACAAAAAAAGACTGGAGATATTAAATACGATAGGCCAAAAAGTCACAAGCTCATAATTATATAGCTTGAAATAGTTATTCCGAAATGAGAATAACAAAGTTTGGCCACTGCTGTCTACTTGTTCAAGAAAGGAATGCTACTATTCTCATTGACCCGGGAAGTTACTCCAATCCGCCGGTTGAAACAACCCTGGATGCTATTCTGATTAGCCATCAGCACACCGACCACATGGACATTGCATTATTGAAAAAAATAATGAACCAAAATCCAAACTGCCCGATTTATACCTGTCATGACGTGGCTTCGATACTGGCGAAAGAAGGGATTTCTACCCAAATCCTGCAGGAAGGGCAAATTGTTACAATCAAAAACGCTGCCATCAAAATCATCGGAAAAGAACACGCGATTATTTACCAAAAAAGTCCGTGCATGAACCACGGGTTTCTCATTTCGAATCGGTTCTTCTTCCCCGGCGACGCGCTCACTTTTCTTCAACAACCTGTCGAAATATTGGCTTTACCGGTGGCAGGACCGTGGCTCACACTCGCGGACGCCATAAATTATTGCCTCAAACTAAAACCCAAAATCGCATTCCCAGTGCACGATGGAATACTCAAAAAACCGGGAACCAGCAACACCATCCCAAAAGAAGTGTTGCCCACGCATGGAACCCAATGGATCATCCCCGAAGACGGAAAAGAAATGGAATTCTGAAATATAGGCCCGTAAACTTTTAGGAAAAGTTTAATTAAAAGCCGGCCACAGGCCAGTAAACTTTTAGGAAAAGTTTAATTAAAAGCCGGCCACAGGCCAGTAAACTTTTA
>CAYJRE010000004.1:0-1697 GCA_964372665.1 uncultured archaeon | reverse complement strand
AAAAGTTTAATTAAAAGCCGGCCACAGGCCAGTAAACTTTTAGGAAAAGTTTAATCAAAGGCCGTTTTCGTCCGGCCGCACCGATATCGGGGTATTGCATCGCAATACCCCTCTTTTTTCTTTTGACTGGGCGGCTACTTTTCTTTTTCTTAAAAAGAAAAGGAGTGCCGCGGTAGGAATTGAATAGGCCCGTAAACTTTTGAAAAAAGTTTAATCAAAAGTAGGCCATAGGCCCGGGCGGAGTTGAACCGAGCCGCAACCTTTTTACAAAAAGCTTGACTAAAAAACGGACTACATTAGTGGGTCTTGCAGACCCACAGTAGGCCCGGGCGGAGTTGAACCGCCGTCTCGACCGTGTGAAGGTCGTGTGATAGCCGTTACACTACGGGCCTCTCCACTCCCAAAAGCCTGAAAAACGCTTATAAAACGGCCCATGCCCGGCCGATGAATGGTTTATGTAGGAAAAAAAGGGAATGCCATTAAATAGGTAAAAAGAGTACTCCGCCCAACGCAAGGGGAATCACATGAAAAAGGTCATTCTAGTCTTTGGAATTTTGCTGTTCATTTCCAGTTATTCGTTCGGCCTCGAAATCCAAGCACCCGAAAAAGTACCCTCCTACACTCCTTTTACTTTCCGCGCGGTATTGCCCGCGACCAACACTTTCACGCAATCCAATATTGTGTTTGACGGAATCAACGTGGCCACGGTTTACCCATCAGGGGCCTGCCAAATGCAACCCGACTGGATACCCTTTTTGCTTCATTGTGCAACGTTTGATGCGAACCCCAATTCGAATGAAGGATTAACGGTTGTCGTCACCCATACGGGTTTTGCGAAAGGACCTCATGTGGTGGGAGTCACTACAATAGGAAGCACTGCCGAGCGGGGAGTCGCGAGCGTGTGGGTGTTTGACGCGCTCGACGAAAAAGCACTGGCGGATGTGAACACGCAAATCATAACCATCACCGAAAAAGTGAACACACTCGAAACGGACGCCCAAAAAGCCAAAGAGGATATTTACGGAGTGCAAGCGCAAGCCAGCGATATTGAAACCCAAATAAATGAAAGCGTAGAAAGCATTCGAGAAAGACTAGTGGAATGGGAAGAAAAGCAGAAACAAAACACGGGATTCCAAATACCCTTTTTGTCCGGAAACAATTCGACCGGAACAGGTTTTGCTAGCGGAATCAGCGCACCCATATTGGGATTAGGGGTTTTGGGCATCATCGCGTTACTACTATTTTACTTCACGCGCGTACGCAAACAAGGTGGATTCTCAGGTGGAAACAAAACCCCATTTTTTGAGGGAAGCATGGATTCATTATTCAAAGGATTACCCACCCACAAAGATGAGGTGAGAGAAACCCAACCCAAGAAATGGTCTTCGGAAGTGGAAAACGATTTACGAAAAGATATTGAAGAAAACCCTCCCGAGCGAGAAGCCACCAGCCTGAGCGGAGGAAAAATACACTTCTCCGAAATCATCAAAAAAGAAAGAGAATAAGCGATGATAAAAATAGAAAAAGCCACACTGCACGAGGCACAAATCATTCGAGTACTCGAAGAAGCAACGTGGAAAGAAAGAGTCACGGCCCCTTACGACGCCGCCACATTCGTCGAATACGGACACACAATCATCGCCAAAGAAAATGACCTCCTCCGTGGCCTAAAGGCCACGGTATCCAATTGGGCATGA
>CAYJRE010000003.1:57802-69525 GCA_964372665.1 uncultured archaeon | reverse complement strand
AAAAAAGCGAAAAACGAAAACAAAAAACAGTTCTAATGCCCAGTGGTAACTGTTGACGGAGTATTTAGCCAGTAAGTTTATATATTGCGTTCCAGTTCTATTTTCCAACCCTTTTTGGGATGAAAGTTCAGGGGGATTAATGATATGACTGTTCGAATTTCCAAGCTATTTGGAATGGATATTTATACTGATAATGCGGAATACAAAGGAAAAATCTTTGATTTGGTGATTAATTTAGAAAAGGGCAAGATCGAAACAATGACGACAGAGCCCCTCAAGGTTCGCACGAAACAAGAAGCGCGAAAGATTATTGCGGAGAAGAGCATCCCCTACCAAAATGTTCTTTCAGCCAAAGATATTTTGTTGGTAGGTACTCGTGCCCGGCCGCCGGTTGAGAGGGAAGAGGGGCCACCTTCCACGGTACGCCGTCCCGCGTACAACCAACCCTATTACCGCCGCAGATAAAACAGTTAATGTAGCAGAAAATCCAAACATATAAATAGTTCTTATGTTTTATTAAGCAACATAAGAAGCTACTATTGCATCCTTCTTCGAATAGTGGAATTAAAGGGGGTCCTCACATGGTGAAAGGGTATTTTATTCAATATAAGTTCATACTGCCCGAATCAATCAAGCATTCCACATATACCTATCAAAAGCTCTTTCGCGCCATTTACGGCTACACCCAGAACGTGACCAAATCAAATGGAAAAGTCTACCATTACCATCGAAAAGGGGTTCTTTCTGACACTCCCTACATTCGACCAGGAAAAAACACGGTTATTATTCATCCGGCTGCTTTTTCCAAGTTTAAACAGTTTTTCGCTACGGGTCAAAACCCTTCCCACAATTGGCGGTCAAAGGGGGATTGGAAAGCCGTTTACTATATGGATGAAAAGGAAGTGGATGAAAAAAAAGTGGCCGAGGCCCTTGAAAACCTCTTAGATCGAACATATGTTATGTCCACAAATAAAATCCCCGTGAGCCTGCCCGAGGAATTGGGCACAATCTTGGACAAACACAAATTATCTGAAAAGGTCGACGAAGGCCAAAAACAACGCGTTTTGGCAGAGGCCCAAATCATTGCTTCTCACGAGTGGTTTCGCAATCACCACACCCACTCTAAAAAATTAATTGAGTTTCATGAAAAAGTTAAATCTTTGCGCGCGGTTTGAGTGCGGGAAGGGGGTGTTTCCTCTTCTCCCATTTCATCACTCACACTAATCAATAGGTTTTTCTTCCGCCAACGCATTTTGCCCCCCACCATATTTGCTTCCAACAATCCCGCATCAACGAGTGTTTTCATGTAGGGGTACAGGCTTCGTTCGTTTTGATAGGTAATGCCGAATAACTCATTCACGCGATGAAGTATTTCGTTCATGGGGATCCACTCTTCAAAATCCAACACTCGCGTGACGTGGTGTGCTTGGGTTCCCTCTTTAAAGGTGAGATAATCCCACACATTGATGATGTGGTGTCGGGTTGCTCTCACTGGGCCCCTTTCCTTATCATCCACGCGAAATCCTTCATTCTTTCCCGTTATTGTGTTTCTTTGAAGGTCGGGCTGCAGCAAATCAGGTACCTCGCTTTTGTCGCTCTCGTCGACCCAAGACTGTATCTTATTTATGCCGTGAAAGAATGCGCGCAATAGTGACTTTATCAGCATCATGATAGTAATGATAGTAATTACTTAAATACTTTACGGTAATTACTGGTAATTACTATATTTACTGAAATTTTATTTAACATACTATTGGGTGTTATAATCTGGTTGTCGGGATGTAAAAAATGTTAATAGTTCGGATTAGATGGTTAAGTGTCGTTTAAATTTTAACTAAAAAATGGGTGCTGAGAGTGCTCTTTTCATATGGTGGCTGTTCTCATCGGCAAAAAAAGCAAAGTGAGACACCTTAAAGATGGAAAATCAGATACGAAATAGCGGGGGAAGGATTTGAACCTTCGATCTTCGGGTTATGAGCCCGACGGGCACTCCAGGCTGCCCCGCCCCGCTAGGGGGGTATTCACATTAATTAATGAACTCAAACTTTGGGTTTCTGGGCTGTTTTGGTAGGGTTATTTTTATTGGTGCCATCTCCTTTTAATATCGTGGTCTGTCCAAGAATGTACACATTTTATACGATTTTTTGGAGCGCCCCTAATTCGTTTTTGAGTACGTTTATTTGTTCTTGTACCTCCTTAACACGTTTTTTTCCATCCATGGGGTTCATCATTTCTCCGCATTCCGGGCACCGGAACTCTAATTGCGCTGCAATCTCAAAAGGGGTTTCCTCGCATTTTTTTTGGCAAGCGAAGAATTCATGGCTGCTGTCGAATCGCGCTTTTTGCTCCAGCCTCTGCAGTTGTTCGGATTGCTGTTCAAGGATGAGTTCGGCAATTCGTTTCTCTTTAATTTCCCAGGTATAAGTGTACCACCCTGAATTTTTGTTTTTTGTTTTATTGTAGCAGGCGATTCCGCGATAGTGCAGGCGATTCAAAATACTTCGAATTTCGGTGATTTTGAGGTGCTTTAGCCGTTCCTCAATGTCTTCATCCAGGCATTTTCCGTTTTTTTCGAGGCAGATTCTAACGACTTCCACGGCATCGGCTCCGCCCACGTTCGTTAGGAAATCGTGGGTGAGTTTGAAGGAGAGGATGAGGTTTGGTTTGGGCATACCTTTCTATTGATGGGTGGAAATTTAAATCATTCATTCGTTGTTTTGATGACCTTTTTTCCACGAGATTGTGGGATGATTTGGAGTTTGGCTCCTGTAAGCTGAGTTTTTTCTTCTCTCCCGTGGTTCAAATCATGCAGGAAAACGGCCAGCGCCGCGACTTCGCTGTGCGGTTGATTGGTTACGCTTATGTTGTAATCTGCTTGGTGGTAGACTGCGGGCGGCACTTTTTCGGCTCCGATTACAACAACCACTTTTTTTGGTTTTTGTTGGCGCACTTTTTTGATTCCACTTGAGAGCTTTTCTCCATACATGGTTAAGTGCACAACCAGGTGAGTTTTTTTGAGTGCGTTTATTTCTTTTGTTTGGTCTGGGCTATATGCGACTTCAAACCCTCCCCCGAATCGCTGGTTGATTTGATTGACTGTTTTTTCTATTTCCTTGTTTGAATCCCCACTCACTATTATTTTTTGGGCCCCAAATGCCCTTGCGACCAGGCAACAGTGCGTGGTCATCCGTAGGTCTCGGTACCCTCGCTTGCTGAGACGCATCACAATGATTTCCATTTTTTTTCTCCCATTTTTAGGGTTCAACCTTCAACTGTAATTCGGCTAATCCTTTTGAATTGATGATGGGTCCTGCCCCGCTGACGTAGTTAGTGTATTGCTGGCTCCATTTTTCATGGTTTTCCCTTGTTGGTTCGGTCGGCCACACATGAATGGTATACGTTCCCGGTTCTAGTTTTTCGGGTATTGATATAGTGATGGTCACCTTTTTTACCCATTCTTTATCGAAAACAGGGAAGGTGGGTCCTACCACCACGTTGTTGGGTTCGAATTGGACTTGGATTTTTTGGTTACTAGTTGATTCTGGTTCAATGGTCGTGTAAAACCCGAGCCCGTGGTAATGCGTTGTTCCCCACGCTGTTCCGACAAATAAAACGGTTTCCAGTTCGTTTGTATCATTCTGGATGACGGCTTCTTGCTCGGCGGGGACACTGGCTATTCCAATAATAGAGGGATATGCGTCAGGGGCCTCAATCCATGTTTTTATTCCTGTGTCTAAAAAGGTGGGATAAAATTCGGGTTGAAGGTAGGTCTCTTCCCTTATTTCGAGTAGGCTTTGCGTGTTTCCGTCCGCCCATTTTTGAGCATCGGTGAAGAACTCGTCGTTTGGGCTTGGTAGTTCTGCGAAAATGTCTTTTTCATCCATGATTTCATACACGTGCGAGAAAAAATCGATGGTTTCAACCATTGTTTTTTGATGGGTGGCCGCATGTTTTTCGAAGAGATCGTATTTTTCTCTTTCTTCAAAAAGTGAATTAGTATTTAGGGTCTTTTTTTCCTGGCTGGGGGGTTCCGCGGTTTGTAGGCAACCCGCGAGCAGAACGATTATTCCTATGAAAAAAAACCCGTTTTTCATTCAGGTGTTGGCCCCCACTTGGAATACTTTATTGTGATCTCCCGAACTCACAAACCTGTTGAAGTCGCCCGAGTAACAAAGTTGGTTGGTGTCTCCAACCAATAGTTTGGTGGTGAGCCTTCCTTTGGTGGTGGCGTTGCTGCTGTTCCATTGCCGGCACTTACCTGTGGTAATAGTATCGGTTGCAGTGGTTGCTCCGCATGATTCGCTCCACCCCCCCAGTCCGTTTCCATCGCTCCCACATCCGGTTCCATCCCCCATCCATATTTTTAGCACGATGTTAAGGTCGCTCCCCGTGAACGCGGTGCTAAAGTTTCCGTCCACGTTGATGTCCACGTTGCCCGTATTCGTGATAGTCATTGAGGCGAGGGTGGAGGATTGACAAAAATCCGTGGAAGTGGGATAGTATGTCAAATTTAGGTCAATAAAGTCCACGACGAGGCATCCTTGATTTCCAACCCCGTCTCCCGTGGGCCCTTGAACGAGGATCGTGATGTTTCCATCCTGGTTTGAAATGTAGTCTAGCACGTTGTTATTGAGATGATCGCTTAGGTACGTGGCTCCAGGACTGCTGCTTCCGCTTCCGCCCAAGCTGGCGATGGTGTCGTATCTTCCCAAGTTGTAGTTCCAAATGTAGATGTTGAGGTCGGCGTTTCCCATGGTCGCGCTCCCGCAAGCCAGTTCTTCGTCTCCAAAGTGGCTGTTTCCTACAAATAAAACGTTGATGTCGGTGATTTTTTGGGTGATGAGATTTGGGTTTTTTGCTTGGGGTCTGAAAACCGCGCGCAAACTAGGATACGTGTCGGCAGTGGAGGCGAATTGGGAATAGTAATTGGTATTGTCTGAACCGATGCTGGTATAATTGGCCGTTGAGAGTTGGACAGAGGGAGTATTATTAACGGTAGCGGGTTTTGCAGAGAGGTTTCCGCTATACGCGGCGTGGTTCTGGCTGGGGTTGCTAACCCCCAGAAAGTTTTCGTCGCTTTTAGCCGTAGAAAAGTTGAATCGGATAGGTCTTGGCTTTACCCTTGCTGCATTCCCATCCGAATCCGGGTCAAAATTGGCGTCGATTTCGTTGAAGAAGAATGCGGAAGAGTTGCAGTTTCCTCCGTAGGTGATGCTGAGGGAGTAGGTGTTTGGGACTATGAACCTGAAAAGGGTGGTTGCGGTCGTCGCTGAATAAACGAATGGTAGGAAGGTTAACCCGACTAATAGTATAACGACCCCCCACCCTGCCCACGGCCATTCCCTTTTCATGCTGTTTTCACGTTTTTTCCCAATATAAGGCTTAATAATTCGGTTTGCGTTTGGTGGGGGATGCGTTCGTTCATTAACCGTTTCGACTTGGTTGTTCTTTTTTTGTTTTTTATGGGCTTTGGCGCGCTATCCTTTGGAAGCGAGTCTCGCTTGGATCCGGCCTTGGGTTTTGTTGTTTCTCCGGTCGGAAAAGAGGTGGTTTCACGCTCCTTTGTTGTTTTGATTGATCCCGGTCCTTCATTGGTTTCGGCTTCTCTTCAATTAGAGGACGAATCAAATACCATTGTTCGAGAATTTTCTCTTTCAGCTCAAACCAATTTTTCAGCGGGTGTCTCGCTTGAAGGGTTGGAAAACGGTTCGTATTCTTTGATTGTTTCCCTTTGTGACGGTTCCCATTGCGAAGAGGTGGTTCGTCCCCTTCGAGTCGAAAATCCTCCTTTGGAAGCAGATGCAACCCCCAATGAGGGAATTCTCCCATTGCCCATAAACCAAGAAATAGAAAAGGAAACCCGGGCCCCACTCGTTGAAGAAAAAGAAGAGATTCCCCCGCAAGACGAAACAACTCCTCGTATCGAAAAACGACCCGGCAAAGAGGAGATAATCCCTATTCCTCTTCCACAGCCAGCCCCGATTACCCTATTTCCATCCAATATTTTTGGTTTAACCCTGCTCCGCGAACCCGGGGGCGACACCGTGGCCCGCTCTTCCGGAGACCCAATCCAGATTTTGCCGGGTCGCTATGATGCAGACATTGCCTTTTCTGATTTTTTTATTTCTAGCATTCGATGGGTGAATCTCCAATTAGTGAATGATGGGCAGCTCGTAAACGTAGATTTGCAAACGAAAGTGAGTCCTTTTTCGCATCGCGATGTGTGGTTCGAGCCTGTTTCATCGTTGGTGGTTTCGTATGGGTTTGACTTTGACTCAGCTGAATTACGACTTCCCACCCCGAAAGGGGAGCGCATAAATTTATTTTTTTGTTCTCTTTTTTCTTTTTCGGATCACTCGTGTGAAGTTCAATGGTTGCCAGTCCCGCGCGAAAAAGATTCGTTTGTTTGGTCTATGCGTAGTAAGGGGGGCATTTTTTCCTTCGTTAGACGTTTGAAAGAACCCCCCATTGCCCCGCCCAAACGCGAGATTATTTTTTCCAATCTAAAAGGGGAATTTTACGTGGTTTCTCTTCCCGATGAAACCGACACCGAGAAAAAGGGTCCTTTTGAAAATACGCCGGTTTCGTTAGCGCAAGGCCGTTACGATGTTCTTTTTCATTTTTTTGAAAGTCCTTTTTCGTTCATTCGTTTACGCGATGCGAATATTGATCATTCGGGAACCGTCTTGAAATTGGAAGGCTTTCCTTCCGCGTTGAAAGATGCAAACGAAGCCGAAGAATGGTGGGTTTACTCGGATTACTTTTTTGAAGACGGTTCCTTTCGCGTTTCGAAGCGGTTTGATTCAGTCTGGCAGGCATGCCTTTCCTTGGACGAGGGAAGCAAGAGTTGTAGAAAATGGGAATGGCAAAAAAAGTCTGAAATAAAACCGGGCTGGAATGCGTTCTTGTTTTATCGAAAGACGCCTCCCGATTTGAATGAGGTTTTTTCGCCCTTTGCTGAATATGATCTCAATTTGGTTCAAGCCATCCAATGGTTGCACCGATTGCATTCCAATAAGCGTTATTTTTTGGGGGTGGATGCCCAAGAGTCTTATGATGCCCTTCGTACTCTCTTTTCTGAAATTCAGATGAACCTTGAGTGCGATCCCACTTCTTCTCCGATTGTTTCACGCGTCGATCGCGTTTCCGATTCAGAGGAAATTTCTCCGGAGATTGGTTCATGGGCCGATTCTGCCTCTGATTCGTTGGATGAAAAATCCAAAAAGAGTGATATATCTCCCGATTCTCGCGTACCTGGGCCCCCTTTTGGTTTGCCTTCGGACTACTTTTCTCCCGGAAACCCCTTGTTTTTTACGAATGGATGGGAGGAGTTGTTTCCTTCTTCTCCAGAGTGGCGCCAACGCGAAAACAATGTCTCATGCGATGGGGTCACGCTTTCCAACCAATTTTCGTTTGGGGGAGCCCCACCCGATACCGAGAAAGAGGTCTTTTTGGGTGCCTCTCGTTCAAGGGTCAAGCAGCGTTTTGTTTTGTCGAATGATACGAATCAGATTCAAACGCGTGTTTTAAGCACGCGTTTCGTTTCCCCTTTTTCGGTGGTGATAAGTGATACCAACACCTTTTATCCCTCGTCTATTTACCAGCTGGTTCCTGCTCGAAAGGTAACCGTTACTGTTTTTTCTTCGGAGGATGGCACGATGGTGCCACTCACTTACACGTATGCGTTGGACACGACCCTGCGTTTTGCGGGAGACAATCTTTCCTCTGCTGGTTTTTATTCGATGGAGGATATGCTCCAGTCTGGTTTTTCTCCTCGCACCGTGGTTCATCGTCTTCGCAATCAAACGATTGTGGAGACGCTTTTGGAAATAACTCTTCTTCCCAGTCAATCGGTTCTGGTAGACCCTGTTTTTGATTTGGGTTCTTCTTCTAATTATTCAGCAGCCTGGAACGGAGGGTCGGCGAGCGACTTTCTGGGCAACATTAACAATTCGAGTGCGCCCAACACGCGGGTGGCCGGAACAAGTGTTCAGCTAGTGAATGTGGATAATAATGCGTATTCCAATGATTTGCTGATCGCGGCCCCTTATGCTGACGTTAATAGCAAAACCGATGCGGGGGCCGTTTATCTTATTCGCGATATCGATACGAAGTCAGGCACTCTTGATTTGGCTAATACGGACAATTTTGCCATTCGGTGGAATGGCGCTTCCGCTTCCGATAACTTGGGGTATGGAAACCTTCAGAGTGCGGGCGTTCAACTGGTGAACGCGGATAATAACTTGGGTTCCAACGATTTGCTCATTACCGCCTCTCTTGCTGACACAACGGCTGCCTCGAATGCGGGTTCCGTGTATTTGATAAAAGATATTAACACGTTTGTGGGGGTTCGCGACCTAATAAACACTCCTTTCTTTTCAGTGCGGTGGGACGGGAATAGTGCGAGTGATAAACTCGGTTCCAGTAACTCCGATAATGTTAACTTTGGGGGGGGCGGGGAAGGGGTTCAACTGGTGAATGTGGATGGTAATGCGTATTCCAACGATTTGCTCATCACGGCAAGTTTGGCAGATGGGGTGGGGCGCTCGAATAATGGGATTGTTTATTTGGTTCGGGACATCGACAAACTCTCAGGGGTTTATCTTTTCAACACTACGAGCAATTTTTCGGCTTCGTGGGTGGGTTCTCGGGCATCTGACTTTTTGGGGGCTACGATTAATTCTGGGTTGGGGGTTCAGTTTGTGAATGTGGATGGTAATACGCATTCCAACGATTTGCTCATCACGGCTTCTGGGGGAGATTGTGGGCTCACCAATAATGGGTGCGTCTACCTCTTTAAGGATATCAATACTCTTTTTGGCGAATTTGATTTGAATAATTCTTCCAATTATGCTGTTCGATGGGCTGGCGCGCGTGGGGCAGATGCTCTCGGGGCTACTATTGGGACCGGGGGAGCCGTTTTTAGCGGTGGTCTGGGTGTTCAACTTGTGAATACGGATGGAAACGTAGCCGTGAATGATTTGTTGTTGTGCGCCTCTCTCGCCGATTCTCCTATAACGAATGCTGGCTCGGCTTATCTCATTAAGGACATTAATGTGTTATCAGGGAATCAAGATTTGAACGATTCCACCAAATTTAATGTGCGTTGGAGCCCCTACACGAACGGGGACCGATTATGTCATACCAACGGGGGTTCTCGCGGCATGCAATTGGTGAACATTGATGGAAATTCATCCTCGAACGATCTTTTGCTTTCCTCTTATGTGCTGGATGCAAATAGTAAGGCGGATGCGGGAGGTGTTTATTTGATAAAGGACATTAACACGCTCTCCGGCATCTTTGATTTGTCTCAGGCTACTTCCTACAATGCTTTTTGGAGTGGTTCGCAAGCCGGCGATACATTAAGCTCGGGTGTCTCGACCGGTGCGAGTGTCCAATTAGTCAACGTGGACAACAATGCGTATGCAAACGATTTGTTGTTGAATGCCCCACTTGCCGACACGGTTGCCGCGAATACAGGAGCCGTGTATTTGATTCGAGACATTAACCTTTTGTCCGGTACTTATGATTTGAACAACGCGGACTTTTTCACGGTGCGATGGGCCCCCGCATCCGCGAATGATAATCTGACCGACAACAACATGTCGGGTTCGAGTGTTCAGCTAGTGAATGTGGATAATAATGCGTATTCCAATGATTTGCTGATCGCGGCCCCTTATGCTGACGTTAATAGCAAAACCGATGCGGGGGCCGTGTGGTTGATTCGAGACATTGACAAGTTGTCTCCTGGCGTTAAATCGCTGGATAATTCGGCGAATTATGCCGTTTTATGGAACGGTTCGCGAGCCAGCGATTTTTTGGGTTCGGCGCAATCCAGCGGCTCGAGTGTGCAACTAATTAACATAGATAATAATGCGTATTCCAACGACTTATTGATTACAGACATTAATTCGGATAACCCGTACACGGATGCGGGTTCCGTGTATGTGATTCGGGCGATTGATTCATATGTGGGTGCACGCGACCTGAATAACGCCGATTTTTTCTCTATCCGTTATTCGGGGGGGAGCGCGGGTGATCAATTGGGGGAAACCCTGTATAGCAGTTCCGGCGCCCAACTGGTGAATGTGGATAATAATGCGTATTCCAACGATTTGATTCTGACGGCATCCTTAGCGGACATTAATTCGAAGACGAATGCCGGAGCCGTTTACCTCTTGCGGGACGCCGTAACAGCCAATGCCTCGGATTATTCATTTGTATTAAGTCTGCCCACTGCTTGCACGGATGGGAAAGGGGCTATTGTTAATTGTGTGGATCCCTGCACTTGCATTCGGGGTTGGATAGAAACCACGGACGTGAATGGCAATGCGGACCAAAACCAAGTAGCCCCCGATGGTCAAACAGCCACGGTTCCTTTTTTCGTTTACGATAATCAATCCACCACTTCTTCCGATTTGAATATTTTGTTGGATTTGAATGCATCCTTGCCCGCTTCCCTCGTGTTGAAGGCGTCTCAATCCGCTTCGGGTTACCAAGGCCAGTGTTCCGGAAACCCCAACAGTGGGTGCATCGTCGTATCAACCACTGCAACCTCAGTAGGAAAAGCAACGTATACCGCCGGCGCCCAGGATTTGAATATTTGGTTCTGGGGAGATTTTATTTCAGTCTCCCCCGGGGATACCGATCGGAACGTGGATAGCAATTCCCGCTCTCCCTACTAAAAGAGGATTTTTATGGTTGTCAAGAATTATCCATTGATTAGTTGGGTTGTTTTATTGGTTTTCTTGGTCATCTTTTTTTGGTATTTTTTGTATTCTTCCACCACTCCCTCTTCAAAAAAATTGTCGGGAATCGAGAATTGTCGGGACGTGAATCGCTCACCCTACCCGTTTCCGTTGGAGACGTTCGATTTTCTTCCATCGCCCCCCGCGTGTTTGCTTTCGGTTTCGACTGCGTTCTCTTCGAAGCAATATTCAGACGTTTCCTTTTTCTCTCCCGAATATTTTTTGCAGCCCGAGTTTTATCCAAGCTTTTTTGAGGAAGGAATCCCAAAATGGATTAATCCAATGTCATCCCATTTTGGAGTGGTGGGGTTTGGGGCGTTTCCTTCTCAACAAACCATGGGTGTTTCTCCTGGGAAAACATATCATGGGCGCATTTTTTGGCATTCGGGTTTTGGAGTGCGCGGCTTTCAAGGCGGAAAACTCGTTGTCTCTTTCGCCGACCCCTCCGATGAAAACAAATTGAATGTCAGGCTGGATGCCAATGCTCAAAAGGGCGTGATTCTGGGTCCCACATTCCCCCAATTTAATCCATTATGGGTGCATCCCGTCGATGTTTTTGTTTCTTTTCCAGAAAATATGGTTCCCAGCACGGTGTCCTTTTGGCTCGTTTCTGAAAACCCTGAGTCTTCCTTTTCTGATTTTGCTCGAGAGAAATACGGTGCGCTTTACCACGAGGTGACCGAATTCGTGGGTTCTCGCCCCGTGGCCCAAATCACAGTGTATCCAGCCCCGTGATGGGTTGGTTTATAACCGTTATTTTTCGCTCATCTTAGTGCAGACTTGGCGTTAGGCCAATTCTTTCCGATTGGGGGCGTAGCTCAGAGCCAGTTTCGTCTGGCTGCTGCGATGGACTATATAATGGGATTTTCAATCCCATAATAGGCCTTTCTTCAAAGGGGACGTAGCTCAGCCTGGTAGAGCAGCGGCCTTTTAAGCCGCGTGTCGTGGGTTCAAATCCCACCGTCCTCGTTGGCC
>CAYJRE010000003.1:0-57702 GCA_964372665.1 uncultured archaeon | reverse complement strand
ACGACGCGCTTTTTCGTCAACCTTTGTTCGCAAAGGTTGGGCCGCTGCGATTTCGTGGTGTCGCTGTGCGATACCACTCGTGTTCTTTTGACTGGGCGCTACTTTTTTATTTTCGGGTAGGGTTATTATTTTACCAACGGGGGTGTTTTTTCGATGGAAAAGAAGACTTCACGAAAAAAGGAGAAGGAAAATAAAAATACTCGTACCGAAAATGTTCTACCGGCATTGCACGGTCATTCTCTTTTCGATGAAATGGAACGCATGCCTTTGCACATGGGTGCGTGGTTCGATTCCTTTTGGGATAATGACCCTTTTTTCAGTCGTCCCTTATTGCCTTCGCTTCGTTCCGCGGATTTTTTTGGTAATCGTTTGATGGTTCCGCGTTCAGAGTTTTCGGAGACCGAGAAGGAGGTTCGTGCAAAAGTCGAGTTGCCGGGCATCGATAAGAAGGATATTCGGTTGAACATTACGGATGATCACATTGAAATAAAGGCAGAGAAAAGGCATGAGAAAAAGGAGGAAAAAAAGGGGGTGTTTCGTTCTGAGCATTCCTATTCGGGTTTCTACCGTTCGTTCGTGTTGCCCAAGAACGCGGATGCGTCGAAGGCCAAGGCCCAATACGAGAATGGGGTGCTGCGTATCACGATTCCCAAGTCCAAGCAGGTCGAGTCGAGGTCGAGGCCCCTCGCAATCGAATAAATTGGTTTGTTCATGGGGCCCTTGTCTTTTTTTTTTCCATTTCTATTATAAACTCCCTCCAGAGATTTTGGTATGGTTATCCAAAAACCCGTGAAGCGCTTGTACCGTTCTTCCGAGGAAAAGGTGCTGGGTGGCGTTTGCGGCGGCATCGCGGAATACGTGAGCGTGGATCCCGTGATTGTTCGCTTGTTGTGGGTGTTGTTCACGCTCGCCAGTTTGGGCGCGGGTATCCTCTTGTATTTGATTGCGTGGGTCATCGTCCCCGAGAAATAGTTTCTTTTTTTTCCCGTTTCCTGCTTCATGATATAAATAGAACCGTCTCCGATTAGATATCCGTGAAACGCCATGAAAACCATTCTGGAAAGCCGCCGTGTTTCCAAGACATATGACATGGGGGAAACCTTCGTGCATGTCTTGAATGCGGTGGACGTGAAAATAGGGAAAGGGGAATACGTTTCCATCACCGGCCCTTCGGGTTCCGGAAAAACAACCTTGCTCGACATCCTTTCCGGTTTGCTTCGTCCCACGAGCGGCGAGGTGGTCATAGACGGTTTGCCCATTTCCAGAATGGATGACAACATGCTTGCCCATATCCGGGGAAAAACGATTGGTTTCGTTTTTCAGTCCTTTCATTTGATTTCCCGCATGACCGCGCTGGATAACGTGATGCTTCCTCTTTGGTTCCAAGGCATTCCTTTGGTAGAAAGGAAAGCTCGTGCCGAAAAAGTGTTGAGAGAGGTCGGTTTAGGGGATCGGATGCATCACCGTCCCAATCAGCTTTCCGGCGGTCAACGGCAGCGCGTGGCGATCGGCCGGGCGTTGGCCGTGGACCCTGAAATCATCGTGGCGGACGAACCCACGGGAAATTTGGATTCGTTGTCCGGCGCCAATATTTTGAACATTTTGGACGAGTTGCACGCTAAACGAGGCAAAACCATTTTAGTTGTTACTCATGAAAAGTATGTGGCCGAGCGTGCCTCGCGAGTCATCCATCTCATGGATGGTAGAATCCAATCCAGTTCGGTTGTTCGGAAGAAACAAAGCAAAATAAAGGGGGACTACAAATGAGAATTTTCGTGTTTTTTTTGGGTATTATTTTCCTTTCCAGCCTTTCGTGGGCCGATGCTGCGGTTCAGGTGACTTCCTATAATGTGGATCCTTCGCCCGTGATTCCCGGGGAATATTTCACGTTGTTCGCGTACGTGACCAACAACTCCAACACCACGGCAAAGGGTATCGTGTTCACGCTCAAGCTGAACGAGGAAGGTTCCCCCACCACCTTTCCTTTTTCCTTGGATCCCACCGACACGATTACGCGGGAAATCAGTACGATTCAGTCCTATCAAACCGTTCAAGTCCAATACCGCGTTCAAGTGGACCCGGATGCGTTGGATGGTTCTTACAATGTTCGCCTCGAGGCCGGGGAAAAGGGGAAATCCGGCGGCGTTTTGCCCGCCACGATTACGGTTTCGGGTCGAAACCCCCTTTTGACGATCATTGATGTGTCTCCTTCTCAAGCCCAAGTCGGGGAGACCGTGAGTCTTTCGCTCGCCGTGAAAAACACGGGTAATTCGACCGTCGAGGACGTTTCGATCGGCCTTTCGGAAGACCGTATCGTTACTTCAACCGGGGTCATCGTGGAGCGCGACATCGTTCCATTGGGCGCGGCCTTTGTTCGTATTCCCCAAATTCTCCCCGGGGAAACCGCCCAGGTCATTCTTCCCGTGCAAGTGAACCCTTCGGCTTCTTCCAAAGCGTATTTTGTTCCGGTGACGTTGGAATTTTACGATTCCGCCAAAAACAAAACGAGTAATAGTGATTTGATCGGGTTGAAGGTGATTGGCAATCCTTTTTTGGATGCGTACCTTTCGAACGCGAAACCCTTGCCCTTGGCTGGCCAAAAAACACGTTTAACCATCGACATTTACAATTCCGGTTTGGGTCCCAGCAAGTTCACCACGGTTTTCGTCTCATCTGATTTTTTTGCTCCCATCCAGGGTCTCTTTTTCATTGGCACGATTGAGTCGGATGATTTCGATTCCGTGGTGTTGGATGGCGTAATGTCACCCGCTCTGCAGCCCGGAACGTATCCCTTGGACGTGAAAATCGATTTCAAGAACGAGTTCGGGGAAACCCAGTCGGTTTCCAAGCAAGTGTCCGTTAAAGTGTATGCTCCTTCCGAAATAGCTTCCGAGAACGGGAACAATTCCAACATTCCCTTGATTGCAGGAATCATTTTGGTTGTGGGTTTAGTGTATTGGTTTGGTTTTCGTCCCAAAAACGGGAATAATCGCTGAACAAAAGGGGGTTTTCGCGTTTCCCTATGAATCCCTTGTCCGAAGTTCCCCGCTTTGCTATAAGCAATCTCACGCACCAAGGTCTGCGTTCCTATCTTACGTTGTTGGGCGTGATCATTGGGATCGCGGCCATCGTCACGCTTTTTTCATTAGGAGCCGGTTTGAATAATGCGGCGCAGGAACAGTTCGAGAAGCTGGGCTCGAACACGTTGTTTGTCGCGTCAGCGGGGCGTTTTTCGCAGTCGAATGGGGATAGTCCGGTTACGAATGTCAAAACCCTTTCCGAGGCCACGATTGAAAAAATCCGTTCGATTCCCGAAGTGGAAGTGGTGCTCGCCCCATTAGTGGCTCCCACGAATGCCGATTACGGTCGGGAGCGCGTATCCGCTTCCGTCATTGCCACCACCCCCGAAGAGGCCAAATCGTTCCGAGACACGGGTTTCGTGGAATTGGATGAGGGCCGCGATTTCGAGAACCGCGACGTGTTTTCCGTTGTCGTGGGATATAATCTCGCCCACAATGTTTTCAAGCAGGATGTTCGCGTTGGCGACAAGATAATGGTCGAGGGCAAGAGTTTCAAGGTGATTGGCATTACGAAAGAGAATGCGCAGTCGTTTGGCGGCGGCCCCAACACGAACAACGTGTTATTCATGACCAAGAAAGGTTTTGACCAGATTTTTGAGGAAACCGACCCCGTTTTCCTGCTTGTGAAAACCCAATCCAAGGATGATGTGGAATTGGCCCGCGACAAGATCAACCGGATTTTTGACAGCATTTACGGGAAAGACCAAAAAGTTTTCGAAGTCCAAACCAGCGAACAGCTGCTCGCGCAAATCGGCCAATTTTTGGCCATCATCCAACTCGTGTTGGTGGGCATCGCCTCCATTTCGCTGTTGGTGGGGGGCATTGGCATCATGAACACGATGATCATGAGCGTGATCGAGCGCACGGCCGAGATTGGCGTGATGAAGGCCGTGGGGGCCACGAATACGCTCGTGTTATCCGTCTTTCTGGCCGAAGCCGCGTTCATCGGATTGGTGGGTGGCGTGTTTGGCGTCATCATTGGGTATGGTCTCGCGTTCATCGTGGGCGCGGCTTCCGTAGCCAGTGGGTTGGCATTGAAGGTCGTGGTTGATCCCGTACTGGTTACCAGTTCGCTCTTGTTCGCCATGCTCGTGGGCATGCTTTCCGGCTTGATTCCCGCGCGCCGCGCCGCGTTGATGGACCCCGTGATAGCATTGCGCGGAGCGGAGTGATTTTACTTTTTTTTGTCAGAAAAGAGTTCAATGGCTTTTTTTTGCTTCCTCTTCCATTCCGTCGATGCACCCATATTTTTTCGCTTCTTCCGCGTTCACCCACGCGTAATCCGTGAACGCCTTTTTTTCCAAGCGTATTTCTCCTCCCTTGTATCGTACACAAAACTTGACCAATATGGGCGGTATTTCGTCCGGCCGGATAATGCTACGCTATTGCTGTATTTTATTTCCGAGTGGGTTTCTATCTTTTTTGCATTTTCTAAACTAATTTGGGTGGCCAGCATTTTGTTTCCTATTTTTTCTTGAATGCGTTGGCAATGTCCTTGATTCCTTCAAACAAGTCCACGGGAACCAGTATCACCGTGTTGCTGGGCGTGGGCCCCAGTCCGTCGATCGATTGCAGCGTTCGCAGTTGCATCGCTCCTTGCGTTTCCGCCATTATTTTGGCGGCATCCGCGAGGTTTCGGGCGGCCAGTTTGTCTCCTTCGCTCTTCGTGATATTCGCGCGCTTTTCTCTTTCCGCGCTGGCTTGCCTGGACATGATTCTTTTCAAGTCTTCCGGCAATTCGATGTCTTGCATCTTGATGCTGTCTATTTCCAATCCCCAGTTTTTGGCGTGCTTTTCCACGATTTGCTCGATAAGGTCCCCTATTTTTTGGCGTTCCGCGAGCACTTCGTCCAAGGTCATGCCTCCCACGACATCGCGTAAGGCGGTTTGCGCGTATTGTGACACCGCGTAAATGTAATCCTGCACGTTCATGATGGCTTTGCTGGCTTCGCTCACCTTGAAATACACCACTCCGTTGATGGAAACCGGCACGTTGTCTTTGGTGATGGCTTGCTGCTTGGGGATGTCAATCGTCAAAATGCGCATGTCCACTGTGACGCTGCGGTCAATGATGGGGATGATGAAATTCATCCCGGGTTGCAAGATGCCTTGAAACCTTCCCAGTCGGAAAACGACCGCTGTTTCGTATTGCTGGATGATGCGGATGCTGAGCGCCAAAATGATTCCCAATGCGATGACCGTGACGTATTCCCAAACCATAGTGAACCAACCTCTACTAGTATTGGGCATGCTCACTCTATTTAATTTCGTGCATTGGCCCGGCCAATTCTTCTTTTTCTTAATGGCTCGTTTTTAAGGTTTCTGCGCGGTCTTTCTCTTATTAGTTGCCGTTGGCCTACCGCGGGATTGCGTGCAATCCCGCGAATGCAGTCCTTCGGTGCCGCCGGTCGAAAACGGCGGGGTCGTAGCTCAGCCTGGGAGAGCACATCGCTGAAGACGATGGTGTCGTGGGTTCAAATCCCACCGACCCCATGGCCCGTTTCGTCTGGCCGTTGCGAACGTGGAGGGGTAGCTATGCTACCCCTCGGCTTGACGTTTTCTTTGACTGGGCGCTACTTTCTTTTCTCAAAAGAAAGGAGTGCGTTCCCGAATCCCACCGACCCCACTTTTTATAGTTTAATGAAATTATTGTCTCATGCCACGTCGGAGAAAATCGGTAATTGTTCATCCAACTTTAGGCATTCCTATGTTGCATATTCCGAATCGTCATCCTTTTCCGTCTAAAACTGCTGCTGGAAAAATTGAACAAATATCTGAACCGCATAAAGAAATGGGCTGGTATCGAGATAAACCAGGAGTGCTTCGACCCGCCGCAGAATATCGTGGAAGGCACATGTTCATCATGGAAGAGCCAACTTCTTCTGATAAGTCAGATATTCATACTCACCCCCCAGAGATTAACTCTCGAAACAAATTTGGTAGCCACGGATATCCTTCTCTTGGCGATTTAAGAAACATGTTAATAAAAATACATTCAAGTAATTTGAAATTTTGGCACGTTGCTTCAATAAACAAAGAAGGTGCTGTTATTGGTTACTTTAGTATGTATCCAAATCCAACTTTTAGAAAATATGCAGGATCAGAAATATTGTCCGCTGTGGAAGCTGATTTAGAAGGTAAATCTAGTGCGTCTCATGTTCAACAAGTCGTTCGTTGGCTAATGCTTTTCAAAAAGTATGGGTTGCGATTTAGGATAACACCTATGTCCGGCTATCATTTCATGAAAGGACGTTTTGTTCGAATCCATCGGAAAAAATAATTTCATTTGTTTCTCATCTGCGGAAAGAATATCACGTCTCGTATCGTGGGTTGATTGGTGAGCAGCATCACCAATCTATCTATTCCTATTCCTAACCCCCCGGTGGGGGGCATTCCGTATTCCAATGCGTTCAAGAAGTCCTCGTCCACGGGCATTTCTTCGCCCTTCGCGCGTCCTTCTTTGGATTGTAATTCCAATAATTCTCTTTGTTTCATGGCGTCATTCAGTTCACTATATGCGTTGGTTAATTCCCACCCATTGATGAAGCTTTCAAACCGTTCAATCATTCCTTTTTCTTTTCGGTGTTCTTTGCACAAGGGGGTTGTCTCGAATGGGTAATCCATGAGGTGCGTGGGCTGGATCAAGTGCTCTTCCGCGAAGGCTTCGAACAATTCGTTGATGATGAGCCCGCGGAGTTTGGGTCCCTCCATCTTTTTCCCTTTTTGTTCGATGAGATTGAGCATTTGGGCATCCGTGAGCGTGTCCACGTCCAGATCCGTGTATTTCTTGATGGCTTTTTTCATGGGCAATCGTTCGAAGGGTTGGCTCAAATCGAATCCTTTTCCTTGGTACGTGAATTGTTCTTTTCCGTGCACGGCGATGCAGGCTTCTCTAAATATTTCTTCCACGAGTTCCATGACATCGTTGTAGTCCGCGTAGGCCCAATAGCTTTCCATCGTGGTAAATTCGGGATTGTGTGTCTTGTCGATGTCCTCGTTCCTGAAATTGTGTCCGATCGTATACACTTTTTCCATGTTTCCGATCGTCAATTTTTTCAGGTACAGTTCGGGCGAAATGCTCAAGTACAAGTCCTGCTCCAAGGCGTTCGAGTGCGTGGTGAAGGGTTTTGCGTTCGCTCCACCGTATTGGGGTTGTAACATGGGTATTTCGACTTCCACGAACCCATGGGTATCCAACACTTTTCGGATGCTTTGGATGATTTTGGCGCGATTCAGGAACACTTTTTTGACTTCGGGGTTGATGACCAAGTCCACGTGCCGCATGCGATACCGTGTTTCGATGTCGGTTAATCCGTGCCATTTGTCGGGCATGGGGGCGATGCTCTTGCATAGCAGGGTAAGGTTTTCCGCGAGTACCGATATTTCTCCTCGTATCGTGCGGATTATTTTTCCTTCTGCTCCCGCGTAGTCTCCGGTGTCCAGGTCTTGGATCAACTCCAATGATACTTCATCGGTCGCTCCTTTTTTCAGTTGCACCTGTATTTTTCCAGAATCATCGTATAAGTCCAAGAATACGAGTTTTCCGAACGCGCGGATGCTCAAGATTTTGCCGCACACCTTCGCTTTTTCGTTTGTTTCTTCCCCGTTTTTTAGGTTTGAGAATTTTTCGTGGATTTCCTTCGCATGGTGCGTTCGTTTGTAGGAGTAGGGGAATGGGTTGACTCCCTTTCGCACTATTGCTTGGAGTTTCAGCATTTTGCTGGCGCGTAGCTCTTCAATCGTAGTCATTTGATTATTTTTGCCTTAAGGATGGCTTATTAATGAATCGCCCACTTCAGGCCTCGAGGGTTGTTTTATTCATGCTTTCCGATAGATGTCCGCGAGTTTTTGGACTTGGATTCCTCTTTCCGTTATTTGGATGGGGTGCAAATCCTCCGAATGATGCGTGGCGCGGAGTTTTCGGATATGTAATGTTCGGTTGCTTTGCGTTCCCAATCCCAAATAGTGCAACATGAAAACGCCGTCCACGACAAATTCTTCCACTCCAAATCGGGAGAAAACATTGTCTCCTTCTTTTATTTCGCTTACCAGCAGGCTCGTGACGCCGGTTCTTTCCAGCATGTAACTGATTTTGAGCACTGCTTTGCGAATATCATTCGGATTGTCATAATTGAATCCTAATGCGGGAATGCTGTCGATGACGATTCGTTTGGCGCCGATTCTTCGAGTCGTGCGCATGATTTCCAATAATAGTTTGTCTAAGTCGAATCCGGTGGGCATGGCGAATTGTTCTTCGCTCGGCAACCCTATTTTGGCCACGCTTCCATCAATGATTTCGATCAAGTTATCGTCTTCGAGCTTGCGCAAATCCCATCCGAAGGAGAGCATGTCTTCGCGCAGCAAGTTGGGTCGTTCGTCCAGTGTCACGTACACGCCGGGTTGCTTGTAGGTCACCGCTCCTTGGTAGATGTATTGCGTGCAGAAGATGCTTTTGCCAGTTCCCGTTGCGCCGCTCACGAGGAAGCTTCTTCCTTCGGGCAATCCTCCTTCGATGAGCTCGTCCATTCCCATGATTCCTGTTGGGACGCGGTTCATACGCGTGGATTCAGGGTTTGGGTTCTTTTAATACTACTCTCCGTTCCCTCTTGTTGTTGGTGGGGGGCTTGTTTTTTGGACGTTTTTATAAACACGCATGGTGCATTCTAATTCGTATTCCGCCCGCTTTTGGCGTGAGGGTAATTGATTGGAGGTTTGATTTGGTATGACTGATTTGACCGGGGGTTCTGTTTCACAGCCCGCGAATCGTTCTTCGAACGATTTTTCGGTGTATGTGCTTCCATTGAGTATTTTGTTAGCATCTGTCATTTTGGGTTATTCGATGATGACGGCCTCGGGCAATGTGGCCACGGGTTTGGCTGCACTGACGATTACCGGAGCGGCCCCTGCCGGAGACACTGGTTCGGGTAACAATGCCTTGCCAACACCGGACCCCGGTCAAGGAAACCTGGCTCCTACTCCATCTAAGACGATGGCGGAGTTGGCCTCCAGCAATTACGCGGCCAAATTAGGGAAAGATGACGCTCCCATTGTGTTGGTGGAGTATTCGGATGGCCAATGCCCATTCTGCCGAAGATTTGCGCTCCAGACGTTTCCGGATATCGTTCAAAATTATGTGAACACGGGGAAGGTTCAAGTCGTTTACAAGCATTTTCCATTGAGCTTCCACCCCATGGCTCCGACGTTTGCGGAGGCGATGAGTTGTGCGGGGGATGAAGGAAAGTTTTGGGAGATGAAGAAAGCCGTTTTTGACAAGCAGCAAGCCGCAGATCCTTCTGGGGGGACGGTTAGTACCATCACCGCGGACGATGTCAAGGCTTGGGCCAAAGAATTGGGTTTGAACGAGGCTTCGTTCAACTCGTGCTTGGATTCCAAGAAGTTTGATGCCGAGATTCAGGCCAATCAGACGGAAGGCACTCAGATGGGGGTGAGGGGAACTCCTTCCTTCATTTTAGGCAAGCGCGCAGAGAAAGGTCAATTGATTGTAGGCGCACAGCCTACTGCGAGCTTTACCGCGGCGATCGATCAATTGTTAGCCTGATTTGGGGAGAGAAAGGTTTTTTTTCTCCTTCTCCTTTTTATTTTCGTTGGTTCTCTTGTTGGCTCACGATGAAGAATCTTTTTTTTCCTTTTTTTGTCTCTTTTCTTTTTGGTCTTCTTTTTGGGTTGCATCTCTTCTTCGTATGATTCGCGGGACACGAGTAAGATTCAGCCATCGGCGATTCAGTCTTTCCAAGTCGTGACGCCAACCGCTGAAATTTGCACCGATAACGGGAAACCGTCATTCGTTTGTATTCGACCACGTTTTGCCCGCATTGCCGGTGGATCAATGCCACGTTCAACGGGGTCATGGACGAATATGTGAAAGCCGGGAAAATCGTGGCCATGCACTGGGATTTGGATGTGGGAAACAATCAATACACTCCCCAAAAAGAGAGCACGATTCCCACTGGAGAGGTCGAGCTCTTCAAGAAAACGAATCCCGAGATGGGTGTTCCCGTTTACTTGTTCGGATGCAAGTACTATCGCATCGGCAACGCGTACGAGGCTCAAGATAACTTGGATGCCGAGGCTGCCGAGTTCAAGGCCGTGATCGAGAAATTGCTTGTCGAAGTCAATGCGAAATAATCTTTCTTTTTCCGATTTGGGAATATCTCTTTATATTCCCGGATTCATTTGTTCTTCTATCCCTATTGGGGTTTTTGTTCATGGCATCCATTCCTAAAATAATCATTTATTCCACCCCCACCTGCCCGTATTGTCATTTGGAGAAAGAATTTCTGCGTGAGAATAAGATAGCGTACACGGAAATCAATGTCGCGGAAGATACGCAGTCCGCGCAGCAGATGATCATGAAGTCGGGTCAGTCCGGCGTCCCCGTGACGGAAATTGATGGAAAAATCATTGTGGGTTTTGACAAACCCGCGTTGAAGAAAGCGTTGAATCTCGCATGACGTGTCTTTTTCCGCTTTTTTCATTTCACGCAATGGATTGGCGGTTTCGTCAAGAATTGTTCGAGTAATTCGGCGCATTGTTGGATGTCTTTTTTGCTGCCAATGCTGTGAGTCGTGTGGATGTTTCGTACGCATACCCCTAAGGAAGTGGCGGGCACTCCTCCTTTGCTCAGCGAAATGGTTAATGCATCGGTTGTTCCGAAGTTGCTGACTTCCAATTGCACGGGGATTTTCATTTTTTTGGCTTCGTCTTTAAAGTAGTCGTTTAAGCATGCGTTTCCTATCATTTCATCGTCTTTCATGGTTAATATGGGTCCTTTTCCGACTGTTTTGGTGGGCTCCTCATTCGTATCATTGGCGTTTGCCACGTCCACGGCAATCGCCATATCTGGGTTCACTTGGTAGGCGGAGACTTTGGCGCCGTACAATCCCACTTCTTCTTGCACCGTGAAAACCAAAAAGATGTCGTATGGGCTTTTTCGAATAACCTTGGCTATTTCGAGCAAGACAAAGCAACCGACTCGATCGTCCAGCGCTTTTCCGGCGATCCATTCTTTGTTTCCAATGTCGTGGTCGGTGCGTTCCAAGCTCAAGTAAGCCCCGATTCCTACTCCGGCTTCTTCCAATTGTTTTTTGGTTAATCCCGTGTCCACGAATACGTCGTTTATTCCTGGGATTTCTTCTATTTCGTAATCGTTGTTGATTTCTTTCGTTGAAATGATTCCTTTGACAATGCCTTTTTTTCCGACGACTTGGACGGTTTGCCCAATCACGTTGATGGTGTTGATCCCCCCCAACGCAGAGACATAAATCCTACCATTGGTGTCGATGCGTTTGACCATGAGCCCTATTTCATCCATGTGGGCCGCGAGCATGAGCGAGGGTTTTTTTCCTTTCTTGTGGCAGATGAGGTTTCCCAGCTTGTCCGTAGTAGTTACGTCCACATTTTTTGCGATTTTATTCCGGATGTATTCCCTTACCTTTTCCTCGTTTCCGGAAACTCCGTCGATGTCCGTGAGCTCTTCCAGCGTCTTGAAGTCCATTTTTTGCATGGTATTCACCTCCTTTTCGTTTGCCTGGCGATTTCTTCGATGATATCCATTCCTTCATGGATTTCTTCTTTTCTTATATTTAAGGAGGGCGATATCCGCATTCCATTCCATCCGCACCCCAGCATAATGAGCCCTTTTTGGAAGCATTTTTGTTGGAAATGGTCTCTGGTCTTTACATCGACCAAATCGAATGCTTGCATGAGCCCCAATCCTCGGGGGTGGTGGATGGCGTTCGTTTGCACGTGGATTTCTTTGAGTCGCTGGTGGATCTCATTTCCCATTCGTTGCGCGTTTCTGAGTAGCTTTTTCTTTTTTATTTCTTGGATCACGGCCACCCCCATCGCCATGTCTAACACATGTCCCCCTCCCCACGTGGAAGAAATGGAGCTGGCTTCGGTGGGAAACATGCTTTTTTTGCTCACCGTCGCCGCCACTTGGAGCATTTTAGCGCAACTTTGAATATCGGGCACGATGCCATAGTGCTGGTACGCCCACCATTTTCCCGTGCGCCCCATTCCGGACTGTACTTCATCGCAGATTAATGGGATTCCATATTTTTGGGTTGTTTTTCTAATGTCTTTCACCATTTTTTGGGGCGCAGGATAGTACCCCCCTTCTCCCTGCACGCATTCCATGATCACGAACCCTATTTCGCTTGCATCGCATTCTCGTTTAATCATGTTTTCCAATTCTTCGCTCGCGGTTTCGTTATAGGGTAATCGTTTGACGGGTATTTTGAGGTAATGTTTGACTTGAACGCTGCGGGAGTTGGTAAGCGAGAGGGCCCCGCTCGTTCTCCCATGCCATGCGTTCTGAAATGATATTCCAAATTTGGCGCTTGGTTTTTTTCGGCACGCTATTTTGATTGCGTTTTCATTGGCTTCTGCCCCCGAATTGATCAAGAATGCGGCGTCAAACTGTTTTGGGACGATTTTCAATAATTCTTCGATGAGCTCCAAGTGTTGCATCACCACGAAATCCTGTCCTCCATATTTGATGGGGGTGTAAGAGGAGTGTTTTTGGAGCACTCGCAACATGGCGGGATGATTGTACCCCAACGGGTTGCTCGCGATCTGCCCCGCAAAATCGAGAAACGTGTTTTCATCTAAATCTTCGAAGTGGCTTCCTTTTCCTTTTTCCGAGTGCACGTACAAATGGTCCACGTTGAACGCGCCATTTTTTTGTTTGAGTCTCTCCAGAATGGCTTTGGATTTGGGCCCCGGCAGGTGCGTTTTGATATGGATGTGCTTCATGCTTCCAGTGTTGGGTCTGACTATAAAAGCGTGTGGACCGAGAGGTTTATATTTTATTGAATGGTTCGTGGATTATGCCGACTCCCAAGCCACGCAACACTCCTCCTCGTAATCGTTCTCGTCAACTCCATGTTGGTGAAACTTTTTTTCGTCGTCCGCGCGCACGCGGTTTTCCGCCGGAACCCCAAGCGGTTATCTCGGCCCTTGTTAAAGGCAGGAGCCGCGGGTTGCGTGGAAAGGGGGAGGATCGATACTTGACCGGAACGAATATTGCCGAATTACGAGGCATTCCAGCGGAAAGGAGAAGTTCTAGTGAATATGCAGGAGGGTTGAAATTGGCACGCGAAAGCATCGCGGGAAAGCTTGCGCTCGCTTCATGGGATGACCATGTATTGCTTGACTTTTTGAAATCCCGCAAATATGTTTTTGTGGATAGTCGTGGTTCATTGGTGGGTTCCAACGTGAAACCATGGATTGGCCGCAGACGCATTGCTACGGAAGATATTTTGTGGTTGCGGGCACACTTGTAATAGTGTCTTTTTTTTCTCTTTAATTCGTGCAAATCGCATACGCTGTCACGGTGAAAGCAACCGTTGTGTTGAGCACGGTGTGGGCCGTGCAGGAGGAAGCGGCCGGGACTGCCGACATTTCGATGATGAATTGGTTTCCCCCGCTCGTGTTGTCGAAGGCCATGCTGCATCCCACTAACCGCGATTGGGGCGACACACAGTTTGCGGTCGCGTTGGCTGTTGTGCTTCCTCCCGAGCTTCCGGTGGCTGTTTGAATCACATAGTTTGCAGTCGGGCTGGTTGCGGCAATCGTTAACGTTTCGTTTCCCCCCGGGTTGTTTTTGGTGAGTGTGATATTGCTGCCGGCAACCAGTTTGCTTTGCAGGTAATTGGGCGTCGTGTCAGCGCTTGTGATTCCAACCTTGTCGTTCCCATCGCCGCCTCCCCCTCCCCCCGCGGGTTCGCAGGTGACGCTCCCATCTTGGTTTACTACTCGGATTGCGTTTCCCGCCGCGCAGGTTCCAGAGACGCGTAATTGGATTTGGGCGGGGTCCACGTCCGCGCTGACGATGGTCCCGTCCACAATATCCAGCGTGTCAATCGCACAGTTGGTTCCGACCCCGCAGGCTTGTTCGGCCGTGTCGATGATTCCGTCGCCGTCCGCATCCACACTCGTTGTTCCAGAATCGTCGGTTGCAATCGTGTGTAATCCGTGGAATACGATTGCGCTTCCGACATGAATGCTTTCCACGAACGGGGGATAATTCAACAAGAAAACGAAAACAAGAATACTGAGAAGGATCCCCAATCCGAAGGAATTCCACCGAATGTTTTTCCCAGTGTTTTTCATGTGTACGGGACCTTTTTCGAGTATTTAACCTTAATCAATGCCCTGTGCCTTCTGCAATTTTCCAGAATAATCGATGTAAACCGTTTTTGTTTCCGAGAACTCATGGATGCCTTCTATTCCTGCTTCCCTTGTTCCATTTCCGGTTTGTTTGATTCCTCCGAATGGCAAGTGCACTTCCGCGCCAATTGTAGAGGAATTGACATACGTGATTCCGGCTTCAATTTTTTCAATCGCGAGCATGGCACTCGCGATGTCATTCGTGTAGATGCTGCTGCTCAGCCCGTATTCGACCCCATTGCATACGCGGATGGCCTCATTCAGGCTTTTCACCGAAATAATACTCAGAATGGGGCCGAATATTTCTTCTTGTGCGATGCGGGCGTGCGCTTTCACGTGTGAAAAAATGGTGGGTTCGAAAAAGAATCCCGGCGTGTCCAATGCTTTTCCTCCGCACAACAACTTTCCCTCTTTTCTCCCAATTGCACTATACCGGATGCTCTTTTCCACCGCTTTTTCATTGATGAGTGGCCCCACATCGGTGTCTTTTTTCAATCCGTTTCCCAATTTCAGTTTCATCGCTTTGCTCACGAGTTTTTCTTCCAGTTTTTTCACCATTTTTTCGTGCGCAATCACTCGGCTTGCCGCGGTACAGCGCTGCCCCGTTGTTCCGAACGCGCCCCAAAGGATTCCGTCTACTGCCAGATCCAAATCCGCGTCATCCATCACAATAATGGCGTTTTTTCCTCCCAATTCCAATCCTATTTTTTTGATTCCCGCGTGTTGGGTGATCCATTTTCCTGTTTCTTTGCTTCCCGTGAAAGAAATTCCGCGAATGCGTGGGTTTTCCACGATTTCTTTTCCCACTTCTTCCGCGCTTCCTGTCACCATGTTCACGACTCCTGGAGGAACGCCTGCCCCTTCGATGATTTTCACCAAATCAATGGCGCATCTTGGGGTGTCGGAGCTGGGTTTGAATACGATTGTGTTTCCGCAAATGAGTGCGGGGGAGATTTTCCATGCGGGTATGGCCATGGGAAAGTTCCACGGGGTGATGAGCCCCACTACTCCAACCGGTCTTCGAATGGTATAGGCCATTTTGTGTTTCAGTTCGCTGGGCGTGGTGTATCCAAAAAGTCTTCTTCCTTCCCCCGCCATGTATTCAAACACGTCAATGGCTTCCTGCACGTCTCCTCGCGCTTCTTTCAGTATTTTTCCCATTTCTTCGGTCATTCTTTCCGCTAATTTTTCTTTGTTTCTTTTCAGCAGATGTGAAATTTCAAATAAGTATTCGGCCCGTTTCGGCGCGGGGGTGCTGGACCATTCTTCATACGCTTTTTCCGCGCCCTCAATCGCTTTTTCTACGTCTTTTTTGGTGCTTGCTTGGAATTTTCCAATGCTTTTGGCGGTGGCGGGGTTCAATGAATCGAACGTTTTTCCGCTGGGGGAATGGACCCATTTTCCGCGGACGTAGTTGGCGTGTTCTTTCATTCGTTTTCGTACGTGTTTCGCCTATAAAAAAGAGGTATACGTACGATCCTTATCATCGTTGGGAAAAAATAGAATTGGGCAATCCCTTATTTTTTCATTGCCCAATTGTAAAAGAATGCCACCAAATATCCGATGACTCCTCCGATGATGAGCCAGAAGGCCGTGCTGTACACCAGCCACGTGAAACCAAAGTCAGGAACCGCGCTTCCCATCATGCTACCGAACATCATGCGATACATGCTCATCATGCTGCCGGTTGACACTCCCACTATTCCAAACAGAAAATGGGATAATCCTGCCGCTAATCCCCCGGCAATCGTGGCCGCGCGAATATTCAGTTTATCCAAAGCGGATCACCTCTCTGGCAGTTACATCGTTTTTCGAGTCTAAAAATGGATAGTATCGAAAAGGATATATGGGCGGCTCTTCAAAAGGTGCCTTTTTTATTGAATGCCTTGGAACATACTATACTATGCCCCTTTCCTTGGAAAAAAAGCAAATCGGCTACGTCCTCATCATCATCGGATTAGTGTTATCGTTGGTTTTGGGTTTCGTGAAAATCCAGTATGATGCCCAAGCCGCTTTTTTATGCGAGAACATCGAGGCGAGCGGGGGGGACATGCTATCGTGCCCCGTCCACAAGACGGACACCTCGTGGTTCTTTGTCGCAGGATTCGGGCTATCCTTTGTTATCATTCTGATCGGCGTCTATTTCGGTTTCGTTGAAATACCAGCAAAGGGAGAAACACGTAAGGCCATCGTCCCCATTGATGTTTCCTCGCTGGATGAAGAATCCCAAAAAATTTATGGGTTGCTCGTCCAGCGTCAAGGCTCCTTGTTCCAATCCGATTTGGTGAGGGAAACCGGTTATTCCAAGGTCCGTATTTCTCGGATATTGGACAAGATGGAGCATGAGAGAATCATCGAACGCAAGCGGAGAGGCATGACCAACCTCGTCGTGTTGGTCTAAAACCACTCCAATCGCTTTTTCTCTGGTGAAACTAGTTTCTCCGGTATTGTATAATGCTGTTTCAGTCCTGTAACCACTCGTCGGGGGAGATGTTCTCCTGAAGGAGGTTTTTGGATGAAAATTGCAACTATTTACGGTGTCACGCTTGGGCTGATGGGAGTCGCTCTCATTCTGACGCTCGTCAACGCGTGGAACATGACTGGATTAACCACCCTGCCCATTTCTGTAAGTAATTCTGGATTGAGCGCAGCACAAAATACTCTGGTGGACACTGGAAATCTTGTCAAATCGGAGGAAAACAAAGTCGCATTAGATGTGGAAAAGGTATTGCCCAAAGGCATTCCGCTCGTGTATGGAACTGAATTGAGTGTTTCATTCGATGATGTTTCGGCGAAAAACGCCCAGTTGGCCGATGCGACGATTCGAAAATTGGCAGCGTTGGATCAGAGCATAACCTTGGAAGGGGATGACTTGTCGCGCTACATTAAAATAACCAATTCCATAAGCTGCGAATATTGCTGTGGGGCTCCTGCAATTACAGATGCAGAAGGAAACCCCGCTTGCGGGTGTGCGCACAGTTATGCCATGCGAGGCCTGGCAAAATATCTGATCACCCAGCACGGAAGCGAGTTTTCAGACGAGCAGATTTTGGATGAGCTCGGAAAATGGAAAACCCTATTTTTTCCTTCCGCGCTAGCGCAGAAGGCGAAAGCGCTCGAGGACAACGGGATCGAGTTCAATTATGTCAATTTGGCCTCGAATCTTTACCGCGGAATCGAGAAGCAAAAAAGTTCGAGCGGTGGAAACATGGTGGGAGGGTGTTAGCATGAGCAACGAAGAGCGAATCAGTGAATCACAAAGTAGAATGGAACGAAGGGTTCGAAAACGAAAGATCCAATCGTTCATGGGAGAGTGATGACAGATGAATGAAACAGAAAAAAGTCGATCTGATAAAAAAGATTCGAAGAAACAAGGACACAATCACGACAGGGGGTGTTGCTAGTATGCCGTGCGAACACTGTGAGGAAAAATCGCGGAATGCGCCTGCGGAGCATACGCATGATTCTCAAGCGAATTGGAAACATTATGCGTTGCTCGCGGGTGTGGGCATGTTATTGGTGCTCAATGTCGTGCAAGCCTTTCAGATTGGAGCCCTGCAGAAAGCCTATTCTCCCATTACGGGAAGCGTTTCCTTGGCGGGGGCCAGTGCCGATGCCCGCGCCGGTGAAGCGGGCGAAACCTATGGGGAGATGATGGCGCGCATGCACCCCGATCAAGTCCAGTCTGCCCCTTCTTCGGGCGGTTCCCAGATGGTAGGCGGGTGTTGAAGGAAATGAGGATATGGGTGGGGGATACAATCATGCAGAAAATGGGTCGTTGGCTAGCGGTGTTAGGTGGGATTTTTGGTAGTGCTGCTGTCGTGCACGCCCATTGTCCCCTCTGTACAGCAGCTATCGGGGTTGGAATTCTCGGCGCACGAGCATTCGGGTTGAGCGATAGCATCGTCGGATTGTTCGTGGGCGCGTTTGCGGTGAGCACAGGGATATGGTTTTCCCGCAAGCTGGGGAAAAAAGTTCCATTGCAAACGCCATTGCTGATTGGCGGTTCATGGTTGCTCACGATCATTCCATTGCAGGCGTTGAGCCGTGATATGTTTTATTTGCCCATCTTTTGGCTGGGGCAGAGTGGAGGCCTGTTGAACCAGGCATACTTCCCTTCCTTCTTTTTGGCAGGAGGCTTGGTGGGCGCATTGGTATCCCTTTTCGCATTACAAATGCACGAATGGATGAAGCGAAAACACGGCCGAGTTTTGGTTCCGTTCCAGGGCATTTGGCTCACTTTGGGTCTATTGGTCATCACGAGCCTGTTGTTTATGGCGGGGGGCCTTTGAATGACAAATCAAAACGAAAAGAAATGGGCAAAAAACGCCCCCGTTTCGGATGATTGGATTAACGATGTCAAAAAGTTTTCTTTCTCGCAAGCGGATTTGTCGAAGGATGCCGACTTGAGCATCGGGTTGATGAATCTTATTTCACTGGAGGAGCATTTAGCGTTTTCGTTCGCCAAAACATTCGATGAGAAATACCTGACCATGCTTTCCACCATCCGAGAAATACGGAAGGAGTTCATGAAAAAGCTCATACGGAATCCTTCCGCGGAAGAGTGGTGTATTTCCAAGCACCTGCTGGCCGCTTCCATGCGATTGTTGGAAGTCGGCACGAAAGAGTTGGATTCAGGAAACGAGAGTGAGGCGGCCAACTATTTTTCTCGTGGATTCGAGGTGTATTCCCTATTCATGGGTCTAGCCCTTGATTTGCCGTTGCAGGAAAAGGGCAGTGTTTCAGAAAAAGTGAAAAAGAATAATCCAGGGTTGTTTCGGGGCTCAAATCCAAGTGTTGGAATTGTGGAAACCATCAAGAAGCTCGTGGATTGCTGTAAGGAGTGAAAAAAACCATATGCGCAAAGAAACCTATTATGGGATTATTTCTGGATTATTATTGTTGCTCCTTTATGGGGGCATCACGTTCGTTTTCAACGGCCCCTCGCATGTCGCGGAACAGATTCGCGAATACGGTTTCCTCATCTTGCTGTTGGCCGCTGGTTTTGCCACCCAAATGGGGTTGTTTTTTTATGGACGCACCGAACTTGCGAACCGCGTCTCTTCCGCTCAGATGGCCGCCACTGGAGGGACTTCAGCAGGAACCATGATTGCGTGTTGTTTGCACCACGTCACGGACATTCTCCCCTTTCTGGGGCTGTCGGGCGTTTTTTTGTTTTTCAGTGAGTACCAGTCCTTCTTCATGGTTCTAGGAATCGTTTCAAGTGTGGTGGGGATAACCCTCATGCTTTCCCTGTTACAACGGCACCGCGTTTTTCCTTTTCCGTTCGCGGAAGGATGGCCGTGGGCGGAAATCCGGAACACGGTGGCAGTTTTGGGCGCGATTGGTATAACGGCCTTGGCCGCCTTCACGTGGTTTCTTCCTCAAACCTTGGCAGTAGGTTCGCCGGATGCCGTTTTGCTCTCCACTCAAACGAGCTCTCAGAACGGGGTCGAGGTGAAAGCGACCCCCATTCTTTCTAATTCGCATATCGCGTTCAAGATTGCGTTTGACACGCATCAGACCGAATTGGATTTTTCCGTCCAAAAAATAGCGTATGTCATGGATGAGCGGGGTAAAAAATATTTTCCGGTATCGTGGGATGGCAGCGCACTGGGCGGCCATCACCGGAGTGGCATACTCCGGTTCGATTCGATTCCGTCGAAAATGGCCATAGTCACATTGGTACTCCAAAACGTGGGGGGCGTGGATCGCATATTTAGGTGGGAAATGGATTCCTCGGTTTGATTCCTATTTCTGTCGTTCGGGATTCCCATTCGACGGCATCGCCATTTCGGATTGAAAAGCGAGCGTAGGGATTCCGGGTCGCAACTCCGCATTGAGCACCACCAGATTCATTCGAACTTTTTAGAAAAAAGTTCGATCAAAAAGGTCTGATACCTCGCCCTTTAGGGCGACATTCGTCGCCCATTGTTTGGCGAGCGAGCACGCGAGCAAGTGTCGTTCATGCCCAATTGAATACCGTGGCCTTTAGGCCACGGAGGAGGTCATTTTTGCAAGCGCGGAATAACTTGGAACGTTAAATCCAAATCCACGCAGGAGCGAAACGACTCTTCGGAACGAGAGTTTACATTCTTGTTTCACGAACAACGCTAAAACGTGTTGCCAAAACTTGTACTTTTTGGGACCAAAATGATGCAGATAACGCGGAGCGTTTGCTCGCCGAAGCAAACGCTTAATTTTACGAATAATCTTAGCTTCATTCACGGGGGAACCACCTCGAATGGTTTCTCCCAACCCGGCAGGACTCAAACCTGCCGGGGTTTAAAAACAAAGACTTTCAATAGAGCCCTCTTGATGGGATAGTATTAAAGAAGAACTGAGCAGGTCGCCGATGGAAACGAGAAGATCGGACTTTTGGCGTGTACTTTTGGGAAAAGGTTAATAACCAGCTAGAATATAACATAGCGGCTTATAGCATCGTCTTGCTTGTTTTTGCATTGAACTATTTGGTGGCCTTTCAGCATGAGTGAAATGAGCGAAGGAGAGAGTCGGTGCGACCATTGCCAAAGAACATTCTCGAACGCGGACGCACTATTAATGCATCGGAAGGCCAAGCACTCGGAAACCAAACCCGTTGAAACAGAAAGATTTTCCTTTTTTAAGAAAATGAAAATTCCAATCCTTATTGTTCTCGTTTTGGGGATATTGGCCTCCGCATTCGCCGTCGGGGTATTCAATCCCAAAAACGATTCACCCACTACTCCTTACAATACCGTTGGATTGTCGTTTCCAACTGGAAATGTTCACTGGCATGCGGATGTGGATGGTAGTGTTTGTGGGGAACCCTTCATCATGCCGAATGCGCCAATTGTTGACCACTTATTGCACACGCATGGGGATCAACGCATTCATCTCGAAGGGAATGCAACCGCCCCCGACCAAATAACCGTAGGAAAGTTCATGCGCCGAATTGGAATAACATTTACTCAAAATGAGTTTAATGGAAAGAAAGTGGGGGAGAATTGCCCCAATGGCGCACCGGCGGTCATGACTTTTTTAGTGAATGGCCAGGAAAACACCGAATTTGATAATCGGGTTATCCGCGATGGAGACAAATATACGATTCGAATGGAGCCTGGGGGGGATTCCGCGTGAGAATATTGTTTCCTTTAAGTGAATAAGCAAGTCCGTGTTGTTTTTTCACTGACACTCCCTCGCCCGAAGCCCCTGCCTTTCAGGCAAGAGTAAAGGCGTAGCCGTTTATAATCGCGCTTCTCCAACGCCATTTCAACAGAAGCCCACGCCTTTAGGCGTGGGAGTGTCGCGCTACTGGGTCGGGGTAATCCTCGCATCCAAAAATCAATAAAATAAACATACGATATGCCTTTACCAAAAGAAGTTACAAGGAAGTATTTCGAGTCTTGGAATAAAAAATCACGGGGAACTATGTGGGGAAATCATAAACGGGAAAAACTAAACACTCGTTCAATAATCGTGGGCAGTGCGACTGCCTTGGCAATCTTTTCAGCATTCGGTATTATTACCGTGCTCCTGCCAAATGATATTTTCGTCAGAATGACACCGGTATACAATTATGATTATGTATTCCTCGTTCTGACTTCGATACTCTCAGGAACTTACGTGGGGTTGTGGTATTATACTAGAAAGACGCAAACAATTTGCAACTATGTAGCAACGGGTGGGGCGGTAGGCGGTTTATTTTCCTTTGGGTGTGCGATATGCAATAAAGTGCTAATACTTCTTTTGGGCGTGACAGGCGTGGTAGCGTACTTTATGCCTTTGCAGCCAGTGCTTGGTGTAATGAGCGTAATTCTCTTGTCGTATGCTGTGTATGAGCAATCCAAATTTCTATCTTCACGAGGTAAAATAAAATGAAGAAAAGTGTGATGCTGATTCTGTTACTCATCGGGATAATTTTCGCAATCGGTTGTGTCGCAGCAAAACGTATAGACACAGGAAAGCCCCCGTTCCATTGATAGGGATATCAAAGGTCTTAGAACTGCCGAAATGTCTCAGGTAGTAGCGCTTTCTGGTGGGGAAACATTCGAATTGGAAGCTTTCATTTACTGCCAACAATTTCAGAATTTACTTTTTTAAAGCGTTGTCTTTTCGTCCAGTAGCCATATATTGCGAAAGCAATTATCATGCCTCCAGTAATCCAAAAAACGAGTTGAAGTTTTTGTAATTCTTTGAACGGAATCGCTGCAATGAGTATTCCTGCATTGAACAACACTAAGTGTTTTGGAACACAGTGCGGTTTTTGAACGTACCATGCGGCCGTTACCAATAACAATAGCGCGCCTATTATCCAAAATGGAATCGAGTATGGTAATAAGAAAGCGAGGGGCATTCCAACAAGCGTTATTCCCACGATGGACAATAACCCGATGAGTCCCATGCACACGTTATGGCATACCTGGTATCCACTCAAAAGGCTTGCCCCGCTCGAAATGGTTCCAGCAGCGCTGGCTGTTTTTCCTCTTGTATTCGTGTCTTCATTCATAAAAGATCACCCCGTCGTTCAAAACAAACCCTTAATGGTTAATGTAAATAACATATTTTTAGCATTCATGCGGATTATTCCTGCTTCAATGATTTTTAGAGAAGCCAGTAATCGAATTTAACTGGTTTTGAATTTCTACATCCGTCTCATTGCCATACGAGATAAGGATTTTGTCATTATCTTGGAACACGTACTCCTCCAAAGCGCTGCTTGGTTTTCCGTTCACAAAAAATTTCAATGTATTATTGCTATCATTGCAATACTTCTCTCCCTCACGTAGTTCAAGGCACTCTTTGCTCAATTTCATTCCCACACTTTCAAAAAAAATCCACAATGGAACACCGCTTGCATGCATGTGCAACACGTCTCCTGTTTTTTCTGGGGCCGGTGCTCCCCGGTCTACATGAATAAAACTGCTTGTCGTGCTCTTGTTGGGATTAGACATGTTCATTGCTAGCGGTTCAAAAAACGCTGAACCTAATGCTTTCCCTTTCAAATAAATTTTCCAATCCGAGTGAACGTGTTGGGAACCCAAAACCCCGATAGTAGAATCGGGGCCCATGTTGCACTGTAATTGGCCAGAATCCATGCACAATTCAACACCCATTCCGCAAGAATCACACTTTCCGTCCCCGTCTTTGTCCATTAATTGAATGGCTAATTTTTTGTCAAAAGAAGTTAGCCCCATCCGGCTACTACTTGATTGCGCAAGCGAATCCGTTGTATTAGTGGCAACCGCTGCACCTGAAGCGATTCTCTGATTATGGGTGGCCGTTAGCATAAACAAGAAAACAGTTCCCACCATTAATGCCAGTGAAAAGAACAAAGCGCTTTTTGAAATCATGAACCAGATTCCCCTCCCCCGACGGTTGAATTTGGCGGAATGGTAGGATTAACGATTTGACCCGTCGAAAGGACTCTATACGTTCCCAAAACTTCGGGGCTGCGCATAATAAACCAGCCGTTGGTTTCAACACTTCCGACGGAAGGCCAAGCGTTATTTAGCAGCGGGTAAACATTCGCGTCAGGTGACATCAAAATAATGGGAATCTTTTCAATTTGATACTGATTGATTAACACTTTGCCTTCGGGAGAGCTGGCTTCCAATACTATTTCATCAGATACTACGACACCGAATCGAGTAAGAATAGTCTTATTGAGAGCCACATCATAACATTCTGTGCAATTGCTATCCTTCAATAAAATTAATTCAACTAACCCTATTGTTTTTCCAGTAGCCGCGTTCAAGTACGGTGGGCTAGTAGAATGAAGGGCGTAGTATCCTTCCTTTTCCTGAGTAGTTAACTGCTTTAATTGCTGGAATATGGACGGATATGCTTCAATTTCTTTTGAGAAAAGCAATGCTGGCACTTGCTGAACACCATGCTTTTGGATAATTTCAACCGAACGGGGTTCACTATAATCAATCGTTTCATCGGAACCAAAAACAACGCCATTTTGTTTTAGTGCATCAATTACTTTTGATATGCTAGTACACTGATTGCAATCGCGTGCGCTCAACTGAATCATATTTACCACTCCTATTGTTTTGTTGAGCTCGATGTCAAAGTATGGGGCAGCCGTAGATTGTAGTATTACTTCGTTTTCGTCTGTCACTTCACCACCTGTTTTTTTCCAAAAATTTTCCAATTGATTATTTTTTACTGTTTCTCCTCGAATGATAAAGGTGGGCAATTTCTTTATTCCGTATTTTTCCACTAGCGATTTTCCTTCTATGGATTGAAAATCAATCGTTTTTTGATCTTGAATTTTTACATTTTGTTTAGTGATTTGCTCGAGTTCTTTTTTCATTGAATAGCATTGAGTACAACCGGTTGCCAATAAGGTAATGACTTCCAACTGAGCCGGTCTTGCGAGTTCTTTCCTTTCAACTGCCTTTTGCTCCAATAGTTTGGAAAAGCCACTAATTTGCACTACATTAAACACTAACAATATAGCCAACGCTACCGTGAGCGATACAAACAGGATATTCTTGTCCTTGTTAAACATCTCTTTCCACTCCATAGTTTCTATTTTCATTACGTTTCCATTTTTTCACCAAATGGTATAGTGTATGCTGTGCCCGGTACCATGAAACAAATGGAGCGGGTTGGGTATTGTCCGATATACTGCTCCCCACTATTGTTGATTTTTTTAGCACCCTCCAACCATCGCAGGCAAGTTGTCCAAGCTCGAACCGCTGCTGCTTGCGCTTGTTGTGCTTGGGCTGCCGGCTATTGGTGTGGGGGTGGTACCGCTGCTACTGCTGGTTCCTGCAATTCCATTAGACCCCGAGAGTATTTCACTCAGTCCCATGATTTGGATGGCTTGAAACATTGAAACCAAAACCATGGCTCCAAGCAGCAATCCCAGTAAAATTGTTTTTTCCATTGTTTTCACCTCCTTTTTTGTTGTTTGATTAGAATCTTCCACCGTTTGCTTGCAGTTCTTCTGCAATTCTCTTTACCGTTGGTCCAGGATACCACAATGCATACCATCGAGCCATTTCTCCATAAATCTCTTCATCGGAGTACTGGGATCCATATTTTTGGATGAACCATTTCGCCATCCCTCTCGCCGCTTTGGCATGAGCGCAACCGCATCGCGTTATAATCGTTGGATTTTGTGGGCTGCCGCAACAATAATCACAAGTAAAAGCGTTAACAATCTTGCCCCAACGCGTTTGCATATCTGCGCTTAGCTGGATACTTCCTTCATAAGTTCCCCAAACATTTTGTGCCTGGATGGGGTCATCAAAACTCACTCCCGCTTCTTGTCCATAGGATGGCGTTCCGTGCGGCACCACGTTGTTGACCAAGTCTTGTGCTGTGTCTCCGGTACTGGGCGCCATGGTCATCTCGCTAATGGTTGGAAGTGCTTTTACTTTTGTTTTATACCCTGCAATGACTGGTTGTTCCTCCGTAGCTAATGGCATCGGCTTAAGTGTAATTTTTGAACCGTAGGCTAACTCGCTTCCTTGAATGCTCACCTTTCCAATCATGGAAGCCGCTGTTCCGGGGGTTGGAACCATGCTGGCAAATACAGACATCAACATGATTTGGTTAAAGAGCAGGATTACTATCAAACCGGTTAGCAATGAAAATCCCATGTTGTTTTCAAAAAAGAATTGCACTATTGGCGAATTTTCTTCTTTTGATTCTTTCCTATGAGGTTGGTTTAACGGAATGACGGTGGTTGGACACGTTTTGGAATAAATGCTTTTGGAGGTAGTATACGTTGCCAACCCGAGCAACCCCAAGCTGAAAAACTTTAACGCCCCCAAGTATGGGATAATTGGCCCCAATGGTATGCTAATGGCCGTAGCACCCAAAGCAACAAAATTAACTGCTTGGCACGTTGGGCAAACCGCCGCCATAAAACCAGCCAGTCCAGCGCTTGCAGTTCCCGCTCTACCGAGATGCAATTGTTGGTCGCGATTAAACCATATCAAAGCCAATAGGATGGCGCTCAACACGCTCGACAGTAATATAAACGCGTAGTCGAACAGCGTAACCTCAGACATTCGGAAAAATCCAATGTCAACGACTGGGATGTAAAAAAGGCCACCCAAAAAAGCGAACACAATCAACAATACGCTAAAAGAAACTGCAAAAATCTTGGCATATTTTTCTTTAAATAAAATATCGCGCGTATTATTCAAAAGAGAAAAAAAATCGTTTCCTGCAACGGTAACCGGGTCTTTGGCTGTAATGGTAACTGGTTCTGTGCCCCTATTTAGGTCGGTGGATTGGCCCAATTTTTGCTTCTTGGTTTCTTCTACAAACTCGTCCAAGTGTTTTGGAGAGCAAAAGAATTCACCAAACCTCGAAAGTTTATCGTCTTTGGTCTCTTTACCGCAAACCGCACAATATCGAATCGTGTCCATACTCCACACCCAGTCTCATGATTTATAAGTATTACCCAGAATGTATACGTATTAACCAAGATAATAACCAATATAAAAGCCTTTCTATTTCGTGTAATGCTTACTCTTTTTAGGATAAAGGTTTTTATGTTAGAAGCGTCTGTATCCTTCCAGGTAATACGATGAAAACAATGCAATTCATTCGGCCAGAACTCCAAAAGTCTCTAAACGAGCTAGAGCGAGAAATTCTGGGAACCCTATCCCATAACACGAAAGCAAGATCCAAGGAAATCCACCAAATTTTAATCAAAAAAGGGTACCGCGTGGCACCCACCAGCGTCACAGTGTTATTAGACCGATTATACAAAGCCAAAGCCACTGACCGAGAAATTGAAAGTTGTCGTGGCGGTTACCGATACATATACTCGCTCAAAAAGAGCAGCAAGGACTTTGAAAAAAAGTTAGTGGAGAACAGCGTTAACAAGCTGATTGAAAAATTTGGTTCAACGGCAGTCGCTTATTTCAATGAACGGTTCGGTGAAAAATAACGCATGTTTCAACTTGAATGCATTACTGCTGTTTGGATTCCCACCTTATTAGCCAATCAAGGCGTCTACGCCATATTATTCTCTGCAGCAATAGCCATTATTTCCTTTTGGAGAGTCAAAAAAAAAGAAGCCAAACATAAAATATTTTGGATGTACACCCACCTATTCGCTCTAACTTTTCCATTGGTATCCGCCGTTTTTTCACGGGGCTGCCATTTCATCCAAATGTGTGCATCTCCAACAATTCTATTGGCGATTCCCGCTTCGATCTTGGGAACAATACTGCTTGGATACTTTGTTGTTCCCATGCTATATCAACGATTATTCAAAACAAAAGAAGTCAATTCCGGGCCATTATATGAAAAAATAAACAACCTGTCCCAAAAAGAAAATATCGGCCCACCAAAAATTTTTATCATCGACGAATCAAAGCCAATCGCATTTTCCACCACTTCTTGGAAACCAAAACTGTTTTTTTCCATTGGATTGCTTGAACTATTGGCCCCTAAGGAACTGGAAGCGGTAATATTGCATGAGCTTTATCACATTCAAAATAACACGCCAAAATTGAAGTTACTGGGGGTTTCACTCAAAACCATTTCTCCGTTTTTTGCTTTTTCTGGAATAACCAACGTGTTTATCAGGGAGGAAGAAAAGGCAGACAATTTCGCCATTCAAAAACAAGGCGATAGAAAATATCTAATCAGAGCCAAATACAGAATCGCTGCCATACAATCAGAAACAAAGTGAATATGTTTTAGAGTAGTTGTATAAAGCATTATCACTTTATTCCTATTATTTCAACCTTTCATGCGCGTGTTACGCGGATCCGTGGAGGTGGTTGGATGAAAAAAAAATTGAAAATCAAGGGAATGCACTGTAATAGCTGTGAGATAGTATTGACGGAGGCCATTGAAGAATCGGGAACAAAAGTAGTTTCGGCTAACCACCAGAAAGGGGAAATAGTAGTGGATATGAAAAATGAAGGTGAACTGCCAGCCGTCAAAAAGGCCGTGGAAAAAGAAGGATACGCCTTAGAGTAATAATTGGGGCTATTGTATGAGAAAAATGGAATTGGCGATTGAGGGTATGCATTGCGCGAGTTGTGCCGTGTTAATCCAAAAGTCGTTGGAGAAGGTTTCGGGCGTGAAAACCGCGCATGTGAATTATGCGGTTCAGAAAGCGCATGTGGAGTTTGATGAAAAACAGGCGAATGAGAACGCGTTAATTGAGGCGGTCAAAAAAAGAGGGTACGGAGCCACATTTGATGTTTCCCTTGAACACGAAAAAGAGGTTCGAGCCAGTGAGATTGCTGAATTGAAAAAAATGCTCATTGTTGGAGCCGTGTTGAGTTTTCCTGCGCTGTTGCTGGGAATGGTTTTCATGGAGTTTCCATACCGCATTTTTCTTCTTTTCTTGTTGGCAACTCCCGTGCAGTTTTATGTGGGTTGGCGGTTTTACCGGGATGCGTGGACAGCCTTGTTTTCGGGAACGTTCACGATGGACACGCTCATTGCATTGGGTACGAGTGCAGCCTACGTCTACAGCGTGGCTCATGTGGTAGGTTTAGTGTTGGAGCAATATTTCGAAGTGGGGGCCATTATCATCACGCTGGTCGTTTTGGGTAAATACCTCGAGGCGATTGCCAAAGGCAAGACGAGCGAGGCAATTCGCAAGCTCATGGATTTGTCTCCCAAGAAAGCCCATTTGCTCAAAGGGAAAAAAGTAGTGGATGTTCCCATTGAACAAGTTCAAGTGGGAGATTTGCTAGTTGTGAAACCGGGTGAGCGTGTTCCCGTGGATGGTGTGATTGTTTCGGGGGAGACCTCGTTGGATGAGAGCATGATTACGGGGGAGAGTTTGCCCGTTGATCGGGGAAAAAACGATACGGTCGTTGGAGGCACGATTAATTTGAATGGGAACATTACGTTTCGCGCTTCCAAAGTGGGGAAGGATACGGTGCTCGCGCGCATCGTGAAGCTGGTGGAAGAGGCGCAGGGAAGCAAGGCCGACATTGAGCGTTTCGCGGACCAGATTTCCGCGGTATTTGTCCCGGCGGTTATCGTTTTGGCGGTTCTCACGTTTGCGGGGTGGTTGTTTTTGGCTCAATCCGCGCCGGGTTTTGCGTTGGTGACCGCGGTTTCGGTTCTTGTGATTGCGTGTCCATGTGCACTGGGACTGGCAACACCCACCGCGATTATGGTGGGCACCGGGAAGGGGGCCGAGAACGGGATTCTCATCAAGGGCGCGGAGGCGTTGGAAACAATGCACGGAATGAATGCCATCATTTTTGACAAGACCGGGACGCTTACCCAAGGAAAACCGGCAGTAACCGATGTGGTTGTTTCCCAAACCGAAAACGAGCGGGAAGTGTTGTCCACCATTCGGGGATTGGAGGAGAAGTCCGAACACCCATTAGCCCAGGCCATCGTCCAGCATATTTCCGGTAAGCGCATTCCACCTGCTTCGGTTTCTCGTTTTCGTGCGGAATTCGGGAAAGGGGTGAATGGTTTTGTAAAAGGGAAGTCGTATGTGATTGGAAATCACTCGTTTATGCGCGCAAATAAAGTGAACGTGCGAACGTTCGAATCCGAAATGGAAAAGCTCGAGCATGAAGGAAAAACCGTTGTATTTGTGGCGCGTCAATCAAAACCTATTGCGATGATTGCGATCGCGGACCAACCAAAGTCCACTGCCACACGAGCCGTGCATGATTTGCAAAATCAGCGCATTGATGTGTGGATGATTACGGGGGATAATGAACGCACGGCGAAGGCGATTGCCAAACAGTTGGGCATTTCGCATGTTTTCGCGGAAGTTTTGCCGGAAAAAAAGGCTCAATATGTGAAAAAGTTGCAAGTACAAGGAAAGAAAGTCGGTTTCGTTGGAGACGGCGTGAATGATGCACCGGCTTTGGCCCAATCAAATGTGGGTTTCGCCATGGGAAAGGGAACCGACATTGCGATGGAAGCCGGCCACGTCGTGTTGATGCGTTCCGATCCGTACGATGTGGTGGCCGCCCTGAAGCTCGGGAAGGCGACGATGAACAAAATCAAGCAGGGCATGTTTTGGGCGCTCATCTATAATGTGATTGGGATTCCTATCGCAGCCGGCGTATTGTATCCCTTTACGGGTTGGTTGCTCTCCCCCATCGTTGCGGGCGGGGCCATGGCCCTCTCTTCCGTGTCCGTGGTCACGAATGCCCTTCTTCTCCGCCGGGTGGATTTGAGGTAGTTTTGGGTTTTAGTCACGATTCCTCTTATTTTTTCGGGATTTGTTCCTTTAGGATTATAAAGGGATTATAGGACCATTATAGTATGGCCGTCGATATATCGCATATCAGTATGTTGGAGTTGCAGGTCTTGTGGCATCTGTCCAACCAAGATATGCACGGATACGCGTTGATCCAGGATTTATCCAAGCATCGTTCGGTTCCCCTGACGCCAGGGACACTGTATCCTCTTTTGGGCCGTTTTGAGAAGCAAGGCCTGATTGTCGTGAAAGAAACCGGTGAGCGCGACAAAAAAGTTTATATGCTCACCCCCGACGCGCACAAGTTGTTGGATAAGCTCTCTCACGAGTTCATCGAAACCTTTGATGGGATTTACATCAAATACCATTGCATAGAGTGTGCACACTTCTTGCACGACAAAGAAAGATTAGGCATCACGGAAGTCATTCGAAAATAAGGAGAATGAAGAGCGAAAAGAAAAGAGGAATGAAAAATGACGAATGCCCAAACAAAAACTCAGACCCAAATGCTTTCCGCAATTGAAACAGCTATGCCGCTGGTCGAATTAGACCGCGATGTCTTTGATCATTTTGACAAAGAAAAGCACTTGTACAAAGCCAAACGTGGTTTGTCGGAAGAGTTGGTGAGAGAAATATCCAAGCAGAAGAATGAACCAAAATGGATGTTGGATATTCGCCTGCGCGGGCTCAAAGCATTTAACGAAACGCCCGTTCCAACTTGGGGTCCGGACTTGTCGGCGTTGAATTTTGACGAAATCATTTACTATGCGACCCCCGATGCCAAGAAAGATAGTGAAAAATGGGAAGATGTTCCTGCCGACATCAAAAAAACATTTGACCGCTTAGGCATCCCGCAAGCCGAACAGAAATATTTGGCCGGAGCGGGAGCACAATATGATAGCAACGTTGTATATCACAAAATCCGTGATGATTTGGCTGCGGAGGGAGTCATTTTCGAAGACATGGATGTCGCGCTGCAAAAATACCCCGAGTTAGTAAAAGAATATTTCATGACTACGTGCATTCCCGTCACGGACCACAAGTTCATCATGCTCCATTCCGCGGTTTGGAGCGGGGGTACATTCATTTATGTTCCTAAAAATATCAAAGTGCATCTTCCCTTGCAAGCGTATTTCCGCATGAATGCCAAGAGCGGGGGGCAATTTGAGCACACGCTTATTATCGCCGACGAAGGATCAGAAATTATGTATATTGAAGGCTGTTCGGCCCCGCAATACAGCGCCAATTCGCTGCATGCCGGCTGTGTTGAAATTTATGTGAAGAAGAATGCGCGCATGCGCTACTCGAGTGTGGAGAACTGGTCCAAGAACACGTACAATTTGAACACGAAGCGTGCCATGGTGGAAGAAAACGCATTGATGGAATGGGTTTCCGCCCAAACCGGAAGCGGTACCACCATGCTCTACCCTTGTTCCATTTTGAAAGGGGAAGGCGCCAAAGCCGATCACATTTCCATTGCGGTAGCAGGAAAGAATCAGAACCAAGACACCGGGGCAAAAGTCTATCACCTCGCTCCCCGAACGAGTTCCATCATTCGCGCCAAATCAATTTCAAAAGATGGAGGGATTTCTACTTTCCGCGGTCACGTGAAAGTCACCAAGAATGCGGCAGATTCCAAGATTTCCGTTAAATGCGATGCGTTGCAGATGGATGATACCTCGGTCTCCAATACGTTTCCCTTCATGAAAATAATGAACCCGAGCGTGGATGTCGCGCACGAAGCCACGGTTGGAAAGATTGACGCCGAGCAGTTGTTCTATTTGGTGTCCCGCGGCCTGAATGAAGAGCAGGCCATGCAGCTCATGGTGCAGGGTTTCATCGAAAACGTGGTGAAAGAGCTTCCATTAGAATACGCGGTTGAACTTAATCGCTTGATTGCCTTAGAAATGGAATCCCATTCCTAAAATAATATCATTGAGGTGACACTCCCGCTATGCTCCAAACCCTTTTGTCTGAAAAGAATAAAGAAGCACGTTTCGCTTTCGAACGATTGCCGTATCCCTCTCTCAAATATGGGTTGGATATTCACACGGACGTTTCTTCCATCCGTCTGGAAGAAGTCACTCAACAATTTTCCAACAAAAAAGCCCCTTTTTTCCAATCCTTAGAAAACGGAGTCATACTCTGCGATTTGGAAACCGCATTTCAAAAGTATCCCGAAAAAATAGCCCCCATTTTTGGTTCTCTTCTCTCGCTTGGGAAAAAGTTTGAGGCCATGCACCTTTCATTAGTCTCAAATGGCATATTCCTTTACCTCCCCCCCAACGCTCAAGCAAAAGGTCCCATCATTCTTCCTGCGCAGAACGATTTTGTTTCCCATGTTCTCATTTTAGCCGAGAAGGATGCACGTGCCTCTCTCATTCACACGGAATCTCATTCTGCTTCACCTAAAAATTCATTCTCAAGTTCCGCAGTCGAGATTTTCGCCTGCGAGAACGCGCACGTAACCTATTCAAGCATCCAAAACAATCCTCTTTCCTTTTCCCGTTTCGCATACAAGCGCGCGCACATCGAAAAAAACGCTTCGGTGGATTGGTATTGGTCCGAGTTTGGCTCCAAATTGGTCAAATTGGACGTCATTTCCAATCTCGTGGGGGAAAACGCTTCCACGCGAAACATGGGGTTGTTTTTGGGCAACGAGTCCCAGCACTTCGATATGGATGCTTCCGCCGTGCATTTATTTCCTCAAACCAAATCGCATTTGCTCGCGCGGGGGGTGTTGAACGATTCCTCCAAGGCCGTATACAAAGGCCTCATCAAGATGACCAAGGAAGCTCGTGGATCAGTCGGGAATCAGCGCGCGGACGTACTGCTTCTCTCCCCCAACGCGGAAGCCGACCCCGTTCCCGCATTGGAAATAGAAGGCTCTGATTTGCGCTGCTCGCATGCGGCGACGGTTGGTCGCTTGGACAAAGAAAAATTGTTTTATTTAGCTTCGCGCGGGTTGGATGAGGAAGGGGCACGTGCCCTCTACATCCATGGCTTCCTCGAGTTCGTGTTGAACCAGTTTTTTCACTCGCACATTCTTCACGAGTCTCGGAGATTGATTGATTCGAAGCTCGATTTAGGAATCAATCCCCCAGCGCTCTCTCAACCTTTTCCCAAAGGAGATGTTTCGGCATGAAAAAAATGAACCAATCGCTCCGTTTGACAAAAAAAGTTTCCATTCGAGAGGAATTTCCCATTCTTTCACGCAAAGTGAATGGCGTGCCCCTCATTTACTTGGATAACGCTGCCACCACCCAAAAGCCCGAGAGTGTGCTCCAATCCCTGGATCACTTTTATCGTTCCCAAAACGCAAATGTCCATCGTGGGATTCATCGTTTAGCGGAGGAAGCAACGCTGGCGTATGAAAATGCGCACGAGAAGGTTGCCCAATTCATTGGAGCAAAGTCCATGAAAGAAATCGTCTTCACGCGCGGCACCACGGATTCATTCAATATGCTCGCGCGCATGCTCGAGCCCCTGCTCAAAAAAGGGGATGAAATAGTCGTTTCCCAAATCGAGCATCATTCTAATTTGGTCCCCTGGCAGCAGCTCGCTTTGCGTACCCAAGCAAAATTGAAGTTTATCCCTCTCGATAAAAAATCATGTAATTTGGATTTGTCCGATTTGAAAAAAATAATCACCCCCCAAACCAAAATAGTCTCGGTCACGCTTGTTTCAAATGTCTTGGGTTCCGTTGTTCCCGTGCAAAAGCTCTCGCGCGCGGTCCACCAAGTCGGGGCATTGATTGCCGTGGATGCCGCTCAAGCCATGGCCCACATTCCCGTTGATGTGAATGAGTTAGAATGCGATTTTCTTTGTTTTTCGGGGCATAAGATGTACGGTCCCACCGGGATTGGCGTGTTGTACGGAAAAGAATCCCTCCTCCAACGCCTGAATCCCGTTTCATTCGGAGGAGAAATGGTTCGCGAGGTCTATTTCGACAAGGCAACATGGAATAGTCTCCCCTGGAAATTCGAAGCAGGCACTCCCCCCATCGCGGAAGGCATTGCATTGGGGGAAGCGATTGATTTTTTGCGTGGCAAGGGGCTATCCAAAATACGCGCCCATGAAAAAAGTCTTATCCTGCACGCATTTTCGCAATTGAAAAAAATAAAAGGGATAAAAATATACGGTCCCTCCCTTCCCGAAGAGCACGTCGGAGTCATCGCATTCAATGTGAAAGGCATTCACGCACATGATGTGGCCTCCTTATTGAACGAAGACGGGATCGCCGTGCGGGCAGGAAATCATTGCGCCATGCCTCTTATGGAATTATTGGGTGTTTCCGCTTCCGCGCGAGCGAGTTTTGGGATTTACAACACGGAGAAAGAAGTGGATGCACTGGTCGAAAGTGTAAAGAAAGCGCAAAAGATATTCCAAAACAAAAATGGATGAAAAAAAATGAACACCGAAACAATGGATAAGGGCTTTGTGGGCAGCGGGATGTACCGCGAGCACATTTTAGATCACTATAAGCATCCCCGCAATTTTGGTCAGTTGGAAAAAGCTGATTTTTCCCACAAGGAGTACAATCCTGTCTGCGGGGACAATCTTCAATTCCAGATTAAGCTCGACAAGGAAGGAAAAGTGGGAGATGTCCGCTTCTCTGGGAGTGGTTGCGCCATTTCCCTGGCTTCGGCCTCCCTCCTTTCCGATGAGATAAAAGGAAAAACGGAAGAGCAGATTAAGCAATACACGCGCGTCGATGTCATGTCCCTCTTGGGGATAGAATTAGGCCCCATCCGCCTGAAGTGTGCCATGCTCTCGCTGGACACCATCAAGAATGCTTTTATGATTTATGAGAAGTATGGGGGGAAGAAGAAATATGGCTGATTTGGAAATTAGGAATTTGCACGTGAATGTGGGAGAAAAAGAAATCCTCTCCGGAATTTCGTTAGATGTCAATAAAGGCGAAGTCGTGGCATTGATGGGTCCGAATGGTTCGGGGAAATCAACCTTGGCCTATGTGATTGCCGGTCACCCCAAATATACCGTGAAAAAAGGCTCCATCACCTTTCAAGGCAAAGATGTGCTGGCCCTAAAGCCGCATGAGCGTTCGCGTCTCGGGCTCTTCCTCTCTTTCCAATACCCTGCCGAGGTATCCGGAGTCACTGTTTCCAATTTCTTGCGCACGGCCGTAAACACACGCTTAACGGTGCCCATGAAGATTGTTGATTTTGCGGCTAAATTGAAGGAGAAACTATCGTTGTTGCAAATGGATTCACATTTGGTCAACCGCTATTTGAATGAAGGGTTTTCGGGCGGAGAAAAAAAGCGCTGCGAAATCCTCCAGCTTGCGATGCTCGAACCCCAGATCGCCATACTCGATGAAACCGACTCAGGCACGGATGTGGACGCGTTGAAAGTGTTGGGGGAAGGCATCACTAAAATGGCTCAATCCACTGGTATGGGTGTGCTTCTCATTACGCATTACAATCGCATTCTTCAATATGTGCACCCGCAACACGTTCACGTGATGGTGAATGGAAAAATAGTCAAATCCGGGGAAATCGAATTGGCTCATCATATTGAAAAGAATGGATTTGATTCGTTGAAAGCGGAGGCGCAGTAATCATGGATGAAAAAAAAGAACAGGTGCAGGGAAATCCAGATGCAGGATTTAATTCCATTATTACCGAAGAGCAGGTCCGTCAAGCGCTGAAGCAAGTCGAGGACCCCGAATTGCATATTGACATCATCACGCTCGAGTTAGTGTATGGGATCAAAATTGCCGGAGGGAACGTGCAGATCACCATGACATTAACATCTCCCGCCTGCCCCTACGGCCCGCTTTTGGTGGAGATGGTCAAGTCCGCCGCGAAGAAAGTTCCCGGCGTTTCGAGCGTGGAAGTGAACGTGACATTCGAGCCCATGTGGCAGCCCTCCGACGATTTGAAAGCCATGATGGGATTGTTGTAAAAGCACTCCTTTTCTTTTTTAGAAAGAGCCTTTTGATAAAAGGCTCGCGAAAAGGTTTTGATTGACCTTTTCTTAAAAGGTCAAAGAAAAGTAGCCGTCGCAGGCGCGTTTCCGTCCGCGCGTGCCGGTACAGGGTTATTGCGAAGCAATAACCCATTTCCTTGTGTGACCATCTCAACGCAATCAGCAGAACTCGCATTCGTGGCTTTCTTTCGCTGTGGCTTTCTTTTTGTCCTTCTTTTTGTTGGGCATGATTGGGAGTTCCTCCGCGTGTTGTTCAGGAGTGGCGTCTTTTTAACTCTTTCAGGTTTCAAAACATGGTCCATTATGGGCAGTGAACTTCCATGCGAAAAGAATCGTTAGGTCAAGAGTCGGTTCGTCTTCATCGTAAAATCGGGGGCAAGTTGGGAACGTATAGTAAGATTCCTCTCCACAGCAGCCACGATTTGTCTCTCGCCTACACTCCGGGCGTGGCGCAAGTCAGCTTGGAACTTTTCAAGCATCCGGAGCAAGTGTTTTCTTTGACTCTGAAGAAGAACTCTCTCGCGGTGATTAGTGATGGTTCCAAAGTCTTGGGTTTGGGAAATTTAGGAGCATTGGCTGCGATTCCCGTCATGGAAGGAAAATGCGTATTGTTCAAGGAGCTCGCGGGGATTGATGCGTTTCCCGTTTGTGTGGATACCCAAAATGAGCACGAGCTCATCCGCACGATTCGGAACATTTCTCCTGTTTTCGGAGCGATTAATCTGGAGGATATTGTCGCCCCCAAATGTTTTCGAGTCGAAAGAGCACTGCAAGATTTGGGTATTCCGGTTTTTCACGATGACCAGCATGGCACCGCGGTTGTAGTGTATGCGGCGTTATTGAATGCTGCGAAGGTCGTGAAAAAACCTTTTTCTTCGTTGCGCGTGTGTATTAATGGGGCAGGTGCAGCCGGAAACGCCGTAACCAAAATGTTGTTGGGCAAAAAAATGCCCAAACATTTTCTACGGGTAAAAGAAGTGATTGTCTGCGACACCCACGGCATCATTTATCGCGGGAGGAAAAGTCTTGATTTTGAAAAAAAAGAGCTGGCCAAAATAACCAATCCCCAAAATATGAAAGGCGCATTAGCCGATGCCGTGAAAGGCGCGGATGTTCTCATTGGGGTTTCGGTTGCGCGTGCATTCAAGCCATCGATGATTTCGCACATGAGCAAGAGCCCCATCGTTTTTGCATTAGCCAATCCGACTCCGGAAATCATGCCGCATCTCGCCAAAAAGGCGGGTGCCGAACTAATGGCAACCGGAAGGAGCGATTTTCCCAATCAGGTAAACAACGCGCTTGTTTTCCCTGGCATTTTTCGTGGCGCGCTCGATGCCGAGGCTGTTAAGATAACGAATGGCATGCAAGCGGTCGCGGCGCAGGCATTGGCTTCCATGGTCAAGAAACCCTCCCGCGAAAAGATTTTACCTCCCCTTTCCGAGAGGAAAGTGGCCAAGATTATTGCGGCGGCGGTTAAGCGTCAGGCGCTTCGGGAGAAGGTGGCGCGTTCTCCTCGCTTTTCGAAATAGTCTCGCTCGGTTTGAGTGTCTGTTTTTCCAAGTATTGGCCCCCTTTTTCAGTGAGGATGAGGATATTCCCTCTTCCCCGTTTTATTTTTTTGAGGAAGCCGTATGTTTCGAGTTCACTCACCACTAACGACACTTTGGCTTCGCCGATGCTCACCATCCCCCGCAAGTCTTTTTGGGTTGTTCGGTTTCCGCCGCGTTTGAGCAGCTGGAGTATTTCGACCGCGTATTTGTCTAATTCTATTTCTTCGTCTTTCGCTGTTTTTCCAACCGGTTCTTGGGTGGCTATTTCGGATGTAGTCAACCCTGTTTTGGATTGAGCATGCTTGTGAATGGCATAAATACCATATCCGATTACTCCAAGTATGATGACCAAAAATCCGAGCCAAGGCAAAGGGATTTTTATGAGTTGGTCCCAAATCGTTACGGGTGATTCATCCGGCAAGGGTTCGTCTGGAACATCCCCCACATCTGGCAGCAGGATTAAGTCGATGGTATAGTTTCCGTCGGCCACCACATTCGCGGGCTGGCTTGCTTCGAGTAATACGATTCCATTTTCACTATACGTGGCTTTGATCGTGTAGTTTCCAGGGCCAACCTCAAACGAATACGTTCCATCTTTGCTGAGTTTGGTTTGGGTGGGGTTGGTGGTAATGCTGACCACTGTGTTTTTCGCTATTTCGAGGGTTAATCCATCGTAGGTTGTTCCACCGATGGTGGCCGCGTGGACCGTGCTCGCGAATACGAGTCCGATCAATAAGCCAGCCATTCCAAAGGTTAGAAAACGCATGCTAGTAACATCCCTTTCTTTTTTCATGTTTAAAACCATAAGGCTTTATTTCGCCTTTTTACAAGCAAAAAACGCAGCATAAAGCATTAATTTTAGAGGGATGCGCCTTTGCTCCATTTTCCGGTTATCGTATCTAAAAGAATGGTTTTAAATCGGACCGACCCCATTCGTGCATGACTCGTAAATGGAATGTAGTCGGGATTGGATTCGTGCTCCTCCTTTTGGTGGCACCCGTGCTGGTGTGGGCCGGTTCTTCCAATGAAAGGGCTGCTGCAGGAAAGGATTCCTCGCGCATCACGGGAAAAATAACCCAGACGACTGAAGCCATTTCTCCCCCCCCTATCCCGGGTGTGTTGCCGATCGCAGTCAAGATTGAAAACAAATCGTTGGGCGAGATTCAAGTTTCCGACCAGACAGCGAACCAGGTGTTTAAGCAAGAGAAAGAGGCCTATGAAATCGTCAAAGAAAAGCTCACTACTTCGTCCCAAGCCGAACAGGCAACCGTTCTAGTCGAGTTGAATCAGCAGCGTTACCGACTCTACATTTCCTTGCTCAATCGCATCATTGTGATTTACCAGCGATTAGACTATATTGTTTCGAGGATGGATGAATCCATGCTCAAGCTTCGAGTCTTGCACATCAAGAAAGGGTCCCCTTCCACGGTTAAAAATTTTGATTCCCGTATCCAAGAGTTGGAAACAAGGCTGGCGTTCATCGAATCCCAGTCCGATAAGGTAGCCGAAGATTTAGAAGAGGCCAAGACCGGTGGTATGGAACTATCCAAAAGCATTCTCAAAACCAAGGGCGAGGTTTCAAGTTTGTTGCAGCAGCTCAAATCCTTTTTAGTGGACTACAAGTCGCTGGTCCAAGAAGTGATTTCGGCTAAATAAGCCAACCCGACTTTCCACACGTCTTTTAATTCAACTCACATATTCTACATAGTATGCCAGATTTTAGGGATGTTATTATTATTGGAGGAGGGATTTCGGGCCATACTGCTGCCTTGTACACGGCTCGGGCTTCCTTGCGCCCCTTAGTTATTTCCGGCGAAAAACTCGACCAGCTTTCACTTACGACGCTCGTTGAAAACTATCCCGGTTTCCAGGACGGGGTCATGGGCCCTGACTTGATTCAAAATTGCAAAAAGCAAGCCCAAAAGTTTGGTGCCGAATACGTGGAAGGCACCGCCCTCGGTGTAAAAAAAGTTCCAAAAGGGTTTGAGGTTTCTACAGTCGAAAACAAATTTTACGGGAGAACGGTTATTATTTCCACCGGTGCGGATGCGCGCACCACCAACATTCCGGGGGAAAAAGAGTTTTTTGGAAAGGGTGTTTCGACGTGTGCGGTATGCGATGCCGCGTTGTACCGGGGAAAAGAAACAGTGGTTATCGGTGGCGGCGATTCTGCGATGGAAGAAAGTTTGGCCCTCTATAAATTCGCCAAGAAAGTTACGATCGTGCACCGTCGAAACGAATTTCGCGCCTCGCAAATCATGCAAGACCGCGTGCTCGGATTGAAAGATAAGATAAGCGTGGTGTGGAACAGCGTTCCTGTCCAAGTACTAGGAGAAAAATTCGTTAAAGGGGTCAAAATCCAGGATATGAACACGAAAAAGGAGCTGGTCATTCCGACAGATGGAATGTTTTTGGCCATCGGCCACATCCCCAACACGGGTTTTTTGAAAGGGTTTTTGGATTTGAATGAAGAAGGGTACATCAAATCCCAAGGCGTGAAAACATCCCAACCCGGCGTGTTTGCCGCAGGAGATGTAATGGATCCCCGATACCGGCAAGCCGTTACCTCGGCAGGAACGGGTTGCCAGGCCGCGCTCGAGGCCGAATGGTTTATCGAAAAGTTGAAGGCCGAAGGAAAGTACTGATTCCTTTTTTCGGTTTGAGGATTGTCCGAACTTAGCTTTTAAACTTGAATATTTCTCTGCCTGCAGGTGATGCATTTTATGCCTGCATTCGACGAGTTTGGCCCCGAAAAAATCATTCAAGTATATGATCCAATGTCTCAAATGAAGGGTATCATTGTCATCGATAATACGGCCCGCGGTTTGGGAAAAGGGGGTATTCGCATGACAGGCTCGGTTTCCCTAAACGAGGTCATGCGCCTCGCGCGCACAATGACGTGGAAGAACGCCATGGCCGATCTCCCATTCGGCGGAGCAAAAAGCGGAATATTTTTTGATCCTAAATCAAACACCCCGCAGAAAAAGAAACAGGTTATCGAAGCGTTTGGTCGCGCCCTCAAGGGGATCGCTCCCTCGTTATATGTCGCGGGTCCCGATATTAATACGACGGAAAAGGAAATGCGGCAAATTGCCAATGCAGCCGGCAATCGAAAAGTATGCACGGGTAAACCCAAAAGCATGGGAGGCATTCCTCACGAGTTGGGGAGCACGGGTTTTGGAGTGGCTCACTCTGCGATGCTCGCTTTGAAATACTTGGATATGAAACCGGAGTCCGCGCACGTCGCCATTGAAGGGTATGGAAACGTTGGAACATTCGTACACAAATACTTATCCGAATGGGGAGTCAAAGTCACTGCGGTCTCCGATTCCTCCGGTGTCATCATTGACAAAACCGGCCTGGACTACGAACGCTTGACGAGCGCTAAAAAAGAATTCGGTCATGTTACACGTTATCGGGGAAAGCATGCCCACAAAGGAAGCAACATTCTCACGGCTCCAGCCAACGTGTTAGTCACGGCCGCCATTCCGGATCTAGTAACCCAAAAAAACATCAACAAAATTCACCATAAGCTCATTGTCCAAGGGAGCAACATTTCCATGAGCGAAGGGGTAGAACATCGTCTGCACTCCCGTGAAACACTCGTTGTCCCTGACTTCGTGGCCAACGCCGGGGGAGTCATTTCCTCATATGTGGAACACATTGGTGGAACCCCCAACCAGATGTTCCGCATGGTCGAATCCAAAATAAAGAAAAACGTGAACTTGCTATTCAAGGAAATGGATCGCACACATTTGTCTCCACGCGATGCTGCCATGCGCATCGCCAAGGAGCGCGTCCGCAAAGGAAAATGGAAAGGGCCCAAGGTTTAGTCCTTCCATTTAAATTATAACGTTGTCCGTTTTCATTCCTTGGCTATGGCAATGACTTTTTCCCTTTCCCACATGGATAAAAAATCCTTCGCGCGCGTGGGGAAAATGCATCTCGGCCACGGCACCATCGAAACCCCTTTTTTCATGCCCGTGGCAACCAAAGGCAGCGTGAAGCATTTGTCGATGCACGAGGTTTCGGAGATGGGCATTGAATGCCTGATTTCCAACGCGTTTATTTTCTATTTGCGTCCGGGTTTGAGTGTGGTGAAGAAAGCAGGCGGATTGCATAAGTTCATGAATTGGGATCACGGCCTGTTCACGGATTCAGGAGGATTCCAGATTTTGGATGAAACCTTTTTGCGGGAGCGAAAAGAGGAAGGGATTGTTTTGAATAATCCCTTTACCAAAAAATCGGAATTGTTCACGCCCGAAAAATGCATGATGGTCCAACAAGAATTAGGCGCTGATGTCGCGATGTGTTTGGATGATGTTCCCCGTTTCGGTGAGGCTAAGGGAAAGCCTTTCTATGCCGAAACGTTGCAACGCACGCTGCATTGGGCGAAGCGTTGCCGGGATTCGCATTCGGGCAAAAAACAGTTGTTGTTTGGTATTTCGCAAGGCGGAACGTTCTTGGATTTGCGCAAAAAGGGATTGCTTGAGCTGAATGGAATGGGTTTCGACGGATTGGCATTAGGAGGATTGGCGATTGGGGAACCAAAATCCGTGATGTATAATATCATCTCGATGGCGCGAGAAATGATGGATGAAAAAATTCCCCTGTACGTCATGGGTTTGGGCACACCGGAGGACATTCTTCAAGCCATTTCGTTGGGCGCAGACATTTTTGATAGCGTGTTTCCCGCGCGCACGGCCAGGCATGGCCTTGCGTTGACTTCGTCCGGACGCATTTCGATAAAGAATAACAAATACGCGAACGATTTTTCTTCCTTGGATGAGAATTGTTCTTGTTTTGTTTGTGAGCATTATTCCAAGGCGTTGATTCATCATTTAACCAAGAACAATGAGGAGAGTGGTTTTCGTTTTTTGACCCAGCACAACCTGTTTTTTGTTCAAAAGATGGTGGAGGGGGCTCGAACTGCCGTTCGAGAGGGGGAATTTTCTTCCTATCGTTTGGGTTTTCTTCGCGCCTACCGCTCGGAATAGTTTTTTTTTGGGGCGATTGGTTATTAAACTACGTTTTTCTTTTTTTTGTGGTTTGTTTTTTCTGGGGGAAGACTCTTTTTATGCCCGTCAACACACGCACCATTTTGGCTTCCGAGTTGGTTTCATCGGATTTTGTTTCGATTGATGGGGATCAACCCGTATCAAAGCTTTTGGCCGGCCTGCGGAAGGGGAAGGATGTTCATGCCCTCGTCTTTCACGAAGGGGAGTTGGTAGGATTGGTTTCTGATTCCGGTCTTTTGCGCAACGTGGATGTGACCAAAACAAGGGTTTCCACCCTCATGCGTTCGGTTCCGATGGCGTCGATGCGTGACTCGTTGGAGAAACTGGCGCGTCTCATGCGGGACGCCGATGTTCGTCTACTCCCAGTGATTGAGGCCGGGAAAGTGAAGGGGGTTGTTCATGCTCGGGACCTGTTGAAAACATTCCACCAGTATCCGGCGTTTGAGAACGTGACTGCGAAAGAGATGTCTTCCCCCAATCCTGTTGTGGTGCATGAGGGTGATGATTTGGGGAAAGTGGTTCGATTGTTGAAAGAGAATAATATTCGAAAGGTTCCGGTGTTGGACAAAAAAGGTAATCTCATCGGGGTGTTGAAGCTCGAAGATATTGCTACGCAGTTCTTGTTGGGGGCGAAGCGAAAGAAGCGTGAATCGTATCGTTTGGGGAGGTCCTCCCAATCGATTCCCATCGCCGCATTCAAGAATATTTCGGTTAAATCCATCATGCACGAAGATTTTTCGGTTGTTTCCCCTCGTGAAAAAGGGAAAGCAGTATTGAAGCGGATGGCCGACCAGCCCAATCCTTTAATCATTGTCTCCGAGAACGGTTTGCACGGCATCATTTCGGTTCAATCTGTACTCGATGTTTTTTTGAAGCAGAGTGATTTGCCAAGCTCTCCACCCAAAATTGCAATAACACATGTTCCGGAATTGGATGAAATAGACAAAGCAAATGTGGAATCCATGCTTTTCCGTACCTATCAAAAAATGTGCAAGATTTTGAAGGCCGATCCCGAGATGCATGTGGTGTATAAGCAAGTCCAGAAAGCAGGCTTGCGAGCGAGGACTGAGGTCCATATTACGGTTCATGGGGTCGGGAAAACCGTGCATGCGGAGGAATGGGATTGGCGTGTCTTGCGTGCCACGAAGAAGGCGTGTGATTCGCTGGAGAACGAAGTTTTGCGCCGGTTCAAGCAATGGAAGCGCGGTCTATAACCCCTGTTTTTAAGCATTCTGACTGGTTTAACAGTATGCCTGAATTCAAAACCAACATAACGCGCGTGGTGGATTATCCGGCTCCAGACGGTGCTTCTACGCGTGTCTTTGAGTGCGGGCTGCCCTCCCATGTTCAAATGCCATTTGTTTCGGGCCAATTCGCGATGATTGCCCACCAGGATGTCCGGTTGCTTGCCAATCCCAATCTGTTGAAGTGGGCATCCTATTCCATTTCTTCTTCTCCCGAGCAAAAGGGATTGCTCGAGTTTTGCATCGGAGATGGAACCCCTGCCGGGGTTTCCCATCGGCTCATGAATTTGAAGCGGGGGGAAGAGATTTTGGTGAAAGGCGCGTTTGGAAAATTTTTGTTGGATGAAAACGCCCCTGAATATTTTTTTTTGGGAACCGGGACTGGAGTTGCTCCCCTCGTTTCGATGATTCGCACGCTGTTGCATAAAAAAAAGACTGTTCCCATTACCTTGTTTTTTGGTTTTCGTTACCCGGAACAATTCATGTACCGCGAAGAGCTCGAGCGCTTGCAAGAAAAACATTCCAATTTCAAAGCGTTTCCCATTGCTTCTCGCCCGAACAATGGTTGGGGTTTTTATGAAGGCCACATTCAAGACATTTTGCAGGATTTTTCTCCCAAGCGTTTGGATAAGGCCAAGGTTTACATTTGTGGTAAGCCAGAGGTTGCGGAAGAGTTGGTCCAGTTTTGCTTACAGGAGAAAAAATTCGTTCCAGAAAACGTGTTTATTGAAAAATGGTGAGATTTTTAGGGGGGAAGAAAAATGGGGGAGAATAAGTGTGTGAAAATCGTTTTTTATGTTCCAAAAACGCATTTGGAGCCCGCGCTAAACGTGCTTCACCAAAATGGGTGTGGGCAGGTTGGTAATGGCAAATATGAGGGCGCGGCCTTTTTGACTTTTGGGCATGGGACGTGGATCGCATTGAAAGGGAGCAAGCCCTTCAAGGGCCGATTGAACCGGAGAGAGATGATTCAGGAGGTCCGCGTGGAATCCACGTGCGCCGAATCCAAGGTATTCGAGGTCGTGAAGATTTTGCGTTCGATTCACCCGTACGAGGAGCCCGTGATCGAGGTATACCCCTTGGAGTCCGCGACTCCGCAATCCCCGTTGAAGAGTCCCCTCGAAATCGTTTCTCGGAAATGAGGCATTTTATACCCCTCTGTTCTCTTTGATGGGATGAAGAGTCGTGTCAAGCGTTGGGCCGTTCATGTGGCACGGGGATTTTTTCCAGGCTGGTCCGCCAAACAGGAAGCCCGACGCGTCGCTCGTACCGATTCCGAGGTGGAACGGATTCGTTCAGATATCCGAGAGCGATCTCGGCTCCATGCAGCACCCATTCAACAAAGCGCTGAATACCGTGCGTGGGAATCGCGTTATCGGGAAGTCACTTCAGCGTTGGAGGGAGTAGAAAAAAAGGATCCCTATTTCAAATCTCAATTGGCCAGAAAATTGTTTGATGAGCTTGATGCGCTCGACAGGCAACTGCACACGTTGAAACAAAAACAGCCTTACTCCAATCGACATTTTTTTCAACAGGTTTCCCGCGAGGCCGCGCACTATGCCTTGCTTCGCGTCGGTGTTCATGAAAAATCCCTCCGAAATAGAGAAATATTCTCGCAGCTTTCCGTTCTCGCGGAAGAAAACCCGTATATGCACCAGTTTTTAGCCCACCAGTCCGGATTGGTCCGCCGGTTAGGCCGAAAAAGAGGCCACGATTTCTTGTTTTTTTACCAGGAATATTACCGTTTGTTCGCCGGATGGCATTGGGCGCAGGACTAATCGAAGAAACCCATTTATAGTCTAAAATAGTGTTTATTTGCATGAACCTGTTTTTGGTTCTATTGGTTTTGGTTCTTTTTTTCCCGTTCGTACTCGGAGTCGGAGGCGGTGGCGGTGGCGGTGGCGGTGGCGGAAACTCGGGTCCTTCTCCGGAAGAATTGGTTGTACAGAGTGAAATTGCCGCGCGCGAATCCGGTTTCGGTTGCAGGGAGCAACCATCCATGGCTGAGCGCATCGTGTGCCGCTTAGGATTTCCAGTGACGGGTGCATTGGATTACCAACCCGAAGAATGCCGTTCCAAAGTTCTGCAGGGAAAAATCGATTGTTATGATTTCTACGCCTCGGTTCAACCGTGTTGGTTGAACGAAAGCGACTCGGAAAGAGTTTCGTGCGCTCGCGCCGCGATTGGGTTATTGAATCCGATCAAAGATGAACGGGCCCAATGTGAAACGCTCAATACGGCAAACAAAGCGGTATGCAAGCAAAAATTGCGGGTGAATGTGGGCAAGCTGGTCAAGTTCCGCTTGTATCAACTCTCTCAAAAAGCGCTTTACTTTCATGATGAAGGCGCTCCCCGGGATCAGGTCGTGGCCTTCATCCAGTACATCGAGGAAACCAAGCAGAAATACTCAGGGTTAGGTAGCAAGGACGCGAAAATCCAATTGATTCGCGAAGTCCAATCCAAGTGGAGCGCGTTTGTCGGGCAAATCAAGGATTCGTTGCCGGAGGAAACCGAATGACCTCCAAAATAGCTTTCGGTTTTCTGATTTTGGTTTTATTGAGCGGGTGCACCCAATCCTATGAAAAAAGCTCCACGGCTGAAAAAACCCAGTTGACTCCCCCCATCCAACAAGAAACGACCAACCCCGCCCCCCCTATTCCTACGCCGGATCAAATCGATTCAACCTCGCCTGTTTCCTCTTCCTCAAATGAGGACGATGAGTTTTCCGATGGGTTGGATGAGGCTGTCCACGATTTGGAAGAGGCTTACTCGTAGTGTTCCAATGCTTTGACCCCGTAACTAATCACGGTTCCGGCTTTCACGATGGCCGCGACCATGATGGCTTCCGACACCTCCTTTTCGGTGGCGCCATACGCTTTGGCTTTCTGCGCATGCGAGTCGATGCAGTACTCGCACTGAATGGCGCACGCGGCCGTGAGGGCCATCAATTCCTTCGTTTTCTTGTCCAAGGCCCCCGCAGCCATGACCTGGGTTTTCCATGCGCCATAGGCCTCGTTCACCGTCCCCGCATTCTGCTTGAATTTCTCCACGGCCTTCAAATACGCTTCGTAAAACAGTTCAGTCATTTTTTTTGCCTCGCGATCCGTCGTAGTGCCGCAACCACCTGTTCGCGCGTCGCTCCCAGATTTATGGCAATCAAGTTGAGATGCACTCCCTGCCCCTGTTTTTGCGATAGAAAATGGGCGGCACTACCGGGGGCCCAGTTGTTCTTCCTCAATCGTTCGGTGAGGGGCGTTCTCCCCTTTCCCTTGTTTCGAGGCGGTCTTCTTCCCGGGTTCATGTTTTTTGTCCTCTCTCTTCCACGGCTGTCGGGCATGCATGATGAACTATTTCAGTCATGCTTTCATCATCCCTATTTCCTTTTTATTCCCGCCCCATTTGTCCACGGGCGAAGATCCTCCCGTTGCTTTCTGGCTCACTGACACTCTCGCGCCCGAAGCCCCTGCCTTTCAGGCAGGGGAGTGTCGCGATTGGATGTATTGCAACCGGAATCGTGCCCTTCATTCAATCACTAAAAGGAAAAAAGGAACGGGCTTTTGGGCCCGTTGTTTTGCTCGTCATTCTTCCGTGTCCTCGATTCCGCGTTCCGTGACCGCGTACACCGCTTCCCCATCCGGCAACGAAGGGGAATCCACGAGTTTGGCAATGCGCTTGTTCTCTTTTCCCTTGCGCAGATACAGCCTGGTCTTGGACGCGTGCCCGACCACATTCCCTCCGATGGGCGCAGTAGGGTCCCCGAACAAAATATCCGGCCGCTCCATGACTTGATTGGTAACCAGTACTGCGACATTGTTCATTTCTGCCAATCGTTGCAGCACACGCATGTGCTTGTTCAACCGTTGTTGCCGATCCGCGAGTTGTCCGCGTCCGATGAATTCGCTCCGGAATTGGGCTGTTAACGAGTCCACGATCATGAGTTTGATGTTTTTTTCTTTAATCATCTCCCCCGCCTTTTCTGCGAGCAGCATTTGGTGGTCCGCGTTGTACGCGCGCGCCACGTAAATATTTTTGAGCACTTTCTCCGGATTCATGCCATTCGCTTCCGCAATGGATACGATTCTTTCCGGTCGAAAAGAATTCTCCGAATCAATGTACAAGCAGTTTCCTGCGAGTCCGCCTTCTTCTACCGGCTTTTGTACCGTTACCGCGGTTTGGAAGCACCATTGGGTGTTGTGCAGGAAAATGGGTTTTTCTCCTCCAATGAAGCTGTGGATTCCGGGTACGGTTAAGTCATACACCCAGTCGTTGTAGGGGACTTTTTGCTTGGATGCTATTTTTTCCCATTTGATGGTTCCTGTTTCCAGCATTTTCAGTGTTTTGGTGTCTTGGGTCAATGAAGGATTTGAAACCCGTTCCTCAACCATCTTCCGTAATACGGATGCTATTTCGACCGCTTTTTCTTTGGACAAATGTCTTGTCATATAGTTTTGGAATGTGCTTCTTTTCAATCCCATTTTTTTCCGGATGTCGGCTGTTTGAAATGGCAGTATTGTTAAGGATTTTTTTACATTTGCAGGGGTCGGGTTTTTCAGCCATTCGTACGTTTCTCCCATTTCTTTTAATCGTTGGTCAAAAAACCCGGTTATTTTTCGCAGGGTTTCTTCGCTTGTACCCATTGATTTTCGTTTGGTGGCAAAGAAGGATAACCAAACAGTATTGTATTTTCCACCCAAAAATTCTTTTTTGCTCCACTGGTTAGTTCGTCTTCGCGATCCCGAAAGCTGATGGTATGCCCTTTTGATAATGGAATCAATAGGTTTAGTGGGTATTCCATCGTGTGTTCCACTATTTTCGGGATTCAGCGTAGTATTCGGTTTCAAATGGCTTTTTTGGAGAATTTCTTTTACTTTCTGCTTGCTTTGGGTGTCCGTCACATACGTCAAGTAATGGGGCTTTCCCGTTACGGTGCGAATGCGCTGGCTTACTTGAATTCCCATGCGTGCAAACAAATATGATAATTGGGTGTTCAATTGTTTAGAGCGCGTAGATGTGGCGATAACCTTATTCGCCTCTCCATCCCCGTCGATATACCCCCGCAGGAATGCTTTAATGGCAGAATCATTGGATTGTAATACCCTTTCGGGCACAAATTTGGTGTAGGAATTCGTATGGGCCAATTTTCCCATCCATTCGCGTGTGGGTTTTTGGAAAATAATCAAGTGTTTCTTGGGAACAATCCGTGCTTCGTATCCAAATCGCTGTCGAATAAATGCTTGGAGCCAGTTCAATGTTTTTTCATCAAAAATAGTGATGCTTAACGGGTTGCTACATCCCTCTGCTACAAACAATCCTAAAAAATAGGCTTCGTCTTCCGTAAGTTGTGTTGTCCCATTTTGACTGATGGCAGCGGGCGTTCCAATATAATCTCCTTCTTCTAATAATCCTGTCGATTTCCATTGAATCCCATTTTCATTCAATGTTAGCAAGGGGTGTTGCTCGGTTAACTGAACGGTATTTCCCTGGTTTGTTTTGATTTCAACAAGTTCTGAAACTTTTTCTTTGAACAAGTGTTGGGCATTTGCATTTTGAATGGTTCCATCCAATCCAACCCCAATAACACTAATGGGGTGGTTCAAATCTGCCAGAAATCCTCCATCCTGCGGTCGTTCGTTGGTAGCATATTTTTCATACACTTCTTCCATGGAATCCAAGTGGGGCAAATCAGGATTCAAATAGAACAAAGGCGTGTTTTTAGCCACGCATTTCCCGCTCGCCATTTTTCCGTAGACCTCGGTAATCGATTGAGATTCTATCCCGCCTCCAATCAAATTATCCAATTCTTTGGATCCGGTTGTTACGCGTCCCACGAGTTTTCGTCTTTCCGCCAAAATGTCGGCAGTCTCGAACCCCATTTCCAAGGCGTCGCGCGCCGCTTTGATGGCTTTTTCGCTCGTCGCATCCCCCAATCCTGCGGCCTCTTGGAGTTCCCCTGGGCTGGCTACCGCTACGCTTTCGAGGGTTTTGTATCCGGCAGAAAAGAGTTTTTCGGCGGCTTGGGGACCGATTCCGGGCAAGTCTTTCACATCTCTAATTTCATCTTTGGCTGGCATATTTTCACGTTCCTGTCCTCGTATACGGCACGTTTGAGGCGGCGACTTTGTGAGGGTCCCTCCCCTTGCACCGGAGAACGCATAGGATACGGTTGGCCGACTTAAAAAGCTTTGGAAGCCATAGTTCCGTAGTCATGGTCACCATTCTCCGCTTTCCTTTAACCCCCTCTCTGCCTGAAATTCCGCTCGCGACGCTGAAAGAGGCCCTTTCTTCTCGGGAGTGGCATACGTATTCGGTGGGTATTCGAGCCAAAGACGAAACCCGAAAGCCCCTGCTTTTGAAAGCGGTCCGGGCTCGCCTCGCCAACACCCCTCTATTCAATGGTAAAATGCTCGCCTTCGAATTCCCGGATGCAGAAATCATTTTGGATGAAGTCGAAAACACGCTCGTGCTCCAAATCCAACCCCTCATCATTACAGGGCGCTACACCAAACTCCAACGCGGGATCGCGCAAACCCGTCATTTTTGTTTCGAATGCAAAGGGACAGGGAAAAAAAATAATACCATTTGCTCCGTTTGTCATGGGGAAAAAATTCGTACCAAAGAAAGCGTGCAAGAACTCATTACTCCTTTTTTTCAAAAACATTTTTCGTGTGGAGAAGTATTGTTTCATGGCGCAGGAAGAGAAGACGCGGATGTGCGCATGCTCGGAAAGGGAAGGCCATTTGCGTTGACGCTTGAGAACCCAATAAAAAGAAATGTAGAGGTGCTAAAAATTCAAGAAGAAATCAACTCCGCCTTACAAAAAAAGGCCCAGGTTTCGGATTTGCAGATTGGTTTTCCCAGCGATGTGACGCGCATCACTCAAAGATACCACACCAAACGGTACCGTGCGCTCGTGGAAGCGAAAGAAAAGATAAGTCTCGAAAATTTGAAAAAATACGTGAATGAAAAAGTCGATGTGCTGCAAACAACCCCCTTGCGGGTGGAAAAGCGAAGAGCAATGAAGGAAAGGCCCCATTGGATTATTTTAGAAAAAATACAAAAAATAGATGAAACCCTTTTCGAAATCCAATTGCACGCGAGCGCGGGCTGTTACATCAAGGAATTCATTTCCGGAGACGAAGGGAGGAGCAAGCCCTCTTTTTCGGAATGGCTAAATATGTTGTGCGTGTGTAAAGAGTTGGATGTGCTCGAAATCGTGGAAGAGGAATCGGGAGGTTTTTCAGTTTGAAAATCTATTTCGCTCGAAGCATTCGTGGGGATTCCACTGTTCCTGTAGAAGAACTGCAGAAATCCCTCGCCATTTTTGGAGAGGTTTTGAGCGAAAACTTTGATTTCTCCAAAGACGTGTCGCGGGACAAAAAAATTTTTGAAAAAGACATGGCCTTGTTGGAAACCGCGGATGTGGTCATCGCCGAGATCTCCAATCCGAGCCTCGGGGTTGGTTATGAGATCGCCACCGCGGTGAAACTCTGCAAACCCATTTTGTGCCTGGCCAAGAATGGAATCGTGGTTTCAGCGATGATAACGGGGAACCCTGCGTGTAAGGTGGAATATTATTCGGACATCGCGGATGCGCACGCACGGATTCAACTTTTTTTGAGTGAGAAGAAAAACTGATTATTTTTTTTCGTATCTGTCTTTGTCTCGTCCATAACACTTGTCCATCACGCGCTTCCACGCCTCATCCAAATCAATCTTTTGCGAGTTGGCCAGGCAGCAGAGCGTGAAAATGATGTCCCCCATTTCGTCTTCCAATTCTTTCTTCTCTTCCGTTGACTTTTTCTTCTTGGGTCCCCAACGATGATTAATTTCGCGTGCGAGTTCTCCCGTTTCCTCCGTCAAGCGCGCCATGATTTCCAAAGGCTGCCAGTAAGGGGCTTTGAACCGCTGCGCCCACTCATCTACATCTTTTTGGGTTTGTTTGAGTGACATGATTCCTAAGTAGCCTTGGACCAATTTAAAGGGAAGAGTTGTGCAACGTATGCCAATTTCCTTTGTTTTTTCGGCGGTTTGGCTCGAAAAGGTTATTAAACACCTTGTTTAAACGTATGTATGGGTGCTGATTTGGAAGTCAAAGTCAAGAAATGGGGTAACTCATTTGGATTTCTCGTTTCGAAGAAAGATGCTGACCGTTTGGATATTCATGAAAACCAAAAGCTTCTGATCATAGTAGAAAAAAAAGTGAATCCTTTGCAGGAGCTGGCAGGTTCGCTTAAGCTTAACAAGCCTACCAAGCAGCTGCTCAAGGAGGCCCGAGAAGGTTTTTCGAAGTGGGGGCTCTGATCTTGAATTACTTGGACACGTATGCTCTTTTTGAGATTGGCCGTGATAATCCAAGGTATGCGTTCGTCTTTCGTTTCGATTTTAGGGTTTGCGACATTATTTTGAGCGAGTTTTATTGGGTGTTGCTTCGCGAGGGGCGGGATCAGGAAGCGGAAAACTGGTTGGGGCGAATTCGGTCTTTTTCTGAATCCACTCCCTTGCCCTTATTGATTGAGGCCGTTAAGTTTCGCTCCGAAAACAAATCTCTTAACCTTTCTTTTCCGGATGCCGTTGGTTATATTCATGCAAAAGCGAATCACGGAACATTCGTCACCGGAGACAAATCCTTCGAAAAGCTCCCGCACGTGAAATACGTGAAATAGTTACTTTCTCCGTGCCAAATATTGCACAAACAGGCTCTTTTTCTTTTTTCTTTCGTTAAAATCGTGGAATATTTTCTCTATTTTGAAGTCTTTGCTCAATATTTCTATCATATCCTTTTGGTAAATGGGGTATAAATCCAGTTTGCTCCAAATCTTTCGCTCTTTGTCATAATAATGTAATACCACCACCGTTTCACTGATATAAGCGGGAAAAACGACTATTTTTTTCTGGAATCCATGGTAATATACGGAATAATCGAAGCTGAAATGTTCGAATATTTTGTTTTTGGGTAAATTCATGAGACTTTTGATGTAGTCGTAGTTTCGCGAGTCGATGAACAAATACCCATTTTTTCGAATGAGTTGTGCAAATTTGCTCACCACACTTTGTTGGGCTTTTTTTGTATATCCGCGCGTCCCCCCGCCAATATACGTGAGTGAGTTTCCGGTGAGGAATCCAAAATCAAACACGTGGGTATAGGGGGGTTTAGCGTTGGGTAAATCCAGCCAGTTCGCCCGATGGATGGTGATTGTTTGGTTTTTGGAAGAAAAAAGGGAACTCGCTTGTTTGATGAAGTTTTCATCCACTTCGTTGGCTTCCGCGCTGATGAGTGGATAGTTTTGTCGTTGGAGTTTTTCTACCATTCCGCTCAATTCGGTTCCTCCTCCTACTCCAAAATCAAGTATGCTTTGTAATTTTCGTTGGGTAATAAGTTTGGTGAAAAAGGATATTTCGCTTTTTTTAGTCCCCCCTTTAAACGCTGGATAAATGTCTTTTTCCCAGCCAACAAACCTAAAATCCTTGAATTCTTCAATCGGATTGCTGATATAGGGTAGAGTATTAACAAAAGACATAATCTTCCCAAACACTACGAATATAAATATCTGTCTCGCGAAGCTGACTTTTTTAAGCATTTTCAAATGGCACAATCGCCACGCGTTGGATGATGAGTTCGATGCTTATTTTGCCCCTTTCTTTCGGGCTATTTTTTTTTGGTTGGGGCGGTTTCTTTTTGCAGCAGGTATTTGTATGCCGGAATAACATGAATGGTTTTGGTTGAGTGTTTAATTTTTTCTTCGCGGGTTGGGTGTAGGATTATTCCTTCTGAAACGCCAAACTTTCGCATGAATGCAACCATCCCGCTGGTTTCCACTTTTCCGTATTTTATTTCGATTGGATTTTTTGGTTTTTGGATGATATCCACTTCATTCTTGGATGGGTCTCTCCAGAAGAATTCGGCTCTAAGTTCGCGCACGAGAATCCATTCGAATGCACTGGATTTTGCCGTGCTATCTTTGTTGAATGTTAATTCGGGGGAAATGATGCTTGGGTAATATTTTTTCAGCTTGCGCTGTGTTTTTCGTGCGTTCGTTGAAAAGTTGTATAGTTTTTGAACGAGAAATGCTTCTTCTAAGTATTTCATGTAGCGCGATAGCGTGCGCCGGTTCATGTCGAGTTCACCAGCCATTTTTGAAAGGTCGGTGATTTGTCCGGGTTCGTCCATGAGAATGTGCAATAGCGGCTCCATGTTTTGTGCGTTTGCGATCCCGAATAGCGTCGGGATGTCTTGGTAAATTATTTTGTCCATAATTCCTTCTTTGATATATTTTTGGATAACCTCCTTTTCGCTCACCCCCACCATCTCCGGAAATCCTTGGCTTTTGATAAATTCTTCAAAATGAAATTGTAATTCTCTCTCATACAGGCCGATGGGTTTCAGAGAAACGTGTTTGAACGATAAATATTCGCTGAACGTGAGCGGTTCGATAGTGAATTCGAATATCCTTCCTGCAAGTGTTTGCTTGGATTTGATTCGGATGAAAAGAGATTCAGAACCCGCGATAATGAATTTGACGTTTTTTCCGAAGGTGTCATACAGTATCTTGAGCTGTTCATCCCACCGTTCTACCTTTTGGATTTCATCAAGCAACACCACCCATTTTCCCGCCGAAAGTTCCTTTTGGTTGAGTGTTTCCATTTCGCTTAGAATACTGCGGATTTCGCTCGTTTTAAATTCATCAAATGAAAAATAAACAATGTGCAAAGGGTCCACCCCCCTCTGGATGGAGTCCATGATGATTTTTTGCATCAGTGTTGTTTTTCCTACGCGACGAAGGCCGGTAAGGGCCACTATTTGGGGCAATGACAAAAATGGTTGAAGAGCCGCATAGATGGGTCTCTGCACATATTCCGTCGAATAGGGTTTTTTCCACCACGGGTTGAAATCCATCAGCAGTTGTTTAATCTCTGGCACTTTCAATCACCATAGAATCAATTCTATGTGTATTAAGATGCTCATAGAATTTAAACCTTTGTTTGCGCCCCCTGATACTGGAAGAGCACTCCTTCTCGGAGGGGGTGGCAACGTTTATATTCTGGGGGGGCCTTCCTGCCGGTGATGGAATGGCAAGGGTATTTAGGGTTTCAAGTCGTGGGGGTGCAGCGGGTTCACAAGCAGGTGTGGGTCGTTTTCGCCGGGCAGGTTCAGCGGTTGGCAGGGTAACGGCTGCCGGGTGGAAAAGTTCCCGGAGTGCCGCGGTTCGAGGTACGGGGCGTTTGGTTCGGGGATTTCCAACTATTACGCGTGAGGCGTGGAAGCGTTCAGGTCGTGCGATTGCCATCAGTTTGATGGCCGGAATAGCGGGCGTAGGAAGCATGAAAGGGATGACGGCACAGGAAAAGGCCCAAGTGAAAAATGCCAATTTGCTCATACACGAAATGAGTGATGCAACCCATAAAGCGATTCAAAATGAAATCCCAAAAGCTGTTTTAGAAAGGATAAAGGGCGCCTATTCTCCTGAAGAGAAAATAGCCATTATCCAAAACGAATTGCCCATTGAAACCATTCAAAACCTAAATCGCATTGTTGCTAAAGAGATGGAAGAAAACCCTGAAATTCGAACAAAAGTTCCGAGGGCGAGGGCGTTGTTTGTTATTGGTGCGTTTTGTGGCCTTCTGGGTGGGGTGTATATTGGTGCAGCGCTATCGAGAAAACTATCGGAAAAAAAATAATATTGGGTGCGGCCCAATTTCGCAGATCTAAATAATCACTTTTCACGCGTTTTCAAATGGTATAACCGAAACGCGTTGCAGGATTATTTCCACGCTTGTTTTGTCCATTCCCATTTTGGATTTTCCGGTGATGTCCGCTATTTTTCCGAGAATGGTTTCATTCAATGCGCGTTTGCTTTCCTCGTTTTCGAATGCGCTCAATATTTCTTCTTTGTTTTTTTCATACAGTTGCATGGCTTCGTTTTCAAACGCTACCGCGCGCAGGGGTTTGGTGCCATCATCCAATAATAATGAAACCAACAGCCGTGTTTCCACGTTTCCTTCTTTTCCACAATTCATGCAAATCGTGTCGGCGTATTGGAGTTTGCTTCCGCACGCGTTGCATTTGACGAAGAATCCTTTTCCCGGCAGCACATCAATGATGTGGGCGCGTGTTTGAACGATCTCGTTTTCGTTGAGTTCGGCGAATCTTTTTTTTGAGATCGTCGTCTGCATCAACACGGTGTTTTCCGTGTTATTGGTCGGATTGTTTTCGTTTTCAATGGCGTAGTTTCCGTTATAGCCGAGCGATAATTGAACCATTTGTCCGAAGTTTCCCACGCGAGCGTTTTGCATTACTAGCGTGCTGCCCACTCGCAACCCTTTTCGGATGGCTTCCTCGGCTTGTTCGTTCCAGAACGTGAATAGGGCTTCTCCTGTTTCATCCTGTAAGCGAATGGAGAGATACTTTCCTTCTTTTCCATTTTTGGAAAAAGGCTTTACTTTATCCATGATTTTGACGCGGGTTTTTACATCAATGTTGCTCATTCCGGGTTTCAATTCCCCCAATTTTAATTGCGTTTTCGGTTTTTCGAACAGGGGGATTTTCACGTTGAGTTCCTTGCTGAGCAGCACCAAGGCCCCTTGTTCGGTCAGCAATCCCGAGTATTTTTGTATTTTTTCGTTCATTTTTTGGATGATTTCTTCTTTGGGGAGGCCGCTGTTCGCTGCCAGCAGTTGGAGCGCGTTTTGCGTGTCAAAACTTGGGTTTGGATTCATGGGAGTAAGGCATATGTCTTTTTCCTATATTTAGGTTGCGTTGGCAATGGTTCCTCTTTTTTTGTTCAAACTCCATGCTTTTTATTTATACGAGTCCTGATAGTGCCGGTTGCTGTATGTGGGAAGAGATTGGGGAAAATGTCTGCGCATCGTTTGGGGTGGAAAATGCGTCTCACTCCTATATCTTAGTTGGGAAAAAGGTCGCGTTGATTGATTCGGGGTTGACTCCTTCGGCACGCCAACTAAAAGAAGGATTGTCTTCAATCGGGTTGTCCACGAGGGATGTGGGATTGATTCTTCACACGCACGGCCACGCGGACAACATTGCGCTGGATTATTTGTTTCCTAAGGCCGAAGTTTGGATGCACCCCGCAGACGCCGTTTACATTACTGCGCGCGACCCTGTCTTTTCGCTCACGCAAAGCCTGAATCTTCCTTCCTTGCGATGGCCTAAAATAACGGGTACGTTTCTGGACAAGCAAGTGTTCGATTTGGGGAATCTATCTATCCAAGTCCTCTTCACTCCCGGCCACACGAAAGGCAGTGTTTCATTCATGGAGCAAACCAAAAAATGGTTGTTCTGCGGGGACGCGTTGTTTTCGACCGGATTAGGAAGATGGGATTTGGTTTCTGGAAACAAACCCCAAGTCATTTCCTCCGCGCGAAAGATTTTGTTTTCCAGTCCAAAAATGATTCTTCCCGGCCACGGCTTGCCCATCAAAGCCCGCGGCTCCGCTTCTATTGCAAGACAATTGGAGCGCTTGATGACCGAAGAGGCGCCGGAAGCGTTTTTGTGAG
>CAYJRE010000002.1:49438-70007 GCA_964372665.1 uncultured archaeon | reverse complement strand
AAGTGACACTCCCACGCCTAAAGGCGTGGGCTCCTGTTGAAATGGCGTTGGAGAGGCACGATTGACAAACGGCTACGCCTTTACTCTTGCCTGAAAGGCAGGGGCTTCGGGCGCGAGAGTGTCAGTGGAGTAGGGTTTGGTGGGGGGCGATTAGATTTCAAGCGGATACACTTTGGATTCTTCCTCATCAAAGGTGGTGCTGGGTTTGAGGAATCCGTATGCCCCCAAGTGGGTTTCGCTCCAGGCGGGAACCGTGATCAGTACCCCTAACCCCGAGTCGGTGTCGCAGGTTCCGCTAAAAGAGGGCGGAGTTCGGTGGATGCTAATAGGTTCGAGGGATTCGATTCCGTTTTCGGACAACCAGGCTTGGACGCGTTGCGCGACTCCGGCTTCGTTTCCGCTCGTTAAATCGGGTTGCCCCCACGGGGGCAAGGCACAAAATTTTGTTTTATACAATAGTTGGGCAGGGCTTTGGTTATTGGTTTGCGTAAATACATCGAATTGGGTTTTTCCGGCCTGGACAAAGAGGAGAGATTCTAATAGTGTAACCGATTCGGGGTCTAATATACCGATGCCGTACGTGTCGGTCGTTTTTTTGGTGCATTCTTGGCTCAAACTCACGCCGCGGATGAATGTCATGTAGGTTGTTTTCACGCCTTGGTTTTCCAACCATTTTTTCATGTTTCCCATGTCTTTTTCCACGGAGTGAACCGGGTCTTTCGTATTATTCCAACTGTTGGCGTAGCATCGGAACGGCGTGTACACGAACCACGTGGCTAACCCGTATTCGGGGGGCGTAATCGGACTGGCTTGGGCGAGCGAGCGATAAAAAATGAATCCGAGTGTTTCAGCGAAGGATTGCTCTTCGCGGGAAACAACTATTTCATAGTGAGAACCGGTCGGGCAACTACACGCCAAACAAGCGACAAAATTTTCCGGTGCTGGAATGAATGAAATTTGGGTCGCGTGCAAGCCGTTTGGGGAGATCCACTCTTCGAATCCCTGTTGGTCTTGAGCTTGGTCAAAGACTTGTCCTTCTTCCATCGGGTCTTGCCAAGGGTTGGTGTGGCATTGTTTGATCGCATAGCGCATGATGACGAGTTGATCGTTGACTAGGCTTCGGACATCGAATGGTTGACTATGAATCGTTTGGATTTTAGCGCATTGGGCTTGGGAGAGGGGTTGGTTGGGTTGACAATCTGTTCCGTATTCGAGGGCGACGCGGTAATTTCCTACTTGAGTGGGTTGCCAGGTGAACGTGTTGGTTTTCCCGTTTCCAGGAAGAATGGTTGGGATTCCTTCCCATACGCAGACTTTGGGTGGGATAGGAATGTTTCCGTTCGGGGTTATTTTTTCAGGGATGAATTCGTTGCACCCCCCAAAGGAGATGATTTCGTTGCTCGCGTTCACGAGCGTAACCGCATATTCTCCGTTTCCTTTAGGTAGGACATAAACAAAGGGTTCATCAAATGGAAAGAATCCTTCGCTTTCCAAAATCGTGCGGCTGGCCTCATCCGCGGGTTGCACCACCAAATAGTCTCCGCGCGGGCAGTTCAACGCTTCGCATACTGTTTCATTATAGGGAATGAAAGCGACGGTGGAATAATTTACATTCAATTTTTCGAGCCAACCAGATACTTGTAACGGTTCGGTGCACCCTTCAAAGCATTGAATACCGGCCACTTGCCACGGGTTTGTTTGAGCTTGGACGGGTCGGTAGGCTAACCACCCCATGAAAAGGGGGGGTGTCGTTCCGCCATTCCCGTTGTTTCCGTTACCGGGTGGTTGGGGTATTGGGGAGAGGCATCCTGACACGAGGATGGCGAGCAAAATGAGTAAATAAGTCCCCCTGACTGGAAGGATAAGCATACGTTCCGAAAGGGTTTTGGATTTTTTAACCCTGAGGTTTTGGGTCGCCCTCTTTCGCCGTATTCGTTGGTTTGAACCCGGGATCGAGTTTTTTGGCGGCTGTGAGCAGGATGGCTCGAAGGGCGGGAAACCGCACGCGCTGAATGCTCTCGTCGTAACTCAGCCATTCGAATTCCGAGTGTTCTTCCGAGAGTTTGACTTCGCCGCTTTTGCTTTCCGCAAGAAAGAAAATCACGTGTCGTTCGACTTGTTCTTGGCCGCGGTACATCAAATACTTGTTCACGTGGCGGAAGTTGGGATAAAAAACGATGTTTTTGAGTCCGGTTTCTTCAAACACTTCTCTCCGCGTAGTTTCATATTCGTTTTCTCCTTTTTCGACTCTTCCTCTTGGCAATCCCCAGTTTTTGGATTTGGTGGGTTTCAATAACAAGAACTTTTTCCCGCGATACAGTACGGCACCACACGCTTTTTCGATGCGGGGTTTTCGGGGGAGAGCATAGCGTAAGGGGAAAGTGTTCATACTAGTAGGAGAATGGTGCTTTCTTTAAGCCCCCACCCTGGAGGGATTGAGGATATGGACGAATCCTTTTCACTTGCCGATGGGTGGAGTGGTTTTCATCGACGACTTTCCACGACGCGTTTATAAACCAGAATTGGGTGCCCTTGGCCAACATGCCCCTTGCGTGGGAGTGGTGTTCGGATGATGGATTTTGTGGAAGCGGTGAAACGACCCCTGCGGACGGATAGCATGACGATTATTCTCGGAATTATTTTCACTATTTTTCCGTTTACACGACCCTTGCTGCACGGCTTGGGAATCGAGTTGGCGCGGAGAACCCAACAGCACAATGACCACATGCCCAAGTTTGATGATTTCGTTGACTTGTTCTTGAGCGGGCTGATCATGTTTGTGGTTGTCATTTTGTATTTTTTGCCGGCGATTTTGGCATTAGTGATTGGGGTTTCGTCTTCCTTTCCCGCTCTTCTTTCGCTTTCCCAGCATTTTGTTTCGGCTCCGGTGTTGGCGTTGCGCAATTTCATTTTGCTCGTTTCCCAATCCGCGGCGTGGGGGGCGCTCGCGTTGGTGTTCGGTTTTTTGGCTTCGGTGATGGCCCCGATTGGAATCCAATTGTATGCACGCGATAAGCGAATCGGTTCCGCTTTCCAATTTTCACGCGTGTGGAAGGCCGTATCCACCGGGCATTATTGGGTAAGCTGGGTCTTGATGATGGGGTACGCAGTCGTGTTGCTGGGGATCGTGACCCTTCTTTCAATTCCGGAATTCAATGCGCTCTCCCTCATTTTTTTGGGGATCGCGGGATATATGTGGTGGATGACTTGGTATATCATGTTTGCGGAAGTCGCGAATGATTCGGGGATTTTTAAAGTGAATCCACACCATGTGGAATTCAAGCGCAGATTAGGCAAGCACCATCGAAGATAACGATAAAAAAAATAATTAAAACGAAAAACAAAGAAAAAAAAGAAGGGGGAGAAAGTGGGTTTTATTGTTCGCTTTCTTCCTCCATTTCGTTTTCATTTTTGGGAACTTGTTCGATGGGTTGTCCATCCGCTAGCGTTGGAGCCGGGCTGGCTTCTCCAACCACTTCGGCAAAGGAAACTTTTCCGCGCACCGCGGTGATTCGGACTTTGATGCGTTGTCCTTGCTGCGTGTTGGGGACCACGATCACGAATCCTTGGATTTTGGCGATTCCATCCCCCTTTTCCCCAATCCCTTCGATGGTCACGTCGTATGTTTCTCCCTCCCGCACGGGAACCGGACCAAAGTTTCGGCGATTGGGTCGGGAATTGCCTCCTCGATAGTTTGGATTATTCATCATAGACGGAACCTCCCACCTTGGAATGAAAACGCGTTTTGCTCAAAACGCGCCAAAAGAGTAAATCGATGATCGTGGAAATAGTCATCCAAGGCGAAGGAGAACCTACTGGATAGAAGGAGAATGTATGTAATCCAACCATATGCGTGAACCCAATGAAGTCGTATAGTATTCCTTTTTCACGGCTTATAAGATTTCCCCAAAAAAGAGGGAAAAAGGCCCCTATTTTTCACGGTACTCTTTGATCCGTTTTTTCGCTAAGTGGATTGGAACCGTCTCCGCTTGGTGGGACCGGGGGAAGCAGGGGGACGGGGAACCCCAGTAATATACGCGTAGATCACTATCGCGATGAGCAGCAACAGCAACGAGAGCACGGCAGGTGTCCAGTTGGTTGAAACGACTTCGAGGGTAGCGGATTGGCAATTCGTTGTAATCGTGGGATCGCTTTCCGGGCTGAGGACGCATCCCAACACATAGTTTCCGGGTTGGCTGAAGGTAACGATGAGCTCCGCGCTTTGAGCCGAAGCGGGGTCTAGCTCGTCTAAGAAAAACGTGTTAGGAGTGAGGCCCCCGGACGGTTGGACAAACAATTGGGCGTTGATTCCGGAAACGGGGGCAATGCCTTCGTTCTTGGCAATCCAACGAATGGCCAATGGTTCATTGACAACGGCTTGAATTTGGGGAACCAAAAATGCGCCTTTCACGTTGAATTCGGGCCCCTTCACTTCGAGGAAGGGTCGCGTGGATTCCATCACGACTTTTTCCCCAAAAATGTTGGTGTAGGTTAGTACGGCGGGTGGAAGTAAGATTTGGACTGCGCGCAAGGGTTTGATGGAATACGTAATCGTTTTTTCTTCGTTGGGGAGGATCGTGCCATCAAACGATGTTTCTCCTTTGAGCAGGGGAACATATTCGAGTGTGTATTTGCGGTAATCGATGTGAATGTTCACGGCTTCGCTTCCCGTGTTTTTCACGTAGACTTGGATCGCAATGTCCTTTCCTAATTCCGGGTTTTCTCCCACGATGATGGTTTGAAAGCTGCCTTTTTGGTCGAAGTGGGGTTGGTGGTATAACCCAATAAAACCGTTCGGGGATACGGAAACTTTTTCGGTGGAGGGAGAGGCATTCCCGCAAACCTCTAAGGATACGTTTTCATTGGGTTGGTGGGGGGCCGGAATAATCACGTGCACATTGCCATTTTCAAATAAATCTTTAGGGCGAACGGTTTCAATCATTTCGTTGGTTAGTTTATTTTTCACCGTAATGTTGGCATCGGCTTCGGATAAGGGCAAGAATTCCACGTTGAGCGTGAGTACGGTATCGTTTTCGGGTTTGTCGTATTCGGGAAAGCGTTCAAAAGCGAGGGAGACGCAGGTCGTTTGATTCGTTTGAGTGATTTCCAATCCGGGAAAGGTGAGTGGATGGAGGGGTGTTTCATAAATGGTGAGTCCGTGAACCATGCTCCCACTCGTTAGCAGCAGGCTGATGAATACAAGGTGACCATATCTCACGTTTTTTCCCCCTGTCTTTTTTTCGCGTGTGGAAAGTGCAGGCGAATCCAATCGATTACCCTATCACGAATGACCTTTTTAGGCCTATGGGTGGACAAAACGAGAATGGGTTTGCCTGAGTAGTTCTTTTTGGCTTGGTTTTGGCAGTATTTTTGTTCTTCGCAAAACAAATTGTCCTGGATCTTGAGTTCGGAATATCCTTTTCTCTTTCGCAAGCGGGATTCCAATGCGGACAAGGGGCACGTGAGAATGATTACCCCTTTCACGTTCAATCGGCCTTCGCACCCCAAATGGCCTTCGATGATTATGTTGCGATTTGGGGTCGTATGGAGAAACGCATTCATCTTTTTTTGGTACCGGAAAATGTCTACTTCGTATTCGTTTGTTTGGGTAGTATTCCATTCCCCTAACCGGTGTTGGCGAACAAATGCTTTTTCGGAAATGATTTGGGCATGCAGGGGTTTGGCGATGGATTGGGCCAGCGTGGTTTTTCCCACCCCCGGGGTACCCACCAAAAGCAAAGTTATGTGTCTCTTTGCGACATGCTTTGGTTTCATAGGGAGGGGTGGGAAAAGAGAGTTCAAAAATCCACTGGCCAATCAAGTGGCCGGGCCGGAGGTTTCCGAAGGGAATCTCCCTACGTTCGCAGCAGCCCGCCCTTTTTTCCTAAAAGGGTGATCAAAAAGAGGGGTATCGCTTTGCGATACCACGAAACCGGTGGGCCAGACTGAACGGCCCGAAACTGGCTGGCTAGAAAAAGAGGGCGCGGTCGCAGGGGGTATTGGTCGACCGCCTACCCTTCTTTTGTTGGAAAGCTTACTGGGACGCTGGAAAGAGGGGGGCGGAACCAGTTTTGGTTCCACGCCCAACCTTTTTCGCCCAAGCGAGGACCGAATCCGATAGTAAAACCTTTTTTCCTTCAGGGGGATGAATGAGCAAAGGCGATTCGGTAAGCGTTTCGTTGGATGCCGCTTCATGTTCCGTACTAGGGGGATTACACGACATCCAAAAACCTCGCTCTACACCATAAACAAACCTACTATAAATACCTTTCGGCGAATAGAGCATAGTTCTTGCTCCTTTTCGTCTAATGAGGTAAAATGATTTCATGTTTGACAAAAGAAGGGTAATTTTACCCCCGTTTCTTGTGTATAACTAAAAAAGGGGGAAAGATTGTTTTGGCATTCGTGCGATTGAAAAAGGAACCCAAAACCCTGGTTATGTAATTCGCATACCAGCGACACCCAAAAATTAACAAAATTAATCAAGAATTATGATTTGTTTGGCTACATGCCGGGCGTTTTTATGTCGCAGCCGTGTTGTGGGCTTGCCACGACAACTAAAATTATGTAATGGCAAGAGGTTGGCGTGTTACATAACGGGTGTGGCGGTTACATAACACGTATGGGCGGATGGCTTCCCAACAAATGGGGTTAATTAACGCAACCGTATCGTGTCGAGGTTTCGTATCGCGGTGCTCGTGATGCCAAATTTTTGGGTGAGGTATTTGGCGAATGCCACGGTCTTGACTTTGTTTCCATGGTCGATGATGATGCGCTTGGGTTTGGGGTTGATGTTGCGGATAAAGTTGATGAGCTGGTTGCGATCTGAATGTCCAGAATACCCTTCTAGGCTTTCAACCCCTGTCTTAACAGTTAGTTCTTTGGTTTTTCCGTTGATATCCACGATAGGGATGTTTCGTATTCCGGCTTGGAGTTTTCGTCCGAGCGAGCCTTCTCCTTGGTACCCGGTAAACACCAAGTAATTCTTTTCGTTTTCGGCCATGCGGTAAAAGTAATCCAGGGAAGCGCCTCCGTTCAGCATTCCGCTCGAGGCCAGGATGATGGCCTTTCCATTTTCCAAGATTTGGTCGCGCTCTTTGTGGGTGGCCATATGAAAGACCGGGCTCGTAAACGGAGAGTCGTTGGATAGGATTCTTCGCTGGATGCTTTGGCGCAAGTATTCCGGATACGCGGTGTGGATTGCGCTGGCTTCGCGGGTAAGGCCATCCACGTACACTTTTGCATCCGGCAATAATCCTTTTCGATAAAAGTCTTCGATGACCAGCGTGACTTCTTGTCCCCGTCCAATCGCAAACACCGGGATGAGCACGTTTCCCCCTTTCGCCAAAGTTTGGGTAATGATTTGGAGCAACCGTTTGTCGTCCGCCTCCCGGGGGGGTTGAATGTCGTTTTCCCCCGCATACGTGGATTCTAGGATGAGTGTTTCGATTCGTGGATAATGTAAGTCCATCGGATCAAAGAGGCGCGTGAATCCGTATTTCATGTCGGCCGAGTATACAATGTTGTGGCCCCCCTCTCCCACGTGCAAATGTACGGAGGAGCTTCCCAAGATGTGGGAGGCGTTGAAAAAGGTTACGCGCATGTCGGGGGCAATGTCAGTGACTTCGCGGTAATCGCGTACGATGACGTGTTTCAATTCTTCTTTCACGTCTTTTTCCGTGTAGGGGGGTTCTTTTCCTTCCTTGATGGCCACGTCCACGTAATCGAATTGGAGCAAGGCCATGAGGTCGCGTGTGGGCTCGGTGCAGTACAAAGGACCTCGATATCCCATTCGATAGAGGTATGGGGAAAAGCCCTGGTGATCCATGTGCGCGTGCGAAATCACCAAGGCATCCAATTCGGATAATGGAAAATTGAGTGCATCCAAATAGGGATACGGGTCTTCCTTGTTGGCCGGGTTGATTCCGCAATCCACCATGATTTTGGAGACGGGGGTATCGATCAGCATGCAGCTTCTTCCGATTTCCCTGAATGCCCCCAATCCGGTCAGGCGCACCCAATCGTGTTTTGCGGTAGCGCTTCGATAAATTTTTTGGGCGGTTTCCTGCAAGAATTTTTTTCGTTCGGCGGCATGCTTGCTCAAATGATAGCGTATTCCTGTTAAGAACTCCGAATCCGAGGTGGGAGCGCGCAAAATCTTTGGAACCCACCCAGTCTTGAGTACGATGCTTTTGCTGGTTTCTCCCCCTTTTCCAATCACTAACCCCGGTTTCATGGCTTCGATGACAACTTGCCCGAATGGCTCCACGAACGTGATGTTTTTGACTTCGGCGTCGGTGGGAATGACCCCTTCCATTATTTTTTTGGCTTCTGATGGATCCATCAGCAAGCTTTTGTCGGAGCGGATCGTTATTTTTTTCTTTAATTCGAAGGCTATTTTTCCAACAATGTTTTCTTGGCTCGCGAAAAAGGCTTTGGGGTTTTTGGTGTAGAGTATTATTTCAGGCCCCTCAAAACCGACTTGGGAAACCTGGCAGGTTTTGGGGACGCTCTTTAAAATGAATTCTTCGATTTCGCTAATGCTGGTTATTCTTTTCGTATTCTCGCTTGGAGAAACTGTTTTTTCTTTCTTATCCATACGACTCAACCATTTTTTTCATTTTGGTCCCCTCTTTTTAGGGGATGAAAAATAATGAAATGAAAATAATAATGATCCAACGCTGCTGATGAAGGTGATCTTTTTTGTTTTGTTTAGAGGGCAACCGTTAGTTTTTCCACGTCTTTTTTGCTGAGTTCTTGCACGCCGTTGGAGTCGATGACCATGACACTAATGCTGTATCCGCCCGACATGACGTCTCTCTTTTTGGCCGCTTGAATGGCTTTGATGGCGAGCTTGACTGCATCTTCTTTCTTCATGCTTTCTTCGTATTCGGCGTCTAATACGCCCATCGCGAAGTCCCCACCGCTTCCAGAAACCGTGTAATCATCCACATCTGCAATGCTACCCACCGCATCCATGTTATAGAGTTGTGGGTTTCCCGTGTGTCCTCCGATCACGAATTGGACCATGAAGGGGAAATACCGGTTCGCGCTCAAAATATTAGCAATGAATGTCACAAGGGCTTTGGTGGTAATCGCGTTTTCCCTTTCTACCTCAAATAGTTTGGCTTGGGTGCGCAAAAATCGCACGAGTGTTTGGGCGTCTCCCATTCCCCCGGCAATCGTCAACCCAATGGTGTCGGTAAGCTTGTATACTTTTTGGGAATCTAACTCCGCGGCGAAGAATCCCATGGTGGCTTTCTGGTCCGCGGCCAAGACGATGGCGTCTTTCGTCCGGATTCCCACGGTTGTCGTGCCTGTTTTCTTGATGTCCATTCCGCTGGCGTTTAACGGGTTCAACACAATCATCCCAGAAAAATCAGAATTGCTATACCCTTTCATAACGGGAATTCTTTAAAAAGGAACGCCTTGGGGCAAAGGAAAAGAGGCCCATCCTATCGGGGCAAGGTTGGGTCCACCGGAAAACAAAGATTTTCAACTAAGCCCAGCCGCCAATAGTCCATATCTATTTGTGTCAAAAATGACGCGCATTCGAAATGGTTGTTTTACTGATTTAAACGTCTTTCCACGGCAAAGTTCCAAGGTCGTTTTTTGGATAACTATTGCGTGTGCTCTTCGTGCTTATGATCATCTTTGACATGCCCTTCGTCATTCGCGTGCATCTCCCCATTCTCATGCACGTGCATGCGTTCAAAGTCCTTTCGCTCATATTCGGTTGAGACCACGACTTTCGTGATGCTAGGGATACTGTCTAAAACCATTTTCACGAAGCCGGGAATGTTTCGGGCGCGAGGTGCCATTCCTTTGACGGTGGATCGGACTTCCACCAAATCATTGTTTCGCCGGATGGTTGGTTTTTCGTTTCCGGGAAAGGCTTTTTCTTTGAGTGCATCGAATTTTTCTTCTTCGCTCGTGAATTGTTTCACGATTTTCAATTGGTATTCCACTTTTTTTCCGGCCAAGTCGGGGTTGAAATCAACTCTAACGCGTCCACCGCTCACGCTTTGGACCTTTCCAATCATATCGTTTGCGTTCACAATCGTTCCGGGCGTGGCGGAAATGTTATTTTTTTGGAATTCGGATAAGGGGATGACTTTCACTAGTTCGGGGTTTCGTTCCCCAAACGCTTGGTCTGGTTCCAGGCTCACATTTTTTTCTTCGCCTATTTGCATGCCCAGTATTTCGTGTTCCAATCCGTGCAGCAGTTCTCCCATTCCGGCCACGATTGTCACTGGACCATAATTCCTTTTTTCGTTGTAGATTCCTTCTTTTTGGGCGGTATCTTTGTTCGTGGTGTCAAATACCTTTCCCGTGTTTGAGTCTTTTCCCGTGAATTCGATGGCAATCAAGTCTCCTTTTTGCATGGATTATTCAACCTCGTGAAGGAAAACGGCCCCCCAAAGTCTTTTATGGTTGTTGGGTTTGCGTTGGTTTTGATGCCTGATTCGATGAAACCAACTGGCCAACCTTCCATGATCAAGTGGGGTTCCCTCTTGGTTATTGGGTTGATGCTTCTTTCAGGGGTCGCGGTCTTTTTCGCGGGCCAGGGAAACCAGGATCCCGGTGTTCAACCCAGCCCTTCGGAACAACCGTTGGAGAGTTTTACGGCAGAAGAAGTGGAAGGCATGGTTCTCGAGATTTTTCCTTCCGCGATCGTGGGGGGAACCACGTCCGAGTCGGATAAGACCGTGATCGATGAAGCCGTACAAGGGTTGCCGGGCGTGCGACGAGTCCAGTCTCAGTTCACGAAGCTCAGCGCGGAAGACAATACATTAACCTATATCGCGAATGTTTCGCTCGAAGAGGGTGTGGGAATGGAATCGTTTGCCCAAGCCGTGGAAGCAGCAGGTCTTTTTGTGGTGCCGGAAGTTTATTTTCAAGCTTCGGTCAGCGTGCCCACGAAAATTCAAGCGCTTTCGGAGAAAAAGGAAACAAAATCGATCACGTTGCCCAATTCAAAAATCCAGGGAATTGTTTATCCGTTTACGCTATCAAACGACGCTATTTCGGGTCGGCTTTCGGCGAGCTTCCAGGGAGGAAAATTGGTTAGTGCTGTTTTGGTGGAAACCCAAAACCGTTCCGCAGCTCCAACCCAATTGTCTTTTTCGGGGGACTATCCCCTTTCTTTGTTGAGAGACACTCTCACCATCACGGGAAGCCTTCATTATTTTCCTTCGTTGTCGAAGCATACGATTAAGTCCGGCTTGCAAAATATTCAGGGCGTTTCAAGCGTGGATGAGCCCATCGTGCCGCAAGTGAATAACACGCTTTCCATCCAATTCAAAGAGGCTGCAGTTGTATTCGAAGATGTGAACGCGTTTGCTTCATCGAATCCTGAGAAGTATTCTTCCGTGAGTTTGGGCGAAAATGCGTTGAGGGTGGGTTTGAATGATGTTTCGGTTTTGCTGGCGAAGCAAGAGCTGCAAGATGTGATCGTGGAATCGTTGCTGTCGAATGTGGAATTGGTGTTTGTGGAACCCGAGACTCAATTTTTGGTGGATGTAAATGTGTCTACTCCGGATATGATTTCGTTGACCCAAAAGATGAACGAGTACTTTTTTTCGTGGGATGATAATGCATCCATCCGCGTTTTCCAAAATGGATTGGTCGATGTGAATGCACTCTTTTCCCCGGACACAAACGAGGCATATGCATTGGATAATGGCCAGTTGCCGGTTTCCGTGAAGCCGGGCCACCAAACAGGGGATTTGGTTCGGCTTGAAATTGATGCGATTGCCATTCGGGGAAAACTCGTGTATGTGAATGGAGTGGAGGATGAATCTTCTACTCTGGGCCAAGGGAATTAGGTTTATATAGAAGGCACCCGTTTGCCTTTGGAGGTGAAGGGAGAATGGCGTTATTTACGGATTTGGGGAGTTTGCTCATCTTCCTAGGTCAAACGGTTTCGATAGTCTTGAGTGTTTTGATTTTGTATCGGTTGTCGTTGATGCGGGCGAGGCGGTAGGGTGGCTCTCTTTTTGAGCATGAGTCAACTCTTGCTTTTTTTGGCGCAAGTGTTGCTTATCGTGATCCAGATTCTAATTTTGATGAAGCTCACAGAGGAGTTTTCGAGTGCCCCGATGATGCGAACAGCCAAGTCACGTTCACGGCGAAGATAGGGTTTTTTCACTTCTTTAAGGAAGCAATCGCAGCCGCGAGGTCGCCCTCATTTTCTTCCAAAGCTGTTTGGGCTTGCTCCCGGGCACATTTTGCTTGTTGCATGACCATTTCCACATCTTCGTTCGAAAAAGAGGGCTTTTCTCCCGCTTCTTCGCGGGGTTCCCCTACGATCGTGTACGATTTTTGTCCTTTCATGTCGATGCACGTGACCTGCGGGTTTTCGAACACGAGTTTTCCCCCATCCGCGGTCTCCATGATTATCTTTTCCACATTCAATTCTTCGCTTTTGATGCCGAACTGTTTCATCATGGCCTTCATTTGGCCGGGATTCATTCCGCCTAAACCCGGGATCATTCAACCACCGGTTGATTACTCGCCCATCCCCTTTTTAGGGGTTAGTTTTTCACGTGTAAAAAACATGGTTTTATATGTCCCTTTTGGGAAATCGTCGTATGCCCGTAGAGGTTTTTGAATCGATTCAAAAAATGAGGAAAAAGATGAGCGGGGCCCCTTTCCTTGAAAAAAATGTCCGACGGAAAAGGGCATTGGTGCATTATTTTTCCAAGCGCGGAATCATTCAGGTGGAGATGGATGGGAACAGTCAAGCGTGGCCCCGATTGATTTATCCAAACGTGGAAAAAATGGATGCCAAAATTATCGATTTGGAGAGAAAGCACGAAAAGCATGTTTCCAAGAAGAGAGAGTGGGAGCTAACCCATTGGAAAGCCGCTTCCAAAGACGCGATGGCCCATGCGAAGAAAGTCGTTGATCCGTTGTTTTGGAAACATGTCACCAAAAAAATGGTGGATGACGAATACCGAAAATCGGCGAACACGATTGATTTGCATTCTTCATTGGTTTCGGACGAGAAATATCGTCCCATGATTCACGCATTCGTGCATAATCCGGAATACCGCAAGCAGCTCACCGAGACCGTGAAAAACTCTCTCGTGTACCAAAACCATAAAGGGTTGGCCCAAAACGCGCGAGAACGAAAAAAGCTCCAGATGGATGTGTCCAAGAACATGATCCGTCAAACGAAAGAGCAGCTGCGTGAGTATCAAATGCAACTTCAAACATTGCGTGAACTATTGAAATGGAGCAAGGAGAAATGAAACGAGCGCCCCGATTGTGGAAACCATTGATCCACACGCGCTTCGCGGTCGCCACTGTTCGAATGGCCTATCACCGCTTTTGGCTTCAATATCATCACCGCCGGCTTTTCGCAGAGTGGTCGCGCCACCCAAGGGGAGAGAACCAAGAACCCTATTCCAATCTCCGTTCCCTGCATCACCATCGGAAAAGACTCGCCATCATGGCCAAGTTTACGGCGGAATATTATCAACTCATGGGTCGGCTCGCGAGCCAGTTAAACATGACGCCTCGTAAAATACAAGAGTATTTGGACCGTGCCCGGTCATTCGAAGCCATTCACACCGACTACGAGTCGTTTCACCGCAAAAAATAGTCATGGAACCTATGGCGGTTTGGGGTTCCCAAAACCTAATACGAATCCAACGACTCTATTCTTTTGACTCCGATCTGGAGGTGAGTCTACTATGCAGCCAATCAAAAAGTTTCAAGTGGGAAGCGTCCATGCTGCGGTATGGAAAAACGCGGGAAAAGAGGGGCAAGAATTCCTTTCCGTGAGTTTGGACAAGCGCTACAAGGATGAAAAAGGAGAATGGAAATCCTCTTCTTCCTACAAACCCGGGGATTTGCCCAAAGCAGTACTCGTTTTGCAGAAAGCCTACGAGTATATTGCGCTCGGCAATGAAACCGCTACCGCATGATTAGGGGAAACGTTTCCCCTCTTTTTTTTCTTTTTTTCCTAAATCCTTAAAACCCTCAAAACCTGTATTGGAGCGGGTTGGAAATTTGGTTGAGGCATTTTCACCGCAGGAGAAGGAAGTCCTCTCGCGCTATGTCACGAACGTGGATAAGCCTATTTTTGCGTTGATCAATCTGCCCGAGTCCGTGAAAGGCGCGTTGTTTTCGCGGTACTCGCGTTCCACCAAATCGTTGAGGCGTTTGCTTTTGGACGAGTTCATTCAGGACACGTCTTCGGGTTTCACTGAAATCGTGGGCCATTCGGTTTCAAGTGGAGACATGCTCGGCAAAGCCATCCAGAAAGCCGAGGACTTTTACATGCGCATCCTGGATGGGTATGGCGATGATTCGGTGGGAGAATTGGGGGGCGCGCACATCGCGTGCGAGGATGTCTCCAACATCGCCGCGAAAGCGTTGGAGGATCCGCGCATCGGGGCTTCACCATTGGAAAAATCCACGCGTTACGTGTTCTTCGACCAAAAAGATGCCAACGGGGATTATTTGTTTTACCGCGAACCCACGATTATGGAAAGCCCGTTCGAGGCCGAGTACTTGGAAGTCAGCAATTTGTTGTTTGACACGTATTCCAAAGCCATTCCAATCATGACCGAGCACGTGAAAGGCTTTTTTCCGTTAGAAACCTTTGAGTTTCGCGATCCTTTTTCGGGGCAGCAATTGAAGTATTCGGGATTGAAGGATGAAAAATTGGTTAAGCGTGCAGAGGCCGCGTACAAGAGTGCGGTGCGTGCGAAGGCCGCGGACGTGGTGCGCTATTTGCTTCCCGCCTCCACGAAAACGAATGTAGGAATATTCGGGAATGGGCGGTTTTTCCAAAATTTGTTGGGAAAATTCTATTCCGATCCCCTGCGCGAGATGCAGAACCTGGCAAAAACGATCCACGGGGAACTCGATTACGTGATCCGCCCCTTCGTGAAGCGCGCGAAGCATGATGAGTACATCGCGCGCACGCATTTGGACATGCAGCAATTGGCGCGACAATTGCTTGCAGAAGAATCCATTCACGATTATTCGGCCGTGACGTTGTTGGATTATGATGCGCAAGCCGAAGACAAGGTGATTGGCCTCATGCTGTACCCGTATGCGAAGCAATCGTGGACTCAACTCGTGACGCTTGTGAAAGCGATGCCCCGCGAGAAGAAGGAATTGGTCCTACATACATATTTGGGATCGCGCCGTCATCGGAGAGACAAGCCCTTTCGCGCGCTCGAGCAAACCTATTATGATTTCGATGTGCTCGCGGACTTTGGGGCGTATCGCGACTTGCAACGGCACCGCGTCTTGACCCAAATGCGCCAGGATTTGACCGTGCTGCATGGTTACGAGACGCCGGATGAGATTCTGGAAACCGGGCTGAAGAAAGAATACGATTATGCCATGCGTTCAGCGGCTGAAACATACCAAAAGATCCACACGCGTTTTCCAAAAGAAGCACAGTATGTAGTTCCGTTCGCGTACCGTGTGCGTTGGATGATCAAAATGAATCTGCGGGAAGCCTTTCATTTCATCGAATTGCGTTCTGGAATCCAGGGACACCCGTCTTATCGGAGGATTTCCCAACTATTGTATCATGAAATCGCACGCGTGCACCCCACGTTTGCCCAATACATGAAGTTTGTGGACATGGCTCCTTCCCAAACGGCCTTCCACTTGACCCAAAAACCCATCTCGCACTTGTATGCCTTGGGCCGCTTCTCCGCCGAAATGAAAAAAGAAGAAAAGAAGGAGAAGCGTGAAGAAGTATCCCAGTTGGAAAAACAAAAGACGGTGGAGGATCCAAAATGATGACTGGAAAATTCACTGATAATCTTATCTCTGCAGATGCGAAGGTGCACCGGCTCATCCAAGACGAGTTGGCGCGCCAAGCAACCGTGTTAGAGCTCATTCCTTCCGAATCCTTGCCGAGCATCGCGGTCTTGCAGGCGTTGGGAAGCGTGTTGAACAACAAGTATTCCGAAGGCTATCCCAACAAGCGTTATTATGGGGGAAATCAGGTCATTGACCAAGTAGAAATGCTTTGCCAGGAACGCTGTCGGCAATTGTTCGGGTGCGAACACGTGAATGTACAACCCTATTCCGGTAGCCCGGCCAATGCGGAAGTGTATTTGGCCTTATTGAATTATGGGGATAAGATCATGGGAATGAACCTCGCGCACGGCGGACACCTGACGCACGGCCACCCATTGAGTTTTAGCGGAAAATCATACACGATAACTCCTTATGGCGTGGATCAAGCAACCGAGCGCATCGACATGGATGTCGTGAAGAAGCTCGCCCTGCAGGAAAAGCCAAAAATCCTGCTGAGCGGTTCTTCCGCGTACCCAAGGCAAATCGATTTCAAGGCATTTCATGATATTGCACAAGAGATTGGCGCGATTTCGATGGTGGACATGTCGCATGTTGCCGGATTAGTCGCAGGAAAGACCCACCCTTCCCCTTTCCCCTTCACGGACATTGTGACAACCACGACACACAAAACATTGTGCGGTCCGCGTGGAGCCATCATCATGTGCAAAGAAAATTTTACTCCCCAAATTGACAAAGCGGTTTTTCCCGGCCTGCAAGGCGGCCCTCATAATCACCAAATCGCCGCGATTGCGGTCGCATTGGGAGAAGCGTTGAAGCCCGAGTTTGAAACATATGCCCAAAACGTCGTGAAAAACTCCCAAGCCATGGCACAGGGGTTGCAAAACAAAGGATTACGATTAGTCTCCGGAGGCACGGACAACCATTTGTGCTTAGTGGATCTGTCCAAAGCCCCCATTCAAGGAAAGGAAGCCGAGCGCGTGCTGGATACGGTTGGAATTACAGTAAACAAAAATATGATTCCCTTCGATTCGCGCAAACCCTTGGATCCGAGCGGGATTCGCGTGGGCTCTCCTACTCTCACATGCCGCGGTTTTAATGAGAAAGAATGCTTGGAGGTGGGCGAGTTGATTGGGGATGCCGTGTTCAATTCCACCGATGAAACCATTTTGAATCGTGTCCGCGAACGAGTGAAAGCGTTGACGCAGACGCATCCGATTTATGCAGACGATTGGGCGAAAAAAAAGAATTAGTTTTTCCATTCGCCTTTTCGGATGAGGTCTGGGATGACTTCTTTTTCCATAACGGGAGTAAATGACCTCCTCCGTGGCCTAAAGGCCACGGTATCCAATTGGGCATGAACGACACTTGCTCGCGTACCCGCTCACCAAACAATGGGCGACGAATGTCGCCCTAAAGGGCGAGGTATCAGACCTTTTTGATCGAACTTTTTTCTAAAAAGTTCGAATGAGTACTTTTTTTGTTTGAAATCGCCAAGGCTCACCCAAATGTGTTTTTTGATTTCATGAGCAGGCTTTATTTTTCCAGCAATATCAACAATGTACACGCGGCTTCCCACCATTTTTTGGGGCTCGTAGGGCGACTCCCTCAAATATTCTCCGAAAAAACGCATCGAGACCAGTTCAACTCCAATCTCTTCCTTCAATTCTCGGGCCATGCATTCTTCTTCGCTTTCTCCGGGCTCCACCTTTCCTCCGGGAGTCCATAGTTCATCGTATCCTTTCCCTTTCACGAACAACAGTTTTCCTTTTTGGATGATGATGGCGGCTACGCGCGTTCGGATTTCCATAGTGCGATTGGATTCAGTACTGGTATTAAAGTAATTGGCGGTTTGGCTCCCTTTTCCATTATTAACCCTTTTTCTGGATGGTGGATGTATGCCCGATGTTCCCGTGCTTGTCCAGCGAGCCAATGGTTTTTCTGCGTTTAACCCGATGCAACAGAAAGTGTTGGATGTCGATTGGAGAAACAAGAATATGGTTATTGCTTCCCCCACGGCTTCCGGGAAAACGATTATCGCGGAATGGGTTGGGTTGGAATCCATCCTCACCAAGGGAAAGAAAGCCATGTACACCGGTCCCCTGCGCGCGCTCGCACATGAGCATTACAATGATTTCAAAAAGAAATATTCTGATTCACAAAAAATAAAGTTTGCTGTTTCCACCGGAGACATGGATTCCTCGTCCAAATACCTAGCCAATTTCGATTTCATATTCTCCACATTCGAAAAACTCGACTCTTTACTTATCCATCGTGCGGAATGGCTAAAAAATTTGGGAGTATTGATTATTGATGAAGTGCATGAATTGGATTCGGATCGCGGTCCCACGCTCGAAATGGTCATTACTAAATTGCGCATGCTCAATCCCAAGATTCAAATCATTGCGCTGAGCGCCACTATCCTGAATGCGGACGAATTATCGGTTTGGTTGAATGCGGAACTGATCGAATCCGATTATCGCCCCGTTCCCTTGAAGGAAGGCGTTCATTTCAATCAAAAAGTCGTGTTCAAGGGAGAATCAGAGGAGATGGAATTGGACAAAGAAGACGCGCTGGAGGGTATTTTAGGCGACACGCTGGAGCAAAAGAAGCAAGCCCTTGTTTTCGCCAACACGCGTCCGCGCGCGGAAAGCCTCGCCAAGCAATCCGCGAGCATTGTTTATCCCAAAATTTCTCCCGAGGAAAAGAAAAAATTGGAAAAACTGTCCCAAAAGATAGAGAATGCGCTGGAAAATCCAACCGAGCAATGCAAAAAATTAGCTTCATTCGTAAAAAATGGGGTTGCCTTTCATCATGCGGGGCTCATACAGAAACAACGCGAGCTTGTCGAAGATAATTTTCGAAATGGCACGATAAAAGTAATTAGTGCCACTCCGACTTTAGCGCAGGGAATTAATTTGCCGGCTTTTCGCGTCATCATTACCTCATTGCACCGCTACGATTTCAATGGATTGAATCCCATTCCCGTTCGAGAATACCGCCAAATTTCGGGGCGAGCCGGTCGGCCCAAATATAATGAAGCCGGTGAAAGCATCGTTTTTTGCAAAACGGAAATGGATGCGGAAGAGGTGATGCGCAACTACATTTTAGGAGAAATGGAAAATGTTCAATCCAAATTGGGCGTGCAGCCCGTGCTGCGTATGCATTTGCTTGCGCTGATTGCTTCCCGATTCATTTTCGACACATATACCATGGACGAATTCTTCGCCCGAACATTTTATGCGCACCAATACGAGGATTTGGATAATTTGAGACGCATGCTTCGCGGTTTAGTAAAGGAATTGTACGAATTGGAATTCATTGAGGGCGAGGAAAATCGTTTTTGGTGCACCAAAATCGGTCAACGCGTGGCCGAATTGTATTTGGATCCGCTCTCCGCGCATGCGCTCATCCAAAAACTAAAACGAAAAAAATTGGATTCGTTTGCCGTCTTATTCTCCCTTACGGACACAACTGAATTGCGCCCGTATGTTTCGGTTTCCGCCAAGAAGGAGGCCCAGGTGTGGGGGGAAATCCAGTCTCGCTGGGACGAATTGCCGTTGGATGATCGCGACGCTATCTTTTCTGACATGCAAATCGCGGAAAAGTTTCAAACCGCCAAGTTTTTGGAATCGTGGACCAACGAAACGATTGAACAAGTCATTTTGGATGAGTACAACATTGCTCCGGGTTTGATTCGCAACAAACTCCAGAAAGCGGATTGGTTGATGTACAGTTGTATAGAGCTCGCTCCCCTGGTGAACGCGAAGCAGCATATTGGGATGCTCTCCAAATTGCGCAAGCGCTTGTCTTCCGGAATCAAGGAAGAGTTGATTTTGTTGTGCGAGTTGCGCAGCATTGGAAGAGTACGCGCTCGCAGACTGTTCAATGTGGGAATCAAGAATATATCCGATGTGAAGAACACGAGTGTAGAGAATTTGGCCAAAGTATTGGGTTCTCAAGTCGCGCTGAGCGTGAAAAGGCAATTGGGGGAAGCGTTCGAAAAAGGCGCGAAGAAGAGAATCGAGACCCAATTGCGGACGCAGAAAACCCTTTTCGACGCATAAAGAAAGATATATTTATATCTATCAAAGATGTAAATATAGATTATATGGGTATCATGACCATCTCGGCAAGCAATAACGCGGAAGAGGCTATCCGTACGTATGCTCAGCGCAAGTATGGGAGTAGGAAGGGCGCACTCAAGAAAGCGGTGGATGAAGCATTCCTGAAAGTGGCCGAGGAAGACGAACAAGAACAATTACGGCGACGCGCTATCGAAAGGCTTGAAAAGGGATTCCACTTAGGTCGGATTACATACAAATCAAGAGACGAACTGTATGATGAGCGAATCGGAAAGTATCTTCGTCGACACTAACATCCTCGTATACGCGTACGATGTGGATGAAGTAGAGCGACATCCGATCGCAAAAGCCGTCATCCAAGGTTGCTTTCGAGGAGAAAGAAGATTGGCAATTAGTAACCAAATAATAGCCGAGTTTGCGCGCGTAATGCTTCACAAACCACCTCCCCGCATGGACAAAGAAACGGTCCACGGCATCATTCAAGAAATAGTTTCAAGTGAAAGCTGGACAAAACTGAATTATTCCATTTCGAGTGTTCAAAGGGCAGTGGAAACGGCTGAATCTGAAAATCCATTTTGGGATTCCATTATTGCCCAAACTATGCTCGAAAACGGAATCGCCAAAATCTACACCGAAAACACGAAGGATTTTTCTAAAATAAAGGGGATCAAGGCGGTGAATCCGTTCAA
>CAYJRE010000002.1:0-49338 GCA_964372665.1 uncultured archaeon | reverse complement strand
CAAACTCTTTCTCCAGCACTTCTTTGATCTTGTGCGGGTCGACCTTGAGTTTGATGAATCGGGTTTGGCCTTTGACTCCGGGTCCGCTTTGCGTGGTGACGATCATTCCGTACATTTCCAGCTGGTTGATGTATTCTCTATACCAGCGTGCGGACACCGGATCGTTGAACTTGAATTTTTTGGCGATGCGCTCGTATTCCTCATACACTTCTCCGGAGTACAATACCCCTTCTATTCTTTCCCCGGTCAACTTTTGGATGGGTTTTTTTACCAACGTTAAGGCTGCAATCGTATACAACACTAGTTTTTCGTGGTCGGGAAGCACTTGCACGTGCTCCAGAATGATTTCCTGCTCCACGGAGGTGCGGGCTTGCTTCACGTGCGTATCCATGATTCGTTTTACTTTATCCTCGTCCGCAAGTTCACCCGCACGAAGTAAGAGCTTGATGGCGGTTCGCGCGTCTCCGCTTTCTTGTGCCGCGATGGCCGCGGCGAGGCTGATGGCGCCTTCATCAACGGCATTGGGTTGGAAGGCTTCCTTCACTCGTTGCTGGAGGATGGTTTGGAGTTGTTCCGCGTTGTAAGGGGGAAACACCATCTCTTGCTGGCAGAGCGAGGATTTGGTTCGAGGGTCTAATGCGTCTTTGAATAGCAAGTTGTTGGAAATACCAATGATGGAAATACCTCCGGTGGATAGTTCATCGTTGCTTCGGGTGACGGAATAAATCAATTCATCCAAATCCCGCACTTTGTCCAACTCGTCCAACACCAAAATCAAATGGGTTTCCGAATCGCGCACGAAGGAGACGAGTTTCTCGTACAAGTACGCGGCCGAGTATCCTTGGAAGGCCTTATCCGGTTGTTCGGGATAAATTTCGCGTAGGCATTTGAGCAAGACCTTGTATTTTTTGTTGTGCGTACGGCAGTTGATGTAGGCGTGTTTGATTTTCAGGGTTTTCTGTTGGGCGAATGTTCCGAGTTCGTCCATCACGTGCCGAGCGGTGGATGTTTTTCCGGTGCCGGGTTTTCCATAAATGAACACGTTGTCGGGTCTCTGCCCGCGCAAGGTTACTGCCACGATTCGGCTGATGTCGGAAAGCTGTTTTTCACGAAAGGGGAGCTCGTTTGGCGTGTAATGGGGCATTATTTTGTTTCGGTCTAAGAAAACCGTTGGTTTGGTGTACTCGGCTTCGAAAACGTTTTGTAATGTCATACCATCCCAACCTTGGCCCTTGTCTTTTAGGAGCATAACCCCATTTTAAGTTTCCGAGTTCGGAAAGGAAAGAGTACCTTTAATAAGTTGAACAGCGAGATATGTCCAACACGGCCTTTTTGCTTGGTCGAAAACCGGGAAAAAAGCTGCCAATGCCATTGGAGATGGGAATGTTTTCGTGTCTAAATGGCCATAAAAAAAATGCCTTTTTGAAAGGGTATCGTGAGGGGGAAATCAGATGGGTTTTTTAGATCGAGTGTTTTCGAGCCAAACCGAACAAGTGGATGTGGAAGAGTTCCTCAACAACATGGATGTGGAAGAGGAAGCCGCGTATGAGGACGCGGATGCGTACGTTAAACCGATGACCCTGCGTGGAGCCGAGGATTTGGGTTCGGTGGAACACGAGCTCAAGGAAGGAAATTTGGTGTTGTTGAACATTGAGGATTCGCAGAAGCGAAACCCCAAAGGGGTTCGAGATGCCATCATTTCCATCAAGGATTTGGTTTCACGCATCGATGGGGATATTGCGGGAATCTCGCAGGGAAGGATTTTGATTACTCCCGCGCGCGTCAAGATAATGAAGCGAAAGATTCCGACCACGCAATAAGCAAGTTCTTTATTTTGGGGGCGGGGTCTTATCCCCGTTTTTTCTCTCTTTTTCCAGCACCTTTTTGAACTCGTTTTCTTTTTTCCCGTGATATGACGACTTATCCGGTTGCCTCTTTGCCATTGAAGGTCGGGATCGAGGAAGCCAAGGATATCGTGTGGAACGAGTTGGAGGCCAACAAGTGGGATTTGGAGGATATCCCTAATCCAACGTCGGAGTTGGTCCCGTTCTACGTGTTTCATTACGATTCCTTCACGGAAACGGAGGAAGAGCAGACCAAAAGCAAGAATGTGGCGGAATCCTCGCAGGGCGAGAGCAGCCTGAATGCCATCACCAACATGCTAGATGAGGTGGTCCCGGAACTGGCGCCCCCGGAGATGGTGAAAGCCGAGTTTTCGGTGGGAAAAAATGTCCAAGTTAACGTGAAAAATCCTCGTTTTAGTTTGGAGGAAGCCAAGACCAATGCCCAGATCAAGATTGCTGCGCACGAAAAGGTGCCCAAGTCGAATGTCCATATTTCGGGGATGCGCCTCGTGTATGTCCCGTACTGGTCGTTCGCATTGGATCTGGATGAGGAGACGAGCGTGCGGCTCAAAATCAATGCGGTATCAGGCGAGTTCGAGAACGGGGAGAGCGGGATCCCGTATCGGGGCCAGACGCGTGGCGAGTTGTTGGAGGAAACCATTCACGATTTGAAGAATCCCAAAGATTGGTCCGGCTATTTGGAAAGTTTTGCTCGCGATGTCGTTTTGTTGTTTCAGCATGGAAAGGAGCACCCGAACCGGCGGCTCATTATCCTCGTTTTGATCATTATTGCGATTATCCTTTTGGGGATTGGGTTTGTGAAGCTGCCCACGCCCACCTAAAAAATTACCTCCTACGACCAAATAATCGGGCATACCATGGTTTTTTTCTTGGAATGGAGGGTGTTTGCCGTTTTTCAAAGGATATTTGGAGTTCGACAACGCCCCTTCCCGGGATGAGTGTCGCGTGCTCGCGAGCAAGGGATTCCTTTCCTCGGATATTCCGGCGCGGGAATAGGCTTGAAACGTTTATGATAAAATCTTTTCCGGATTCCGATTGCCCCTTGGCATAGGCCCCTTTGTATTTTTTGGCACGGGCATACGAAACGGCTGCCGCGAATAGCTGCCTTCCGATTCTTCTTCGCTCTTCGCCCGTGCGGGTGAGCAGGAGTGCGATCTCTAACCATCCTTTTCGTTCGCTTGAAGGACGAAAAAGGGTTATTCCGGAAACGCGTCCATTTTTCTCCCAAACGAAGAGACCGCCGCCCTGCTTCAGGAAATCCGGGATTCCATCCTTTTGCTGAAGGGTCTTGAGAAAAGGGGAAACGTGCCATGTCTCCCTGCGGCCGCTCGTCAAAAAATCACCGGAAAGCCGAACGACTTCCGCGATTATTCGCTCTTTCTCGTCGGGGGTCTTCGGCAACCATTTTTCGGGGGTTATTTGTGAAATGGGCATATTTTTGTTTTAGGCGAATTCGAATAAAGACTTTTGTGTTTGTTTCTCCGGAGGGAATACTGCATCTATCTCGGTTTCCGCGAGTTGGATGCGTTGTTTCAGGTAATCACTCAGATTGTACGAGTGGATGATGTCTTTGGCTATTTCCAAGTATTTTCGCACGCTTCCCTGTGCAATCGTGAGGATGATGTTTCCCCCTTGGCACTTGCGGCAGTTTCCCGTGAGGGGGATGCGCCGGTATTTGGCGTTGCATTTGGTGCAGCGGAATGTTTGGCGGGAAAAAGCGCGCGTGTTCCCAATGATATCGGGAAACAAGTGTGAAACCACTACCCTTTCCATCGAATCCTGGAATTGGAGGGGAACGAGCTTGGCCTGCAGACGCGCTTGACTGTGGAGTTTCTCTTCCATGGTCTTGAGCTTGGTGTAACTGCTCTGCACGGGCCCCAAATCGAATCCCGAGGTGGTATGCGTGAAGTTCAAATGGATGTATTGGTCCTCTTTCCCTATCTTTTTCTTCACAATGGGCACATCGTCTATTTTTGGTTCGGAGAACGTGAGGCTTTTTTCGTACAAGCTCAAGGGGTATCGTTCGCAGACCTCCATTTCATAGACTTCGTCATCAATTTCTTGCGGGTTGAGCGCGATCGTGAAGACGAGCGGGGCATCCATCCTTCCCCCACGGGAATGGGCGAGGAAGGAATGTGAAAAATTGAGCAGGGCATCCATGAGGAGCATGACGCTATCCTGATCTCCATCTGCGTTCCTTCTCTTGCACATAATGAAATAGGGATGCCCCCATCCCAATCGTGTTTCGGAATAGCCTATTACGCGTCCCACGATTCCAGCGCTCGTGTGGGGGGCCAATCCGATAATGAGTTCCCCGATGATGTCTTCTTTGGTTTGGGCATTGTAGTAGGGTTCGAGCTTGTAGAACTTGTTCAGCAAATCGTCCACGTATTGCGTGGCGCGCAGCAGCCATTCCCCGCATTTTTCGTTCACGACGATGTCTTGAACGAACATCTCCACGAGCTGATCGTCTCTCTCCAATGGTTTTCCATGTGCGTCGAAAAAATATCCTAATTCATTCGCTTTTTTGACGGTGAGCCCTATCTCGCGTGGGTAGAAGTGCGTGAGCGGCGCGTTGAGCAGCTCGAATCGGCTCGTGCCGTCGCGGAAAACGTGCAAGTCGTGTTTGGCGCGCAATATCCCTTTTTCGAGGGGCTCGGCATTCTTCTCATCCGTGATGAGTCCTTTCACTCCTTTCACGGGCTCGGGAATCCGTTCGATGAGGTTTTTGGCGGCCCACTCCAATTCGTTCCGCACGTTTATTTCGTATTCTTGCCCGGACTTTGCGGGATATCCGCAGCTGGCGCATTTGGTTTGGTTGTTCAGCGCGAGGCACTCTCGGTTGGTGCAAAGGTATTTGGCGCGCGTGGGGGCGTGGCATTTGACGCAGAATCGGCGCGCTCCCAGGTAGTGGCAGTGGGAGCATTCGAACAAGGCTATTTCGACGCTGATTTTCCCGTTGTTTTCGGAATGGGATTTTCCTTTGATGGTAACAAGTCCCGCGGCGCGGTTAATCGAGCGCGTGGCTCCTCCTGCAATTCCGATGGGAAATAGTACGTGGGGGTTTCCTTTCATTGCTCGGGGAGTGGCGGCTTCTGGCCTCCCCATGCGTGCGCCGGAGAATGTTCCCACCTTGTCCAGAATAGTTATTCCGGCTGCGCGCGAGAGCAGGGATAAAGGCGTATCCTCGAGATGGATGGGTTCCACGTTGTTCCGCGCGAACAATCGCAGGGCTTCGGAAACGTTTTCATCCAAATAAATGGTCTTTTCATCCACCGTGTGGGGGATTCCTGTTTTTTCGAGGAGTTTTTTGAATGTTGGAGTGTGGGGGAATGAAAGCGGCCCCAGTCCCAGCACGGAATCATTCGCTTTCCGTATTTCGTCGATCACGTGCTTGGCCTCTTCGAGGGACCATCCCTTGTAGAACCACGTGTGATTGGGGTGGAGGGGGACATGCAATTCCTCAGATATCTTTTTGGCCTCTTCGAATGGTATTTCCTGGAATGGGTTTTCCAAATACGGTTGAACGTTGACTGTGGTTTGCTTTCCTTCCTTGATGGCTTTTTCGACGAGGAGGACCCACCATTCGGGAACGAAGGGGCTGGGAGTCAATGGGTGCGCGGCCTTCCGATAATCTCCCAGCGTGATGAGCATGTCCCCAACAAAAATTATTTTTTCGAGGAAGGGACGGACTGCTTGAGCGTCCTTGATCGTGTTTATTTGTCTCACGCTCCCGTCTTTGAGCTTGACGGTGGGTCCATCAATCGTTTCAACGGGAAATAGTTGTGCGGCTTTCCCTGGGCGTTCGATTCGCACATGGGTTCCGATGGCGATGAACTCGTCGAGCAGATACATCAATGCTGCGTTTATTCCTTTTCCTGCGCAGCCTGTGTTTCGGCTCCTTCCATAGCGCAAGCGGAATCCTCCCCATTCGGAAGGATATGCGATGAGTGGTCTCCCTGCGGCCACGCCTTCCAAATATTTCCAGTTGGGCTTGAGTTCCACCACCTGGTCGGCTTTCTTTTCGACCTTGATTATTTTTTCGAGGAAAGACCAGTCTAGGTCCAATTGTTTGGCCCACGACATCACTTTGAGGGCTTTGAGCCCCAATCCTTCAGTGACAACTAATCCCATTCCTCCGCGGATGCGATTAGTGGGGATGCGGGGAAGGTTTCTCCACGTGGAAACTTCCAGGTCTTCGGTTGGGATTCCATTGATGCAGACCGGGCACCCGTTTGCGATGGTGCGAAGTTCGTCTGCCGTGAGTTTGATTTGTCGCGACACCACGTCCGTTTGGTAAAGATCCACTTCTTCTGCATATCGTTCTATTTCATCATTCGTGGGTTGATAGCGCGCGAGCCCCAGCAATTTTCGCGCATAATCCCCTAATATGAGAGGCAAGACGGCCGCACTCCCTCCCGCTGCGCGAATGGGTCCTGCGAAATAGATGTCCACGTATTTGGTTCCGTCTGCATTGTCGGAGAGTTTCACGTAGGGGATCCCGTCGAGGGGTGCCACGACCACGCCCTCCGTCATGATTACGAGTGCGGTCTTCGTGGCTTGCTCCACGCGCTTTTCCATGTTGGGTTCGTGATACCAGTTTCCTTCCTCCAAGACTACTTCCTTGAATATTTGAAATATGGATTTCATCCGGTCATTCTTGTTTTCGGCCAATATTTCTCGGAAACGCTTGGCCACTCCCTCGGGCCCAGTGAGTTTTTCTGTTCGATCCGCTAAATCCGTCACGGGAATGCACTCCACTTCCGTGCTCACATCGGATCCCCTGGCGCGGGCGCGTTGGGCGAGTTCGAATTGGCTCGTTACACGTTGGATGAGGGCTTCGAAATAGGCCTTCGTGTGTGCGTCTGCGGCGAGATCGATATCGAGTTTCATGGATTGAGACTCCTTGCCACGGTGGGTTCGCTCTTGTCGAACCGGCTTTCTCGGATGCTCGCGTTCTTGAGTGAGAATTGGGGCACTCTTCCGGGGGTGTTGATGAATCCCTTGCTCGCTGCGTACGCGGAGGTGGTTTGCCAGCACCCATTGTTAATGATGGTGGTTCCGCGGTATTGCGCGTACGCGTTGTGGTGGTTGTCTCCCCCGATGTAGATGTCCGGGTGTTCACGCACGAGCATGTAGGCGCGCGGCTCGGGGGCGTAGGGGTGTTTGGTGCCGTACACGCTCATCAAATCGCGCTTGATGAGGAGTTCCTTGATCGCCTCGTCCGGGCGCGTGGGAGAGATATTGAGCGCAAACATCGTTCCGATGAGCCCGCTTCCGTGATAGATGAGGGTTTTTTGTCCTTCTATTTCCAACCACGCGGGGGAAGGGAGGAAGTGGATGTTTTTTTGTCGGTAGAGCTGGGGAACAAACTCCTTGATGATGGGGGGTTGCGGATCGTGCCACCGGCATGGGTCGTGATTTCCCGGCGTGATGAATATTTCGATGTGTTCGGGGATCTGGAGGAGATAGTTTTGGAATTGGTTGTATTGTTCGTATATGTCTTTTACCTCGAGCTCGTTTATTTGGTTGGGATAAACGCCTATTCCATCTACCGTGTCTCCTGCAATCACCATATACTTGAGTTTTCCCACGCGTTCTTTTTCTTTTTCGCTGCCAATGTCTCGGTTTACCCATTGGAGGAATTTTTCCCACCAGTTTCGGAGAAACAATTTGCTTCCGATATGGATGTCGCTCGTGACAAGCAATCCGAGGTCCACTTCGCTGGTTTTGGGTTTTCGTTGAGGCAGGTCGGGCCATGAAAAGTCTTTAACGATGAGAAGATCTCCTGTTCGCGCGAGCTTGACTTTCATCCCAATGACATCATCCACTGTGATGCGATGGGCTTTTTTCATGAGTCCGGGGTCTGAAGCAGGGATGAGGGCTTTTGCGTGGCCTTCCAAATCTTCGATGGTGAGTAAGATGTGACCATTTTTGGTTTCTTGTTTTTCGGATACCATGACAATGATATCGAATTCGGTATCGCGACCTTGTCGGTCCATCTTGGATAATGGTTTGGGTTGAAATCCCCGGTTTTTGAGTTCGCTGAACAAAAAGTGGTATTTGTCATGGAATAGTTGGAGAAAATCGTTGGCTTTTCCCTTGGACTCACTGGCGCCGGGGTAATTGAGGTGGTGCAGGATGCGATAGTTGGGGGAATATTCCTGCGAAAGGGATTTTGATTGGAGGGAAACGCTTTCCGTGGAGAAGGAAATGGTTTCGTTTCGAGGAATGGGTTTAGTTTCCGGCTTTATTTTTCGTTCGATGTGGGCCTGTGTGATGAAGAAAGTGTTTTCATTCGCAAGCGTATCCAGGATTTTTTCGTAATCGTTTTCTTCGAGCAAAGAAAGGCTGTTGCTGTGGAGGATGAGTCCTTTCTGTTCGGCATAGCGGAGTATTTTTTCTCGGGTAGACGAAACGTCTTTTGTCGTTTGGGTAAGCTCGAAAGGAACTGAATTTTGTTGTAGATTAGCTTGGTTTTCGGTATTCACGCGTATTACCCGAGTTTTTCCTTGAGTGCCTCGAGTTCGGAGATGATCGCCCATAGTTCGGTTCGGGAGTGGCTGGGGAGATTGATGTCGTTGGAAACGTCATCCAATAAGTAGATGGCGCGGGACAAGGCCACATCGTCGGTTGCGGAAAGAATGTTTTTTCGGGCCTCTTCAACTGTTCCTCGGATATTTCGGGGAACGCTGTTGTCTTCGACTAAGCCAGTCATGAGTTCTGCAATCGCTTCGATGTCTTGCCTTACTTTCCCTAAATCTATTTTCTTTTTAGCCATACTATTTTCTCCCAACCATTTTATTTTTTGACAATCGAAATTGGAGTAATCGCCGATGTCAAGGCATCGCACGCAATCAAAGCGCGCTGTCCTTCTACAGGATTTTATTGCTCTTAAAGGTTTAGGTAAGGGCGCGTGGCTTTAACGAATTTGAATTCTTCCATTCGTATTAACGAATTGGTATTCCTTAGAAAGGCTTCCCTTTTCGGTTGAAACTTCGATATGTAACAAGTGGGGGATTCCATCGCGGTAGGGTGAAAAGATTTGGGAAACGAGTTCAGAGGAATAAAATGTGTTGCCAGTTGATATTCGCCGGAAGTCCGCCGTCACGAGTTTCCCATCAATAGAGAGAATAATTTCTTTGACTTCAATCTGCGCAGAGGCAAGTAGGGTGACGCGGAATGGGATGGAGAGGCCTTCTGAATCAAAGGGTCGGCTGGAAAGGTTGGTTCCAATTTTAAACTCTGGTTGGATGGAACCGCTCGCGGCAAACCCTGCTTGGTTAATGTTTGATACCACGAAAAGCAATATTCCGACCACGATGAAAACCCCTAAGAGCGAGAATAGGGTCCGGTAAAAATTCACCATGTGCTGTTCGAACGTGAGCTTGCTCATGCAGAAAATAGCCAACGGGCCTATTTAATGGTGAAGGAATAACCCCTTTTTTATCGTCCGAATCCGAGCCCGCGCCAGATTTTATCCTTTAGGCTGCTTGTTATTCCTTCCCCTTCCCTCACCGAATCAATCCCGAATTTTTTTTCGGCCTCTTGGATTTGTTCGGGCGTGGCGAGGTCGCATTTGTTGAATACGGGAATGAATGGCACTGAAAATTGTTTTTTTAGGCGTTCCAACAGAGAAAATTGTTTTTCGAGCGAATATCCCGCGGAGGGAGTGGGGTCCACCACGAAAATGATGCAGGTCGCCAAGTGTTTGAGTGCGGCCAAGGCTTTCTTTTCAATGGGATTCCGCAGTTCGTCTTCGCGGTCGAGCAAGCCGGGCGTATCGATGACTTGGACTTCGCGGTAGCGCATGGAAAAATACCCCAATTGGATGGATTGAGTGGTGAAGGGATAAGCCGCAATCTTGGCTTTGCTACCGGTCAATCGAGTTAATAAAGTTGTTTTTCCTGTGTTAGGGTAACCCGCCAAAATCAGGGTTGGAATGTCGGTTCGAATCTCGGGAACTTCTTTGAGTTGGCGATTGGCTTCTTGCAATACCTCGATTGTTTTTCCTAGACTCTTGATGATGGAGGCGCATCGCCCAAAGTATCGGGCGCTCTCTTTCTTCATATGAGGCAGTGCGTCGGCAGCCGGAGAATACAGGGAGCGTTTTCCCGCGTACAATTGTCTCTTCAACAGCCTCCGTACGCTCACCAAGTGCGAGACGGCCTGTTTTATCTTTCCAAGCTGCACGGTCTCGGGCAGCAGTTCTTGATAGAACGGGTGCAGGGCATCGAACCGCGGGACGGATTGGACCATGTGCGTGAGCTGCTTGTCCAAGTATTCATGAAAATGTTCTATTTTATACGAGACTTTCTCTTTGCGGTGTTGGATTTGGCTCGTGCGCGTTCGTTTCATGTGGTCGCGTTTCCGGGCATAGGCGAAGGCGTTTTTTATCAATGCTTCCGGGTTTTCGAGGGAATAGAAGCGCATAATAGATTTCGAGAAAAATGGTTTATAATGGAAACATCTGCGGGTTCTCTTCTCCAAAACCCATTATTAAAAGCCTTTTGTGTGCCATGGTTTATCAAAGAACTGTGAGTGGGATCCTGTGTTTTCCATCAAACTTTATGATTCTCATTATCGGCGCTTGGTGCTGGTTCCCGCCATCCTGACCCTCATTTTCCTCTTCATCCTTTTCATCTCTCCCGGAATCACTTTGGGTTTGGATTTCGTGGGCGGGACGCGAATCATCGTCAGCACCGAAAAACTGCAGGAGAAGCCGGTCGTGAATCTGTTGACCAAAGACTTGGGATTGCCTGATGCGAAGGTGAGCATCGTGACCGGGCCCTTTGGTTCGAGCGCGCGGATAGAGTATGCGGAGCCCAAGTTCTTGTCGGATGCGCGCTCATTGCTGGAAAGGGCGGCAGAAGTGAAAGAAAAAGACCCTGCGAGTGCCAAACGCATGCTGGGGGAAGCGCTGACCAAGTTGAATGGGACGTTTGACTCGGGCAAGGACGCGGATTCCTTGCTCGTGCAGACCGCGCAAGCCGTGAACACGGAAAGTGAAAAAATTTCCAACAGCGTGCGTACGCAACTCATCTCTCGGTTTGGGTTGCCGAGCAATACGCAATTCGCCATCGAGCAAGTCACTCCCACGTTTGGAGCGAGCTTTTTGGCCAATACGATATTTGTGGCGATCGTTTCCATTCTATTGTTGAGCGCGGCCATCTTCATTTTTTTCAGGGAGTTGATCCCTTCCTTGGCGGTAGTGGAGGCGGCGTTGTTTGATATGCTCACGGCCGTGGCGCTATTGACATTGTTCGGTTTTTCCATTACTCTTTCTACTGTTGCGGGGTTGCTCATGATGGTGGGATACTCGGTGGACACGGATATTTTGCTCACGACGCGTGTGCTCAAGAGGAAAGACAAATCGGTGTTGGAGCGCTCGAATGATACGCTCATCACAGGACTCACTGTCACGGCGACATTGATGGGTGCCACGCTCGTGATGCTCTTCGTCTCCTACACGGCTCAAATCACCACGATTTATGAGATCGCCGCCACCATCTTTTTCGGTTTGTTGGGAGATTTGGTCGCCACGTGGTTCACGAATGTGCCTATTCTGTTGTGGTATTGGGAAAGAAGGCATGGGAAAATAGAGAGTGGTCAATCATGAGCAACGCGACCAAGGAACTTTGGACCAATTGGAAGCTCTGGCTCTGGGCACTATTCATCATCGTGAGTTTGTTTGCCGTAATCAAGATCGATTCGAATGGGATTGGCCACAATCTCAAATTGGGAAGCGAGTTTTCTGGTGGGACCCTTTTCCAATTGCAGTTGGCCGAGCCTGCGACCACGCAGCAATTGAGCGACGTCAAACAAATCGTCGAAAAAAGGTTGAACCCTACGGGGATCAAGGATGTCTCGGTATCGAATACGGGAAATTCCATTATTTTGGCGCAGGTGGCGGAAACAGATGCAGAAGAAGTGGCCAAGCTCCAAGAATTATTGCTCAAGCAAGGCCGATTCGAGTCCTTTTTGAATGGAAAACTCATTTTTGACGGGAGCCAAATCGTGCAGGTGGTGGAGAGTGCGCAGCAGGGGTATGGCGCGCACCCCACTGGAGTCGGGGACTCATACCAATGGACGCTTCCCTTCTTGCTGAATGATACGGCCGCACGCGATTTTACCCAAGCCGCATTCCATCAGTGTCGCCAAACCGGTTTCACGGACAACCAACCCGAGTACGATTGTGCATTCACTTATTTTTTCATCGACCGCCCCTCGAATGCAATCGTGGTCTATCCCGAAGAAGTCCGCTTTTCGGACAACGCCAAGCTTTCGACCGCAACGAGCCTTCAATTGCCTTCGGACATTGCTATTTTTGACATCCTGGAGAACGCCGATCTGCATTTGATCGAGCTGGATGGAAATGGGGGACTGACGGCCGACCAAATAGCGTTGTTGAGCGCCCCGCCTGAAAAAGTGAAAACAGTGATTGTCCCTTCTTCGATCAGCGAGAGCGCGCTAGATGCAATTCGTGCCAATACGTCGTTGGAAATAGCCAAAGTGGATGAGGATCCCTTCAATCCGTGGATCGCGAATGTTTCCGGCTTGCGGGATGCCATTGCCCTCTCCCCCGGCGTCACGGGGGACAATCCGTTCATTTCAAGCGTGGAGGATGCCAAGCCTCAGCAGTTTTTGGTTATCCAGGGGGGCGCTCCCGATGCCAAGACCGCCAAAGAAAGGTTGGACAACTTGAAGATTCTGTTGAAGAGTGGGGCGTTGCCCATCCCCATCATTTCCATCAACAAGCAGACGGTTTCCGCGGAGTTGGGATTGCAATTCCTTTCCAATGTGTGGTTGATGGGAATTCTTTCATTTATTGTGGTGGAAATAATCATTTTCGTCCGCTATCGCAAACTCCGGTTGCTCGGTCCCTTGAGCGTTTTTGGTATTTCGGAAGTCATCATGATTCTCGGTTTTGCGGCCATCGCCAAATGGAATCTCGATCTTGCGTCCATGGCCGGAATATTGGCTGCGGTCGGGACGGGAGTCGATTCCGAAGTCATCATGACGGATGAGATATTGCATCAGGGAGAGGAAGAGGGCGCGCATGATGAGAAAGGGTGGGCTACGCGGGCCAAGCGTGCGTTCTTCATCGTCGCGGCTGCGGCTTCTACCGGAATCGCGGCCATGCTTCCCCTCGTTATTTTGGGAAGTGGGATTGGAAAACTCAGTGGGTTTGCGTTGACCACGATTGCGGGCGTATTGCTTGGTGTGCTGATTTCACGGCCCGCATTCCAAGAAATAATCAAGGTCATCTTGATCCCAAAAGCCAGGACCGAAGAAGCGCAAGAAAAAGAATAATGCTATTTCGAGCGCTCGCCCATTAATAATCGGGCAAGTGCTTCATTGTTCCGGGCATGCGAAAGGCGACGGAGGACCAAATACCATGTTCCCAGGATGATTCCGCTCAGGACGAACCAAGTGAGGGTGTGCAAGTGTTCGGCCAACGAAAGGTTTTGGGTCGAGCTCCCCACCCATATCACGAGTGCGATCCTGAAAATGTTGAGGAGGAATAGTCCGATTCCCCCCGCAATCAAGAAAATTATTTTTTGGTTAGGAGCGGGATAGTTGAAGCCGAAAAGCAGGCCCACCAATAGAGCGATGCTCGTGATTCCCGCGCAAAAAGGGGTGACTTCGAATATTCCGCTTCCCACAACAAAAAAAATGCCGTTATTGGGAATGCGGGTGATCGTACTCACGTGTCCGGCGAGCCATGCCTGGAGGGGGTAGATTGGAATATACCAGAGAATGAGCTGGCTCATCAAAAAAATGGAAAAAAAACGCAAAATGAATCGCCGGACGGTCTTTTGTTGGAGGAAGGATTCCATCTCTTCACCAGGGAACGCTCTTTATTTTGATGATGTACGCGAAGCGGTTGAATGCCAGGTGCACGAAGGGGGTAATCATGATGAGGAGAAGCATTCCCGTGAGATTGGGGACGAGCACCCCCACCCCCAACACAAGCCCTCCGACAACAAAATCCAGTTGGTCCAGGATGTGAGCGGGTTGTCCGGGTTTGAGTTTCATCCTCCGCTTGATGAAACTTCCCACCATGTCTCCTAATAATGCTCCGGTGGAGAGGAGGAACGTATACAACAGATAATTGGGGGTCAGCGAATGGACGAGCGCGGGAAAAAAGTATTGAATGATCATTCCGGAGATCGTGCCAATGATGATTCCCATCCCGGTTCCTTTCCATGTTTTTCCTTTTCCAAGCAAGGGTTGCCCATCCCACAGGATTCTGCCTCTGTCAATAGGGGTCTTTCCGCCAAATAACATGGCGGAGGCGTTCGCCGTGTAGAGGGGAATTGCCGTAAAGGTCAGATACAGCCACAAGGGGTCCATACGGATTACGGACCAAAACACCTCATTAAAAGGAATAGGGTGAGGGAGTAGTAGTAGCCTTTCCTAAGGTGGATAATGAGGGTTGTTCATGCGTGGAGTTCCCCCCCAATCCAGTGGATTGCCCAAAGTCAATCCCGAAAAGGATCCCCATATTACGCCGTGGCAGGAAGACGAGCCGCGATCGGACCCGTTACCGGTTCGGAGACCGGATCGGGGGATGCGTGATTGGCTCGTGTTGGGTTTAGCGGGGTTGCTTTTGTTTTACGTCATTCTCTTTTTGGTGGTGGGACCCCAACTTCCGAGCGGGAAAAGTGCGGGTTTCTGGCCTTCGGGAGGGGGAATTGCAGTCATCCCGCTGAAGGGGGAAATATCTTCCTCCACGGGCTCTGATTCGATCGGGTTTCAGGATGTGGTGAACGCATTAGAAGAAGCTGAGAATGATGAATCGGTTCGAGTCATTTTTTTGGACATCGAATCGGGGGGAGGCAGTGTAGTATCGAGCAAACAGATCGTGGCTAAACTCCGAGAAATAGAAAAGCCGACCGTGAGTTGGATTGGAGAAGTGGGAGCGAGTGGCGCATATTATGCGGCTTCCGCCACCGATTACGTGATGGCGGACGCGGATTCGATTACGGGGAGCATTGGCGTGATTTCCGTTCAACCCAATGTGAAGGATTTGTTTGAAAAAATAGGAGTGAAGGTAGAGTCTATCAAAACCGGAAATCTGAAGGACGCCGGTTCCCCGTTTGATGAATTGACACCAGAAGAAAAACAAATATTCCAATTGTTGGTGGAGCAGGCCTTTGAAGCCTTCAAAAGCGATTTGATATCATTTCGTGGAGAAAAACTCGATAGAACAAAGTTTGAGCCGGTGTTGGACGGGAGAATTTTGTCGGGAAAGCAGGCCATGGAAATTGGATTGATTGATGAACTGGGAACCCGTGAAGCAGCGATCAAAAAAGCGGTGGAATTAGGGGGAATCCAAGGAGAACCCACGCTCATTCCCTATTTGGAAAAACCCTTTACACTACGAGACTTTCTCTTTTCCGCAGGTGTTGAGTTTGGAAAAGGGTTGAAGGCTGCGTGGACAAGTCCTGTTTCGTCTTCGAATAATGGGCTTTTCGCCAAGTAGGACTAAAACAGTACGGCAAAAAACAATCCAACCAAAAAGGCGGCCACAAAATTGGTTGAGTTGTTGTCCAAGAATCCTTGGCGTTGGAGCGTGGCCCCGAGGAGGCTATCAACCATCGTTCCAATTAGCCCCGCAAGCGTGAGCAAGGCCCCCCATTCCAATTTCCCGGTGACGATATAGCCTAATACTCCAAATAGGAGACCCCCGGTTGCAGCTGCCATAAATCCCAATACGGAAACCGCTCCATCCTCTCCGGGGGCAGCAGGTTTGAACGTGGTGATTAGCAGTGGTTTTTCACGCGATAACACCCCTATTTCGCTGGATAAAGTATCCGAAAACGCGGCCGAGAGAGAAGCAAAAAACATCACGTTGAAAGGAGTAGGGTTAATGGTTAGTGCAATGAGCGCAGGACCAATGTTGCCCACAATATTCACAATGGAGCGTTGGCCGTGCTCTTTGCGATGATAGTATTTTCGAGTGATGCGTGTGATAAACTCTCCAATCAAAAAGAAAAGGATGAGGGCAAAGAATGAACCCAACCCTCCGCGCGAGGCCACGTAAATCGATGCAGTAAATCCGGCTAAAACCCCGATAGGATCCAATAATTTTTTCCAAGTGGAAAGAACGAATATGAATGCCAGGGCAACTCCGACTACCAACCATTCTTCGGTGAGCATGAATGATTCGACCAGGCTTTTTTTTTATTTCGCGCGCTTGGTGACTTTTAGGATGTCTACTCGTTTCATGGGAGAGATTTTCTTTACTTTGGCTAAAATGGGGCTTCCGACGTCGGTAGCCACCAAGTGACTGAGCAGGCTTTCGTATTCATGCTGGCGAGCTAATTCCACGATTTCTCTCTTTAGAATTTGGCGGATGGCGGTACGTTTAGGCGCTGAAATCTTGCCGGCGGCCAACGCAATCGTCTTGATGCGGGCGGCCGTATTGTCTTTGCATACCACATCATCCACCGACTCTATTTTGGAAGATCGTCTCCGAACCAATCTTCGAATCGAGGAAGGTTGGGCTTCGATTCCATCGAAGGAGGTATAGGCATTCAACCCTTGAACCTGAATGATGCGAAAGAGCAGCATGAGTTGGCTTTTCTTGATGTTGCCGGTTAGTTCTCGACCGGAGACGAAAATGGTTCGGTTAATGATGCTTTCCGCCTCTTCTCCGGGTGTTTGGGCGATGATCGTGTTGTTGAACGTGGCCGGAGCTAAAACATGAAACCATTTTTTGTTCTTCCATTTGTCGACGCCCTTTCGTTTTCGTGCTTTGACAGGGGCCCCGGTTTCCTTTTTTGGAGTTGTTTCCTCAATAATGTTGGCCATAGCGTTAACCTTCTTTCTCCATTTACTTCACCAGCAATGCGGCTGTCTCGCGCGTGTATTTCCATCCACTGGGCAATTTTCCCTTCTCCTCGTAATAGTGGGCGAGTCTCCTAATTTTTGATACGGTGATCCGATACCCGCGTTGGGCAGAATAATCTTTCTTGTTTTGAGTCATGTGTTTTTGTATGGCGACGCTTTTCTCGATTAGATTGAGCAGATCTTCGGGGATTTCGGAAACCAGTTTTCGTTCCTTCAGAATGGTGTTGATTCGTTTTTGGGTAATGCTCTTGACGTTGGGAACCCCATACTGGTCGCGCAGCACCGCCCCAATTTGGCTGGGTGTGTTTCCCTGATTAGACAAATTGGCGATGAGCCCTTCTATCTCTTCCGGTTTGTAGTCGACCCATTGCCCTTGCTTGTTTTCTTTGGTTGCCATTCTATTTTCCCCTTTTTGAAAACCACCGCTGAAACCAACCCCCCCTTCAAAGGGTTTGGTCACCGAATGCGTCTTTCGCGAAGCTTTTTCGCGAGCCTTTCAGCCTTTTTAGAAAAGGCTGGCGAAAACCTTTTGATAAACCTTTTTTCAAAAGGTTTCCTAAAAGGCTCAGGAGCGCACCCAGCTTGGAATAAAACCAAGATAAGCAAGTCTCACTGGAGAAGGTTTAAATAGGTTCTTGGGGTGGCACCATCAAAAAGCAAAAGAGCGGTCAAATTTAATGCCCCAAAAAATCCTGCGGCGTCTCCAAAAGGCGAGGCAGGCATATCGAGTCACGCGGCGAGCCAAAAAACCGCTTTCCTCTACTCAAATCAAGAACACGTTCGAAACGTTATTGTCTGAGTTGCTGGAAGAAGGGGATATTTATCGGAGAGCAACGGCTGAAGGAAACGCGAATGTGGCGACGCATGCGGAGAAAAGATTTCAGCAACTGGATTGGGAAATAAAGCAGATTGGATACGCGATGGCCACTCAGCGAGCGCTTACAGCCGCAGGAGTTTTCAGTCCTGACCAACGAAAAACCATTCATATTAAATTAATGCGCATGTCTGCTAATCCAACCCCTAAAATGAAAGAAGCCACTTTTATTTCAATTGAACGAATTCTCGGTAAAAGAAGATACAAACGATTTGTCGGGACGTTTAACCGAATGATTAGGTACAACGATAATGAGATCTATCGCATTATGAACCGGCTACATTTTGGAGATTGAGGACAAGGTCGAATAAATTGCACAGGAGGGGAAATAGTAGGCATACCGGATTCGGCTTTCCATCGACCTTTTTGCAAGCAAAAAGCTCGACCAAAAACTACGCATACCTAATCCTACTCTCCACTTCCTCCATTTGTTTCAATGTTTCTTTTTTCCCCCCATTTTGAATGTATGATTCTTGAATCGCTTTCCACCCTTCTTCGAAGTCCGAATGCGTGGCGGTGAATGTTTTTTTGAGGTTAACCAAATCCACCGCATGATCCTCTATTTTTTTGGAGTAAAAGGACAAGCCGAAATCAATCAGTACGAGTTCATTTATTTTCGTCTTTTTGTTTTTCCTTATTAGCACGTTGCTCGTTGTCAAATCTCCGTGCACGAGTTCGTTCTGATGGAGGATTCCAATCATCTTTCCGAATTCGGTGCACAAACGCACCTTTTCCTCTTTCTTGGTTCTGGAATCCAACAAAACGTGTTTCAAGCGGGGGGCTTGGACGTACTCCATGTAAATCGAATAGTCGGGAAGGGTGACACCCAATAGGGTGGGTGTTGGGATTCCCCATTTTTTGGCTTGATAGAGGAGCTTGGCTTCATGAATCGTACGTTCTTTTCGCAAGCGCAAATCTAAAGAAGGATGTCGATAGGTTTTGGGAATCCGTTGCTTTTGGATGACGGTTTCTCCCAACATTTTTTTCTTTTGGATAATAACTGCTTCGGCACCAATGGAAATAAGGGTGGAGTTCATGCTCGGATCTACGCTTACTCGCATGCGCTTTTAAGGTCATTGATGCGTTCCGAATGCGTGGATGAGATGGCGCGCGTGGTTTGGATGACGTTTAAGATGTAGTCGGCTCCAAGGCCATTTGCCATGCTTGTGTTCTCTTTTGCTTTTTGGAATTCTTGGCGTGCATACTCGCTTTTCTCTCGAGCTTGCTGGAAGAACGAAATGGCTTGCTGGAGAGGAGTGTTGGCCCCGCATTCAGGTAGCTCGGGGTTCACGTTTTCCAGGAGTTCGATGGCTTGCGTGTTTTTTTGGTTCATCTCGAGCAGGGCCAGCGAGCCGTTCAGATACGAATTCAATGGTCCTGCTTCCAATCCTCCCTGCTCGCTCACCTTTTTTCGAAAACCAAGCAGGGCTTCTCTATATTTTTCTTGCTGAGCCGCTTGGGGCGGAACTAAGAGGCCGCTCGGGATGAAAAGGGTGCGCTTCTCCTTCATTTCTTCGGCTATGCCTCGCGCGTTTCCGCCGGTGATACATCCCAAAAACAAAAATAGGGATACAAGTGCAATGACAAGGTATGTTCGATTCATGCTTGCTTTGTCTTTTTGGATTATTTAAAGTTCTATCTTGGTTTGCTTTCCAAAGGTTAGATTTTGGATGCTGTGTGCCATTTGGAGGTCTTTGGCAATGGTTTTGAAAGCAGTAGGAATAATCGCGTTTTGGAGGGGTGTTTTCAAATTTCCTCCCTTTTCGCGCTTGGTTTTCCAAATCAGTGAATTCAGTTCCATCAGTTTTTGGGTATCAAACTTGGTTTTTTTGGTTTTGAAGGGCGTTGGGTAGGTTTGGTTGTGAATTTCTTGGTGATGCCTCTCGTTGTACACCAAATGAGCGAAAGTGGGAATGATGGGCGCGAATAATAGTAGTATTTGGTCTAAACAAAAATGGAGCGTGTATTTAGCCGCGTCGTTATCTTCCTTTGTGAATTGATTTTTTTCGTTGTAGGCGCGGTGCTTGACCAGTTCCAAATAGTGCGAGGCAAAGGTTTCCCACAAAAAATAGCGGAGTGCCGCGGCAGGCGCATGATAATCGTATTTTTCGAATCCTTCACGGCAGGTTTGGATGAGCATTGATAATTCCCCTAAAATCCATTCGTCCAATGGCTGTAATTTTGGTTTTTTCCCCGGTTTTTTGAAACTAGAAACAAATCGTGCGACATTCCAGAATTTGGTCAGCGTTTTTCCTGCCCCTTCGATGCGTTCGAAGCTGCACATGAGATCAGTATTTGCGAGATTTCCTTCGAGCGCCATCCACAAACGAAAAGGCTCTGCCCCAAATCGGTTAAGGACCTCGATCGGGTCAACCACGTTGCCTAACGATTTGGACATCTTGGTCCCCTTCTCATCCAACACATGATAGTTTATCCAAACCGTGTCGAACATCTTCCCCCCATGCAACAAATAATATTTCAATAAGGAGTAATACAACCAAGTTCGGATAATCTCTTTCCCTTGCGGGCGGATCGTGCAAGGGATGTTCTTTTGGAAGAATTTTTCGTTGCGTTCCTTACCCAAAACGTACATGGCGGAGTTGGAGGAGTCGAACCACGTGTCGAACACGCGGGTTTCTCCAACGAATTCCGTGCTCGCGCACTTTTCGCATTTTTTGATGGGGCTTTTTTGCTTCCAGGGCTGGTAATAGCTGCCTTTTTCAGGCACGCGGGGGTGGTTGCACTTTTTGCAATACCATAATGGGATTTCGGTCCCATAATACCTTCTTCGAGAGATGGGCCAGTCTATTTTCACGTTATTAATCCAATCCAATAAGATTTGTCTTGAACTGGGGGAATAAAAGTTCAATTCCGATGCAATGTCTGTCATCTCTTTCTTCACGTGCGTCTGCTTCAAATACAATTCGGGCATGGAGATGAACTCAATCACGTCGTTGGAGCGCTCGCACAGGGGAACCGAATGCATTATTTTGTCTTGCTTGACCAACAATCCTTTCTCTTTCAGCATTTCGGCAATCTTTTCTCGAGCCTCTTTGGTCTTCAATCCCTTCAATGGCCCTGCTACTTCTGTCATGCGTCCTTTTTCATCGATGCAGGACTTGGATTCGATCCCCATCTCGATGAGGAAGCGGATCGCGTCCGTGTCTCCGGCGGAGCGGGACATGAAGACGAGTCCTGTTCCGAATGCAGGGTCGGCCATGGGGTGGGAGACGATAGGGACTTCGATATCAAAGATGGGAACTTTCGCTTTTTTTCCTTCCAAGTGCTGGTAGCGCTTATCGCGGGGGTTGAAAATGACGATGGCGGCCGTGCACAAGAGTTCGGGCCGTGTTGTGGCAATGGTTACTTTTTCTTTTTTGCTCGTTTCGGTGAAAATGACTTGGCTCAAAAAGGTTTCTTTCTCTCCTCGGATGATTTCACTATCCGCAAGGGTAGTGCGGCAGCCGGGGCAGTAATTGTTGAGGCGCGAGTCTTCGTAAATGAGCCCTTTTTTCCAGAGATCGATGAACGTGTCTTGCGTGAGGATGCGGTACTCTTCGGAGTCGGTGTAATACATGTCTCCTATTTTGGGGCCGACTTCCCATGAACTGTAACTGTGCCCCGCGCGATAGAATGTGTCGATGGAAACCATACTGCTCTCTTCGAGAACCGTTTTGCACATCTCCAAGAATTTTTCTCGTTCGACTTCATGCAAGCGGACATTGAATTTCTTTTCCGCGGCCACTTCGATGGGCAATCCGTTCCGGTCCATGCCCAATGGGAAAATGACTTTGTATCCATTCATTCGCTTGTATCGCGCGAAGAAATCCATGATCGTGTAGCTGGAAAGATGGCCCATGTGCACAGGAGAATTGACGTACGGAGGGGGCGTGTCGATCGAGAATGTGGGTTTATTTTCTTTCTCGTTGAACGCGTATATCTTTTCGTTCTTCCATTTTTGCAAGACGGAAGCTTCCCAAGACTTGTCCCAGCGTTTCGCATCGAGTAGGGGCATATGCCCTATTGGACGGGAGAAAGGGTTAAAAGAGTCGATTGCATACGGCAGAAGAATTTATCTTTTGCTGCGCAATTTAGCTCTTTTTGGATAGTGAACCATTTTCTTTTTGGGGTAAAGCTTTTTTGCCCGGATATCTTTTTTTTTAGCAGGCCTTACCGCCCCTATGTGGCGGATTAATCCATCTCTCCCGATGTAGAACCCGTGAGATTGCAAATAGGTACGTAATGCTTGCCGATCAGATTTTCGTTCAGCTGGTCCCTCAGATTTGTGGATGCGCGACCCATCACGCGCAAAGGATCGAAAGAGGACAGAAGGTTTTACATAATGGCTTTCTTCTTCCATCCAGTCAGCAGTACTAACTCGGCCAGTCCTTGGATTAATAATAGTCCAATCAAGAGAAAGTATCCCGCCACGAACTCTTTTTTGCATAGACTTGGGTCTTTTTACAGTAGGCATGAGACACTTTCATAGTGGTATCTTATATTATTTCCGTTTACAACCCGAAAAACCCTTTCTTCTTACCGGGTTTGGTCCCTTTTTTGTTCGTTTTGGAGCCGCGTAACTCTTCCAGCATGGCTCTTTCTTCTACGCTCAGCTTTTCTGGTACATCGATCTCCACTTTCACGAATTCATCCCCCAATCCGTTTTCATTCAGGTGCTTGATTCCTTTTCCTCTCATGCGGAATATGGTTCCGGGTTTCGTGCCGGCGGGAATATTCAGCGTGGCGGTTTTCCCGTCTAATAGGGGGACTTCGATTTCTCCGCCGAGCACCGCATCATAGTAGGGGACAGGCATTTCCACCAACACATCGGAGTTGTCGCGCTTGAAAATAGTATGCGGACGCACGAAAATGACTACATACAAATCCCCATGCTTTCCGTTCGCATAGTTTCCTTGTTTGGATATGCGTAAATGGTTGCCAGTGTCGACTCCGGCCGGGATGCTCACGTCGATTTGTTTTGTTTTTCGGACGCTCCCTTTTCCGTGGCACGTTTTGCAGGGATCGGAGATTATTTGGCCCGTTCCTCCGCATTTGGAGCACGTGGTGGTGGTTTGGAACATCCCGAATGCGGTGCGTCGCGTGTGGGTTTCCATCCCTCTTCCCTTGCACGTATTGCATGTTTGTTTTTTTCCGGTTGAGGAACCTGTTCCCTGGCAGGTTTCGCATTCTTCTAAGTGAGTGACGCTAATCGTCTTTTTGGTTCCGAATGCGGCTTCTTCCAATGTCAATTCAATATCTGCGCGTAAATGCGAGGGTTGTTGTTCCCTGCGCGTGGCGCTCGCGAATCCTTCTCCAAACGCAGAACGGAATAAATCTTCCATGCTGCCAAACCCTCCCATTCCTCCGAATCCGCTTTCCCTGAAAAAGTCCGAGAAATCGAAGCCAGGCATCCCTCCTGCTCCACCAAATCCGGAGAATCCTTGATTCACTGCATCGCTGCCGAATTGGTCGTAGGTTTGTCTTTTTTGTTGATCGGACAAAACGGAATACGCTTCGGAGATTTCTTTGAATTTTTCCGTTGCTTGCGTGCTTTTGTTCACGTCCGGGTGCCATTGTTTGGCGAGTTTTTTGTAGGCGGATTTTATTTCGTCGGATGAGGCATGGGAGGGCAACCCTAAAATGGTGTAGTAGTCTTTGTTGGCCATTCCTTTTTCGCCATTCCTTTTATGATACGAGTCATTATAGTTTTTTGTTTTTTTTAGGCCGCCTCAAACGGCGTTTTATCGTTCAAGCTCAACTCATTTTTTCTTTTTTTGGTTTTCGTCATTGTCCTCGTGGACTTCGTAGTCGGCGTCCACCACGTTTTCGGGTTTTTCGTCTCCATCGTTTCCTCCTTCTTGGTCGGGTTCGTTCCCCCCGTTTCCCATGTTTTCCATGGGGTTCGGGGATTTGCCTGTTTTTTGGTAGATTTCCTGTCCTATTTTCATCAAATCCTTATTTAGTCTATCCAATGTGGTTTTGATCTCAGAAACGGGTTTAGGTTCTTTTCCCAACAATTCCTTGAGTTTGTCCACTTGGGTTTGGATTGTTTTTCGCGTATTTTCTGAAACCTTTTCTTTCATTTCTTCCAGCATTTTTTCGGTTTGGTAGACTGTGGCATCGGCCTGGTTGACGGTTTCGACTTCTTCTTTTCTTTTTTTGTCGGCTTCTGCAAATTCTTCCGCGAGTTTCTTCATTTGGTCGACTTCTTTCTCATCGAGCCTGTTGGCGGCAATGATTTGGATGCTCTGTTGTTTTCCGGTTCCCGTGTCTTTCGCGCTCACGTTGAGGATGCCATTCGCATCCAAATCAAACGTGACTTCTATTTGGGGAACTCCTCTCGGTGCTGGGGGAATTCCTTGCAAGACGAATGTTCCCAATTGTTTGTTGTCTTGTGCTATGGGTCGTTCTCCTTGAAACACTTTGATTTCCACTGCTGGTTGGTTGTCTGCGGCCGTGGAAAAGATTTGGCTTTTTTTGTGGGGGATTGTTGTATTCCGTTCCACGAGTTTGGTGAATACGCCTCCAAGGGTTTCAATTCCGAGCGAGAGGGGGGTCACATCCAATAGTAAGACGTCCTTTATTTCTCCGCTCAGCACGCCGGCTTGGATGGCCGCTCCCATGGCAACGCATTCCATCGGGTCTACTCCGCGTTCGACTTTGGTTCCCAATGTTTTTTCCACGAATTGTTGAACGATGGGCATGCGTGTGGGTCCTCCGACTAAAATCACGCGCGAGATGTCTCCGGGCAAGAGTTTGGCGTCTGCTAAAGCTTGGTTGACGGGTTTTTCGCACCGCTTGATGATGGAACTCACCAATTCTTCGAGCTTGGCGCGGTTGAGCTTCATCACTAAATGTTTCGGCCCTGTTTGGTCTACGGTAATATAAGGCAAGTTGATTTCGGTTTCCAGCGTTGTAGAGAGTTCTATTTTGGCTTTCTCTGCGGCCTCTTTTACGCGCTGCATGGCCACTTTGTCTTTGGTCAAGTCAACGGAGTCGGTTCGCTTGAATTCTTTGAGAATCCAATCCACTAAGCTGGCATCCATGTCGGTTCCGCCGAGTTGCATGTCCCCGCTCGTGGATTTGACTTCGAATACTCCGTCACCGAATTCCATGATGGTGACGTCTAATGTTCCTCCACCTAAATCGAATACGAGAATTTTCTTCTCTCCTCCTTTTTTGTCGAGCCCGTACGCTAGGCTAGCTGCGGTGGGTTCGTTGACGATGCGAATCACGTCCAAGCCGGCAATTTTTCCCGCGTCTTTGGTGGCTTGGCGCTGGTTGTCGTCGAAATAAGCAGGGACCGTGATCACGGCTTTCTCTATTTTTTCTCCCAAGAATGATTCGGCGTCTTTTTTTATTTTTTGCAGAATGAAAGCGGATATTTGCTGGGGAGTGTACTCTTTTCCAAACACTTTGTAAACGTGGTTGGTTCCCATTTTTCGTTTGGCGGCGGTGATGGTTCCGTCTGGATTCGAAATGGCTTGCCGCCGGGCAGGTTCTCCCACTAAGACTTGGCTGTCTTTGGTAAATGCCACCACGGAGGGAAAGGCTTTTCCGTACAATGTGATTCCTTCCGCACTTGGAATGATTCGGGGTTTTCCTCCCTCTAAAATAGAAGCCGCGGAATTACTGGTTCCGAGGTCGCACCCTAGGATTTTACTCATATTTTTTACCCCCGTTTTTTGTTATCGTTTCACTCATTTCATATCGCCCCCATTTGGTTTACTTGTTTTTTGATTAGTGTCTTTTGTTTCGTTTTCTTTTGGTTCTTCATGCTTATTCACTTTCACCTTGGCGGTGCGCAACACATCCTGATGGAAAAAATACCCTTTTTGGATTTCTTCCAGCACGATTTCATCCCTCGTGGTTGGGTCTTTTCCTTGGATCATGCACTCGCTCGTGAAAGGGTCAAACATCTTTCCAATCGTTTGAATGGGTTTCACGCCATTTTGGGCCAAGATTTTCAAGAATTGAATACGCAAATTTTCTAAATCTTTTTTGTGCGAGTCTTGAACCTTCGCGATGGCCGAATCGAGGGTATCGGAAAAATCCAACATTTCTTTTAACGCAGCGGCCTTTCCCCTCAAATAGTTCGCATTGAGTTCTTGTTGGGTTCGTTTTCGATAGTTTTCGAAGTCGGCTTGAACTTGTTTAAGGGTGCTGGTTAATTCTTCTACGGATAAGACAGCGGTTTTGCCGGTCAAGGTGGAAAGATTTTCTTTCGGTGCGTTTGGATTCTCGGGCATGATAGTCACCGCTCGTGAGTTAGCGCACCATCCCGCGCTCGCCGATGCTCTCCATTTCCATCTGGTCAGGAGTTCCGCTCATTTGCCTTTTTCGTTTATCGTAAAAGGATTTCATGCGTTTCCAAGATGCTTCTCCGACCTTCGGATCAAGAATCTTAATAATGGTGTTCACTGGAACATTGGGGGCGTGGAAACCGTATTCGACTAACACGTATTGTCCTTTCTGGATGTGCGGATTGAGTTCGGGATGTACCCCGAAGATGATGAGATTGTCGTCCCACATCTCGAGTTGCACCTGCACTGAACTATCGGAGGCGATTGTTTTCTCGTTTTTGGAAAATACTTCGACGACTTTCGCTAAATGGTACATGGAATGCATTCCTTTTTTCCCTTTCCTGGGCCAAAAAACCCCATTTGTCTAATTTTTTTAGACAATTACATGGATTTCTAATCATTCTTTTTTTAAGGCTTTCTCTCCCTTTTCATTGGTGCATGGCGGGAATCATTCGTCGGGCCTCCTTTCGAATCGTGATTCGGAGGGTGGAACCCCCGTACGAGAAAAGCGTGGAGCGCGACTTGGAGTGGATTGGCCAGTCGTTGGGCTTGAGTTCATTGGATCGGGACAAGACCACGATGGACGTTTTCAAACTCGTGGTGCGTGCGACTGAAGAAGGAAAAGGGATTTCGTCTTCTGAAATCGCCCAAAAAATCAATTTATCGAGGGGGGCGGTGATTCATCATTTAAATAATTTGCAGGCGGCTGGATTAGTGGTGAGGCAGGGACGTGCGTATTTATCGCGCTCCCGCAGCATGGTGAGAACGATCCAGGAAGTGGAAGAGGATATCAAGCGTATTTTTGACCGCATGGAAGAAACCGCGAAGGAAATCGATCGCGCGTTTGGGTTGGATTTGGAGAATCGTTCGCTTCCTAAACCAAAGTCGGTTAAGCGGCAATCCCAATCGGTGGGAACCGCGGCCGTGAAACAGAAGTGACTTTTTTCCATGGATTGGGTTTGGGTTTTCTTTCCTGGGGTTTGGGTTCATGAGCTTTCGCACGCGTTGGCCTGCTATCTTTCCGAGGTGAAGGTTCATCGCGTCGAGATTCGGCCCCATTCCGGATTGGTGGTGCATGACCCTTCTAAGACCCGGCACAGTTTTTTGATCGCATTGGCTCCATTACTGGTGGGAACGGTCGTGTCCGTGTTACTCTTTTCAGTCGCAAAGAATGCGGCGAGTTATCAGTGGCAAGTGGGTTTGTTTTGGGGGTGGTTGGGTTTTTCGATCGCCTTTCATTCAATCCCTTCGAACCAGGACCTTTGGAATATCCCGTATACCATTCGTCGGCGTTTCAGCGAGTTGAGGAAAGAAAACCCGGGGTTGCTCACTAAAATGGGGAAAGGGATCCTTTTCGGGTTTCTGTGGCCGCTTTCGGTTGGACTGGCGTTGATTGCGGGAATCGTGAACTATTCCCTCTTCTTTCGATTGGGGTGGGCGTTTTGGTTGGGGTGGGTTGCCTAATCTTATATAGACAGATTGAGTCTCCCCCCCATGTTCAAAACAATTGTTGTTTGGAATTGGCTCCCGCTTTTTTTGTTAGCGCTTATTTTTGTGTCCGGGTGTACGGATTCCATTTTTGTGAATCCGAATCCAACGAACACGATTCCAGTGGCGTGTGAAGCATTCACGGATGCCGAATCGAGAGACGCGTGTTTTTCGGATCGCGCGGCAACTGAAAAAAATGAGGAGTTATGCACGCGCATCGTGAGCCAGGAAACGAAGGATTCATGTTACTCGAAAGTTGCTTCAGTCAATAAAGATGGAAAAATTTGTATGAATATTGCAGCATATGCTACTCAGGCCTTGTGCGTGGATGCGAATCCTTCTTGGATTGGAGATGGAAAAATTTGTGCCGCGATGGTCGAGTCTCAAAAGGAAAATTGCAATCGCCATGCGGCTCGCGTACTAAAAAATCAGGTTTTTTGTTACGCGGCTGGGGAAAGAAAGAATGCATGCCTGATTGAAGTCGCAAAATCGGCCAATAATCCGGGGTTTTGCTCACTTATTGATTCTGTTACCGAAAAAGAATCGTGCCTTATTGCAACCGCAGTGGTTGCTAAAAATAGTTCGGCGTGCCAGCAAATTTTGTCGATGGAGGCACGGGAAGACTGTTTGTACAAGGTGGCCGTGGCCCAAGTCAATGCGAAGCTTTGCGAAGGGATCCAGACCCCGTCCATAAGAGCCGCTTGCTTGGCCGGCGTTCAAGCCGCAAATGAAAGTGGGGATGCATGTGTCGCTATCACTGATATTGCAAAGCGGGATATTTGCTTCAAAGACTTGGCGCAGTCTACGCAGCAAGTCGAGCTATGCACGCGGGTTATAGGACAAGCGACGCGAGATGGATGTTATACTACGATGGCTTCCACTCTCAAAGACAAGACGATTTGTGGTTACATCTCGAATGCCACCAAAAGAGAATCATGTGTGTCGAATATCGCGAAAACAATTGGCTCAGTCGAAGCGTGCAATGTACTTTCAGGAGTGGCTCGAGAGGCATGCATTCTAGATGCGGCAGTAAAATCGAAAGACGCCTCTTTCTGCGGATTGCTGAGCATCATAACAGACGTTAAAGATTATCAGAGCGATTGCTACACCAATATTGCCAAAGATACGAACGCTTCCACTCTCTGCTTGAACATTGACCTCTCTTCTCCACGAGATTCGTGTTTGAATGTAGTGAGTTCGGTTTCGCTAAACGAAGAAGGGTGCGATTCCATCACGGGTTCAGAACTAAAAATGGAATGTTATACAAATGTGGCCGCCGGCCTGAAAAATGACGCCCTTTGCGTAAAGGTTGTTGATATAGATCTGCGGGATGCATGCTATAAAGCGGTAGCGCTCTCATCCTCCTCGGCTCTTTCGTGCGAAAAGATTAATAGCCCTCTGACACGAGACGGATGCTACGCAGGGGTATCCTCTTCTGTCAAAGACAAATCAACTTGCACTAAAATCGTGAGTAAGAAACAAAAAGATTCGTGCATTCAGTCGGTGGCCGAAGCGTTAAACGATTGGCAGTATTGCTTGAACATCAGCACCACGAACCCAACGCTCGAGCAAGAGTGTTTGACGAACATTGCGGGGAAGATAGGGAGCACCGCGCCCTGCACATATGTTCCGGCCCAATACCAGAAAGGATTGTGTTATGGAATGGCAGGTTTGGCCAAAGCTGATTTCTCGGTTTGCAGTAGCGTTCCGCTGAAGCTATCCTTGGATACGAATGAGGCCCATTTGGCCCGCGACACGTGTTGGAACCATATTGCCACGAAGGGAAACGCGGACGATTTGTGTGAGAATATCTTCAACGAAGTTTTACGAGAGAGTTGTTTGTCATGAAAAGAAAGGCTCGTTCCTCTTCGGGGTCGTGGGAGGCATGGATGAATGCCTCATTCCAGGAAATGCTCCGATTCAAATGGCAGAGAATCATGGAGGATAAGCGATTGCCAGTTTTGTGGATCGTCGAAGTTTTGTTGGCGGTGAGCATCGCGGTGAGCATCGCCTTGTATTTGGACCCGGACGTGAACGTGTTACCTTCCCCTTGGAACTACGCGGCATTTGTTATTTTGGCGGGGGTGGCATTGCTCATTTATAGGAGAACGAGACCGTTCCGCGTTTCCCGACGATTGAAAAACAGGCGTTAGCTAGTAAAGATAACGACAAACCGCTAAACTCACGTATCCAAAAATGCCCCCAAAAATAGAGTTCGGGTTGAAAACAGGAAAAAGTGGCTGTTTTTCGGCCACCTCCCAAATGCGCTTTGGTCGCGTTTAGCGGCGGCGTCTTCGGGCGCGTCGGGTTGCGCGTCGTCGAGTGGTTCGGCGTGCGCGTCTCCGCGTTTTGCGTCCCGCCGTTTCCGTACTTGCTCGGCGTGACCTTCGTCTTCGTCTTGCAGCCATTGGTTTCATTCCTCCATGGAAGATTATTAGAGAGTGCAAATGATTCATGGTATATAAGGGTTTGCTACATCATTTGGAGATATGCGAACACGAAAAATGAAAAAATATTCTCGAAATAGTGTCGTAGTGGCATGCGGTACGTTTGATTTGTTGCATTTGGGACACGTGCATTATTTGGAAAATGCCAAAAAATGCGGCGATTTTTTGGTGGTAATTGTGGCACGTGACGAAAATGTGAAGAAAATTAAGGGTTTTTATCCCGTTCAAGATGAAAAAACGCGTGGCCGGATGGTTCAATCATTGAAGTGTGTGGGCAAAGCGGTAATGGGAAGCAAAAGAAACATTTTTGATAAGGTGAAGGAATTGAATCCGGACGTGCTGGCGTTGGGATATGACCAGCGCCCGACTAATGAGGCCATTCGAAAAGAATTGTCGATTCGAAATTGTTTTCCTAAAATTATTCGGGTTTCTGCCTTCAAAGCAAACCAGCACAAATCTTCCATTTTGAGGAGAAGGGTGGTAGAAAACCATCACCAGAACACGTCCACGTGGTCCGTGCGAAAGCATTGATTCACGCGTGTTTCCTCGATGGGTTTTTTTCTTCCGGCTTTGTGTTCGATCAGGCCCTGCCATGCGATCATGGCCCCGTTGTCCATCGCGTATTCGCGTGGAACCAAGTAAAGGGTGGCTTCTCTTTCGACACAGAGTTTTTGGAGCATTTTTTCGAGGGCTTTGGAGGCGGCCACTCCGCCAGTCACGAGTACTTCTTTTTTTTCGGTATGGGCTAGGGCACGTTCGGTGACTTCGCAAACCATGGCAAAAGCCGTATGCATGAAGGAGTAACACAAATCGTTTTCATCGTGTTTTCCTATCTTTTTGATGCCTTCCGTAAGCAATCCGGCAAACACTAGGTCCATTCCTTTCACCGAATACGGAAGATCGATGTAATTCTTTCCGAGAAAATATTTTTGGTCAATGATTGGACCGGCCGGAAAACCGAGTCCGATTTTTCGACCGAATTGGTCTAATGCGTTTCCTACTCCCATGTCTAATGTTTCGCCCATCACGCGGTATTTTCCATTCTCGTACGCGATGATTTGGGTGTTGGCTCCCGACGTGTACACGATGATGGGATCTTTGGCCAGCGTTTTGGCTTTTCCAATCTCGATGTGCGCCACGCAATGGTTCACCCCCAAAAGGGGTTTGTGATGGCGAACAGCCAAGTACCGGGCGGTGATGGCTCCGACTCTCAGGCAAGGGCCGAGCCCCGGTCCTTGAGCAAACGAAACCAGACTAATGTCTTTCATTGTCAGATTGGCTTTTTCGAGGGCACGTTTCAATACCATTCTGCCGTTTTGTAAATGAAATTCGGCGGCTAGTTTGGGATGGATTCCCGCGTCAGGATGCGTGTACGCGCTTTTCTCGTTGGCGAGCACATTACATGTTGAATCAACGATTCCCACCCCGAACGTGTGGGCGGTCGATTCAATTCCGAGAGTGTACATAGGGATTCAGGGGGGTATTAGAGTGGTAATACAAAGAGGATGAATAGGTTATATAGGATGTGCCCCCCCATTCCGGGGGAAATGCTGTGGTATTTTTCTCTTCCGCGAACTAAGATGATTCCTGCGAGGATGGCTCCGATGAATTCTACAATGGATTGGTATCCCAAATGGAAAAAGCCAAACCCAATGATGCTAATGATGGGCCCAGCGAGCGTGTATAGGATTCCGCGAAAAAATAGTTCTTCGGAAAAACCGCTGAACGCCAAAAGGATAGTGCTTCGGATTGGTTGTTGGGCGAGTTCGTTTGCAACAGCTTTTACGATGTGGGTGTCATTAATGCCAAGGCTAGTGGCCACCCAATCGATACCAATCCCAACAATGAGCAATTGAAAAAAGAGAAAGATGGTGGGAATGAGGTGTTCTTTTTTTGGTTTTTCTCCAATCCATTCTTTTGTTTTACGGGGAAAAAAGAGCATGACGAGGATTGAAACAACTAAAAACAATAGCGGGAAACCAATATTCCAAAATAGGGGCATCATGTGCTCGTTTTCCATTCGAGGTATCCGCAGCTCCCGCACGACTCCCTATTGTCATGCTGGGCCAGGAAAACGCCGGGGCCACACTTGGGGCAAAAACGTCTGGTTCGCTTGAGCTCGCTTCCGGTAGCTTGATACGTGGAAGACTTGCTGGTTTTTTTCTCTCTTTTTTTGGGAGTGGTTTCTTTGGGCATGGGGCGTCAGGCTCCTTTGGTCTCTTCTTTTTGGGTTTCCTTTTTTTCGGTTTTTTCACTGTGCCTTTTCCGCATATGCAAAGGCTCTGTTTTCTGCAGGTCCTCGACTGAATCGTACTTTTTGGCAAAACCGGTGACGCGCGTGCTGCCAAAATCGTGGGATATTTCGTCCACCACTAGAAGGTTTTCGTCTACTCCCAACATGGCCGCGAGCTTGTTCCGGACTTCGGTTCGAGTGGGTGTCTTTTTCGCGTTGAGTATTTCGAAGTTTAGTTCTTCGCGATGCAAGAGCGTGTTTTTGTGTCGTCCTTCGATTTCTATTTCCATAAAAAAACCTTGTTTTCGTTCATCGGCTCAAGCGGAGCGCGTATTTTCCGTTGTTTTTGATTCCCATTTTTTGGGCGATTTCGCTCTTTTCGGGGTTAAGGAAGTAAATGAAGCCGGACCAGAAAGTGGTGAGTTCGGTGCTCTTGCATACGGGGCATTCCTTCACGTCTTCGGAAAGTTTGTGGCAGCTTCGGCAGGCTTTTTCTTTCATGCCGTGTCACCGCCTTTGGGTGGGGCTTTGGGTTTGGTGGAGGCTCGGACCGTTTTTTTGAGTTTGGCCCATTCTCTCTTTCCTAATCCGGGTTGCCTCATGGTTAAACCTATTTTGGAGTCCGGAATCGTGCTTTTCATGCTCACGCTCACGATTCGGGCAATGACTTGGTCCCCTATCTTGAGGGTTCGCTTGCTGTCTCTTCCCACAAATCCCGGGAGTTTGGCGTCATAGGAGATGAAATCGTCCGCGATTTGGGATATATGAATGAGTCCTTCCACCGGTCCTGTTTTGATGAAGGCACCGAATTCGGTCGCTTCGGAGATGAGTCCTTCCACGACTTCGTTGACCTGCGGCTTGTAGGTGAGTAGCGTGATTTGGGAGTCAAAGTACGCAGCCGCGTCACCGGGAACGATTTTTCCTTCTCCCTTTTTTTGGGCGGAGACGACGCTGACGACTACCCCTAAATCGCTGTCGACGAGACCTTCCAAGTCTCCTCTCACAATCGATAGGATGGATTTGTCTAGGTTTTCGGAGAATTTGGCGGGGGGAACGCGGATCGTGTCTCGAATGATGGCGAGTTGATACATAGGCAAAATAACCCCTTTCATAAAATCGAATGGCTGCAAACGTTTTTAGAGCCAATCCAAATACTTGGATTGCCTGACCACAATAGCCCGCTGTGGAGCGTTTTTAAGGCTTTGTCTGAGGGCTTTGTCGTTCGTCGCGATAATGTACCCCTTTTGGGCTAATTCCTGTAGGGCTTCGTCCCCGTTTTCCGCGTTGGCCGCTACCGTTTTCACGCGATATTTTTGGATGGCATGCAAGGCCACGCGGGCGGCCGCTCCCGTTTTTCCTTTTTCGATGGAAAGCGTTTGTAATTCCTGCTTGACTTGGATGGGAACTACCAAGATACCGTCTCCCACCAATCGTTGTATTTGGTCAAAAATATCTATTTTCAATCGCGTCATGTCCAACAAAATGTTGGTGTCTAATGCCACTCGTTGCGCGTCGATTTCCATCACCTTTTCAGTGTACTCATCGTAAATTCCCCAATGTTTATATAGCCAAACCCTGATGTTCGCGTGTCGAATAGGCGGGAAGCGAGAAACATGAACGTGATGGAATTCTTTGATATCGTGATCCATCCCAAGGAGCGAATGCCCCTGGAGAAGAAGAATGCGGATGCGAAAGAGGCCGCCAAAGCATTTGCATTGGTGGGAATAGTGGTAGGCCTCGGGTTGGGGATACTGGCCGCATTCATCGGAAGCATAGCGTCGCCTTTTTTGGGTGGCATGGCTACCGGATTGGGGTTGGCTGCAATAATCGTGTTTCCCATTGTATTCGCCATTCTGGCCGTGATAGGTAGCGCCATTTCTTCCGGGATTGTGTGGGTGATCGCACGAGTGTTAGGTGGCACTGGAACCTTCGCGGGAAACTATTATTTGGCCTCCCGTTTGTTGTGGCCCCTGTTTTTTGCGGGAATCATTGTAGGCATCGTAGCCATGATCCCCTTGCTTGGGTGGCTCATTCAATTGCTTTGGTTTTTGTATGTGGCATATTTGAGCATCACCATGATTTCGATTGCCAACACCATTAGCATGGCTCGCGCGATTGTGGTGTGGTTGATTCCCATCATTTTGGTCGCGGTATTGTTTTTCGCGGTATTGATTTCATTCTTCGCCGCGGCGATGGGTCCTGCGGCGGCAACCGGATTGAAATAGGAAAATATAGAATCGATGGAATATTATTTGACGGTGCCCCATCCCGCTAATCGCCACGCGGTTTTGTCTCTCCTCGAGATGGCTATTTTTTGTCCTTTTTCGACGACCATCTTTCCTTTTAGGTGTAAGTCGATGTGGTTTTTTTTGATGGTAACGACTTCTCCCACGATGGTGTTGGTGACGATCGTTAAAACGATGAGCTCTTTTACGTGGGGGTGCGGAAGTTTTTCTCCGATGAGGCGGGCTAATTCGTGAAATTCGATGGTGATGAAATCAACGGGGGTTGGTAGCGTGTGGGGGGCGCACACGATTTGTCCTTTTAGCTTGTCCATGCTCGTGATCCCGGGGTCGAGTTTTGTTCCTACGGCGATAAGCCCTCCTGGTCTGGCTTTTGCGAGTCTGCCTTCTGAAATGTGGATGGATAACACGTCGAGCAATACGGGTTTTCCGTCGAAACCCGGGGTCATCTCGACCTTTTGATTGGTGGAGAGGGTGCCAGAGACGATGCTTCCTCCTAAAACACCCCCCTTTAGTTGCTCGATGGGGGTGCCGGGTTTGTTCACGTCGAAGGAGCGAGAGATGTACATGCGCAAAGGTTTTATTTCGTCGTGGTGGGGGGTGGGGATGTGGGTTTGGATGAGCTCAATGAGCAAATCGATATTCGCGTTGAAATTGGCGGAAATGGGAATGATGGGGGCTTTTTCGTATCCATATTCGCTCAAAAATTTTTTGATCTCGTGATAGGATTCGAGCGCCCTTTTTTGGTCAACCAGGTCGACTTTGTTTTGGACTACGATTATATTTTGGATGCCGGCGATTTGCAAGGCCATAAGGTGCTCGGCGGTTCGGGGTTGGGGGCAGGTTTCATTGGCCGCGATGACAAGCAAGGCACCATCGAGCAGGGTGGCGCCGGAGAGCATGGTGGTCATGAGTGTTTCATGCCCTGGCGCATCGATGAACGAAACTTTTCGCAACACTTTCCCTTTTACTCCGTCTTTTTCAGGGAGAGACCCGTATTTTTCGGGGGGATTCAATCCGGGATACTCGTAGAATGTGGCATCCGCGTACCCTAACCGGATCGAGATTCCGCGCTTCAATTCTTCCGAATGCGTGGATGTCCATTTTCCGGTAAGGCTTTCGACGATTGTGCTTTTTCCGTGGTCCACGTGTCCCGCTGTTCCAATGTTGACTTCGGCTTGCCGTATTTTGGTTTCAGTAGAATCGGGCACTCTTTCTTTTTTGGTTGTTTTTTTGGCTGCTTTCTTTGTTTCCAATGGTTTTGTTTTGATAGTGGCTTCGGTGGGGGAGGCGAGGGGGGTTTGTTTTTTGGTTCGGGGCATGGATAGAATGCAAGGTCTCGGGAAAGATTCTTTAAGGCTTCGTCTGAGGCTTTTAAGAAAAGCCTCGGGAAAAAAGCTTCGCAAGAGCCTTTCTGGAAAAAGCCCCGGAAAAAACTATATTGCCTGAGCCTTTTCCTCCTTTTTCTCTTTGGGTTGCATGGGAAGGAGTTCATCCAGGGATTTGGTTCCGTGAACCGTGACTTTCACGTTGACTTGGTGGATGTCATTCGCAATCGTGTTTCCGCGTAGGGGGCGTTTTCTCCGTTCTCCGCGTTCGCCTCTTCTAAAACCGACCCCGGGGTAGATCAAGAGCTTTTTTCTTCCGGTTCCGGGAAAGCGAGCAATCATGGGCGTCCCGGTTTTGTCGCTACCGCCGGTGATGATCCCTTTGTAGCCCTCCAGTCCTATTTCTTCTAAGTCCACTTCCTGGCCAATCTTTTTCCCGAGGAAGGGGGTTGACTCCTGTTTTCTGGCATATGCTTTTCGCGTCTTTGGATTTGATACCACAATGTTCATGTTTCCTCATTCCTCCTTTTCTTGGTTTTCTTCTGAGGATTGTAAATCCATGATGGCCCGGCAGAGGGCTTCCTCTTCGTCGGACAACCCTATTTTTCCGAGCAGTTCGAGCATGCCGCTCGTGAGTTTGGTGAATAAGACGTCGTTCTCGTTCAGGTTTCTTCCCATAACGGCTCCTTCGATGGATACCGCCACTTCTTGCCCCTTGTCGGCGATTGTTTTTGTTTCGTTTTCGATTTGGATGTTTTGGACTTTTCCGATTATTTCTCCTTTTTGGTTCAGCAGCTCGGCGTTGGTCTTGAGTTTTCCTTCGAGGATGCGAACACCCACAACAGCCGGTTTGGAATTCCGGAAAATGTATCCAGGCAAAACCTTGAGTTGGCAGGGGAAGATGGCTTTTTCTTGTAATTGTGTTTTGGATTTTCTTTTCTCTTCGTTAGCCCATTTTTGGTATTCTTCCAAAATAGAGTAAATGATGTTGCTTTCGAAGAGTTGGATGTGGTTGAGTTGTGCGTCTTTTCGCACGGATTCGGGGATTTCGACGTTAAATGCAAAAATGACTCCTAAATAGGGGTCTTTGTCCTGAAGAGTGATGGCTTCTTGGATGTCACGACGAGTAACTTCCCCTACATCGGCTCGTTTTACGGGGATTTTTTTTGTTTGGAGAAGTTTGATTAATGCCTCGAGGCTTCCCAGCGTGTCGGTCTTGACGATTACTCCCATGTTTTGGGAATCTATTTTGATTTGGCTGACTTCTTTTTCTATTTGTGTGACTTCGCTTCCGTTTGTGACGACTAAGAATGGGCTTCCAGCCAGCGCATTCTCCAAATTGGGGGCCGAAATTTTGACTCCGGCAGCTGCATGAATTTCCGTAATGGAAACAAATTTTTCGGCCATGCGAATGTCGGTCATCGCATTCGGCTTAAGCAATGCGCGGATTTTGCTCTGAATCACCCCATTTTTTCCGGCCACCACGAAATGGTCCCCGGGACGCAACATGCCATCATACAGAATAACGTCGAGAGTCGTTCCCAATCCTTTCTCGTCGCGAACTTCCAATACGGTTCCCTTCCCGGGAGGGTTACCTTGGGTTCGTAGGGTTTTCTCCAAGAATTTTTGGGCTAATCCAGCGAGGAACACCAGTGTTTCAGGTAATCCTTCTCCTGTTTTGGCTGAAATCGGGATGATCGCTAATTCTTTCGTGGTATCCTTTACGCGGTCAAATCGCTCGCTTTGGAAACCGTTTTCAAAGAGTTGCCCCACAATCGTGTAAATGCATTCGTCGAGTTTTTTTTGGGTTCTCTCGTCTTGGTTTTGGTGGTTGTCCAAAAACGAGCCCGTTTTTGAATCGTATCCCTCCAGTAAATCCAGTTTGGTGAGGCAAACGATGAAGGGGACTTTGTAAACGCGTAAAATGGAAATGGCTTCTTTGGTTTGTTCTTGCATGCCCTTATTGATATCAATAATTAGAACCCCTAAATCCGCAATGCTACTCCCTCTTTCTCTTAAGTTGGTGAACGCTTCGTGTCCCGGCGTGTCAATAAATAACAATCCCGGTATTGTCAAATGAAACCCAAATTTTTGGATGAGGGTTCCTGCAATTTGCTGGATCGTGGAAATGGGAATTTCGGTTGCCCCAATGTGTTGCGTGATGAGCCCAGGTTCTTTGCTCGCTAAATTGGTGGAGCGAACCTTGTCCAAAAAACTGGTTTTTCCTGAGTCAACATGGCCCAGCACCGCGACAATAGGTGTGCGGAGTTTGGGTTTTTCGTTTGCCATCTTTTTCTATCTCCCGTAATACGTGTACAGCCAGAGAACCTTTTGCAAGCAAAAGATTTACCAAAAGATTCTTGGGCCCGGCGGCCACTATTCTTCCAAAGGCAAGCGTTTATAAAACAAGTATTAATCCAGCAAATCAGGCAATCTTCGCTGCTCGCGGGAAATGCGGCTCGCGACAGGACCGAATTGGCCGTGGTATTTGTTGTCTTTCTTTTTGTGGTACGGGGTTTCAGGCACTTTACTCATGCGGATGAAACATAGTTGGCAAATCCGTTGGAAGGGTCGGAGCAGCAGGGGTTGGGTTCCAATATTTTGCATTTCGAGGGTGACTTGTCCTTCGAAACCGGGGTCGATGAAACCAGCCGTAGCATGAATGACGAGACCGATTCTTCCAAGAGAAGATCGTCCTTCCAACCTTCCGACTAGTTCGGGGGGAATCTTGACGGCTTCCACGGTCGTCCCTAAAACGAATTCTCCGGGGTGTAACACGAATCCTTCTTTTTCGTCGATTTGTACGCGTCTCATGCGCAAGGGTTGTTTTTCGCTCAAATCGATGATGCGCATGGCATGGTTGTCAAACAACAACATTTCGGGCCCTAACCGCAGGTCCAATGAACTGGGACCTAACTGCAAATCCAAGTCGATGGGGTGATTGTCGGTTGGAACATACACGCTGCCCTGTTGGATGAGCTCCTTGATTTCGCTATCGCAGAGAATCATGGGGACTATGAAGACGATTGGGAATTAAAACGAGCGGGCCGGGTTTATATTTGGATTCATTTCAGGCCGGTCGAACCAAACCCTTTTTCGCCTCGAGGAGTGGAATCGAGCTCTGGGACCTCTTGAATGGTAGCGTGAACCACTGGCTGAACCAACAATTGGGCTATTTTTTGTCCTTTTTCGATGCTAAACGGCATGAGACTGAAATTTCCTAAAACGATAAGCAATTCCCCTCGGTAGGCTTCATCGATCACTCCCCCCAACGTGTGCAAATGGTTTTTGCTGGCTAACCCGCTTTTGTCCCAGACCAAACCCACGTGTCCTTTTGGCAGGGACAAGGCAATCCCAGTACGAATCGTTTTCTTTTCGTTGGGCAGTAATACGACCTGCTCATACGAAAAAATGTCCAATCCCGCATCACCAGGAAAGGCATATTTCGGCAGGATTGCATCGGGGCGGAGTTTCTTGACAAGGAGGCGCATCTATGCAGGATAGTGGGCAGGTTATACAAAAAGGTTTACTTTCCGAAGACATGCCTCTCGTGCACGGTCTTATAGTCTTGGAGTTCTTTCGGGGTGAACCATAATTCGATTTCTCGTTTGGCGTCTTCGGTGTTTGCGGAAGCGTGGACGAGGTTCCGAATGACTTGGTTTTGCGCATCGGCATACGCATAGGATTGGTGGGTAAAGTCTCCTCGAATCGTTCCGGGTGGAGCGGCTTTGGGTTCGGTGGGTCCCACCATTTTTCGTACTTGTTCCACGGAATGGATTCCTTCTAAAACAAAGGCTACTACGGGCCCTTCCAAAAGAAAGTTGACGTTGTAGTCGAATACTTTTTTTCCTCGGCGTTGTTCGACATCGAAATAGTGTTTTTGGGCGTGCTCCTTGCTGGTTTGGACCATTTTCATGCCCACGATTTTGAGTCCGGCGTCTTCGAAACGCTGGGTGATTCTTCCAATGAGGCCGCGTTGCACGCCGTCGGGTTTGATTAAAACGAGGGTTCGTTCCATCATGCAAAATCAACCCATTTTTACTTTTTGGCCATTACTTCTTCGGATTTTTTCTCTTTGGCTTTCATTTCGTGCTCGCGAATGGCCAAGTTAGAGGATTTGGTCTTGGCAAAATCCTTGGTCCATCTCGTTGTTCGAGGTTGTCGCTTTAAGTGCAGCATGTTCCGTTCGCATTTCCGAGAGCAAAACGAATATACTTGCCCTGTTTTTTTCACGAACAGGAGACCGGTTCCTTTTGGAACTTTTTTTCCGCAAAAACTACAATCCATGCCTTTTCACATTCCATTTTTTTGTTTTCTATTTTCTTTTTTCGCTTTGCTTTAACGCGCACGGATCTCTTTGGCTTCTCGCTCCGTGTTTAACAGGATGAGTTTGTCCCCCGCGCGCAGATTGCCTTTGACGTTCCTTCGTTTGACGCGTCCTTTCTCGGGTCCTTCCAATATTCGGCATAAGACTTGGGCGATTTCTCCGTGAACGCCTGTTCTTTTTACCACTTCGACTACCTCTGCCGGAGTTCCTATTTCAGCCATGCGTGTTCACCTTTTTTCTCCGCTCTCTTATTTGCTCAAGGCTTGGATTTTTTTGACGAGGTTTTCCAAGTTGGCTTGGCTATCGCCCCCCTCTACGATGGCCACGGCGGCCGTTCCAACGTTAATCCCCACTTTTTCTCCCAGCTCCTTTTTCGTATCCGTATAAGTGTAGGGGATTCTCTTTTCCTTGCACAACAAGGGCAAATGCATCGTTAATTCGGGTGGAGAAACGTCTTTGGCTATTATGACCAATTTGGCTTGCTCGCGCTCGATCGCTTTCGTGGTTTCGTTGACTCCAATACGTACTTTCCCTTTCTTTTTCTTTAATTCGGAAAGAAACTCGTTTTGTTTCTCTTTGAGTTCCGTAGGAACATCGAATTCTTTAGCCATGTTTTTTTCACCTCACAACCAAAACGGTTGGTTGATCATGGGCGAATTCGTTAAAACTCGCCTTTTCTAACCAAAAACCCCAATAAAAGGATTATAAATGGGGAGGATAGCCTTGTTTGCAAATGAGTAAAGAAATGTCAGCGGTGCGGAAAGAACTGAAGGTAATCAAAAACCGCAATAAGCGAGTGGAGGTGGATAAGGCATGGGAAACCAGTTTGTTTCGAATGGGAGTTATTTCCATTATGACATATATTTTGGCTACCCTTTTTTTGGTGCTGATTTCAGCGCCAAACCCGTATTTGGCGGCGTTTGTCCCGGTTATTGGGTTTATTTTGTCTACGCTCACGTTTCCTAGCATCAAAAAGCGATGGGTTGAAACAAAGCTAAAGAAATGACCAATGGCTACTCGGTTTTTTGGGAGAATTTCAGCAGCTTCTGCGGCAGTATTTTTCTCAAATCGCTCGTTTTGACGCGCACGCTTTCGGTTAACAAGCCGATGTTGAATTCCGCGTTTTCGTGGTCGAAGACGGATTCATCAATATAGGTGGGCAAAGGTGGGTCAAAACCAAAAGGAGGAACGGACCCCGCTTCGCAGCCCGTGCGCGCGAGTACCTTTTCCCTGCTCGCGAGTTTTATTTTCTTGAATTGAATGAGCTCGGCAAGCTTTTCCATGTCTAGTTTGAGGTCGGCAGACAGCAAAGCGATAATCGTTCCTCGCTCGGTTTCGCACGCCATGGCTTTTACACCGTTATGCAACTCTCCTTTTCGTACGAGCATGGCCTGCTCGCTCGTGTACACCGGTTCATGAACGAGGTGTTCGAATGGGATGTCCATTTCCTTGAATTTGGAGAGAATGCGGTCTCGTTCCATTTGACCCATATGATTTTTTGATTAATCTTTTTCCTAAAAAGGTTATTTTTTTGAATGCTTGGATTTGACCCCTTCCAATTCCACGCGCAGTTTTTTGTCGCTTTGTAATATTTGTTTGGCGAGTTTTCCGTTCAAATCCACGAGTTCGTTGTGCTTATCCTCCAATGCGGTGAGGCAAGCCGTGAGTTGTTGGTTCGAGTAACGAATGAGGTACACGGCGACCAGCATGGAGATGGTAAACAAGCCAATGGAGACCGTGATTTCGGCAAAGGGCATTTTTTGGTTCCTCTTTTTCAGTTACGATTTGCTGGTTGCTTGTACGGTTGTTCTTTCAGATTTTGCTTTCCCGGACTTTAACGAATCCAATTCTTTCCGAAAATTGTCTTCGTTCAGGATGACTGTTTTGGTTAGGCGGGCGTTGAGCTTCATTAGTTCCAAGTTTTTGTCGCGCAGGTTGGAGATGCTTCTCATGAGTTGCTGATTGGAATAGCGTATTAAGTAAACCGCAATAATCATTTGCACGATAAAAAGACCAATTGAAACGATCACTTCAGTCGAAACCATACTCAACCATCTACTCCTTCAATTTTAGAAGTTCGTCTATTAAAGGCTTATGCTTCAGCGTCTTCCTTTTCTTCTTAGGATAATAGCAGGTAACGATGTCTAATAAGCGGTCCAGCCACGGCATCGTGGGTAAAAGTCGAGGACTGATCTTGGTTCCGACAGATGGTTTTGTTTTTTTCTGAAGGAGCTTTCGGAGGAGCCAGAGGAACAATAATAGTAAGAGCAGCGCCCCCGCATAGAGGATGAGTAATAGTCCTTCACGGGAAAGGAGGGGCGCTTGTTGCTCGAGGGCGTCAATCATGGCAGCTAATCGCGTGACGGCCGCGGATAAATCCAACAATTCTTGGTTTAGGTTTTCGTAGTTTCCAGCCAAAAACATTCCTTTGGCTTTCGCCAAATCCGTTTGAATATCGAGCAGCATGAGTTTGACTTCCGTAACATCAAATCCGCGTTGTTGCAAGGATCGTATTTTTTCTTGGAGTTGGTCGATACGCAATTCCAAGTCCGCGATGAGTTGCGCATAGTATTCTTGGGGCGAGACTACTGTGAACATGATTTTTTTGGTTTGGGTCACGTTGTAAGCGGTTACTTCCACGGTGAGTTCGTGCAGCCCTATTTTGGATTGCAGCGGGATGAATGGAGAATAGGGGAGCGATTTAGTTTGGTTGGGATTGAGAGACGTGCTAAATGTGGATCGTACGTATTCGTTTCCTTCCGGACCCAAAATATACCACGTGACTTGGATGTTTTCTTCGGTGAAATCCCCGTTGTTGAGTAGGTTGATGGTGAAGGGAAAGGTTAACCCCAAGGCTGTCTTGAGTGAAGTGGGTTGGACATCGATTGCAAGAGAGTGTGTTCCCTGCATGGGGTAGGATTGGATGTACGTATCGTATAATTTTTTCTTGTCCAGCGATTTGAGTCGAGCGATTAAATTGTAGTCCCCCAATTCGAGTGGAGTAATGGTATCAATGAAGACCTCGGTGATGTTGAATGGCCCCACGTCCAGTATTTCTTTTTCTCCCAATGTGAGCTGCCCGCTAGGAGATTTAAGGATGTACTCGAACACGTAATCGGTTATTTTGCTCGTGAGGTTTTGGATTTTGGCATTCATTTGAGAGGGCGAGTTTCGGCTGAGGCTTGGTTTGAATGTTACGGAAATGATTTGGGCGAGTTTTCCTGCGCCTCCTCCTCCACCTGCTCCTCCTCCGATTTCTCCCTCACCGGCACCGCCGCCACCTCCGGCTGCTGCAACCGTAAATCGCCCGGCGTTATTGAAATCATACAAGGAGTCGCATTTGAAAATGCTGGCCACCGTATAGGTCCCACTCGTGGTGGGAGCGAAAAAGGAGTAAGTGAATTCTCCAGTCGAGGATTGAGTCATGCTCGCGTTGGCATCAAACACGGTGCTGTTGGGATAGTAAATGGTCGTGTTCACGTTGATATCTAACACGCGGTTGTTGTCGATGTTGGTTGCGGTGTTTCGGATCGTTCCCAGGTCTCCGGCATTTAAGCTTGCGTTGTTGTTGAGAAATGCAGTAGTCCAATTCAGGTCTTTGATGTAGCGGTACCCGTTCACGTCTCCTTTGGCTCCGGAAAATCCATTGTAGGCGTGCGCTTGGATGAAAAAGGTTCCATTTTGGTCAAAGTTGAAATTGTAATCGTAGGTGCCATCCCCATTACTGGTGAAATTGATGTCCGTGGTTGTTGAGTCGGGTTTTCGAATCGTGGCAAAAACAGTGGCATCGGTTTGGATTTGGTTGAATAATATCCCTTTAACGGTCGCGGTAATGACTTGGCTTCCGGTCGAGGCTGCGCAAAGAGGGTAGAATAGTTTCATGGTATAGGCTGTTTCGGATCCCGACCTCCACGTGGTGGTGGATGAAGAAACATTCGCATCGACGAGGGGGAAAAAAAGGAGGATGAATACGAGAAAAGCGGCGTGGCTCTCAGTGAAATTTGAACGCTTTCTTCCCATAGGTGGTCGGATGAAGGGGTTGGAATTAATTAGGTTATACCTCTCGCCGACTATGATTCAGGAGCCGTTATTCGGTAACGGTTATTTCTAGGGTAATGTATCCCCCGCTCGGCCCGATGCCACCGTAGGGGGCGTATAACCCCGGGTGTTCGTTCGACCATTCTCCATCTAACTCTTTGGGGGGGCGGGAGGGATTAATGATAATCGTGTATACTCCATTCGGGGTTTCGGGTTTAACGATTCCTTCGATGGTAACCTTGGTGGCCCAATCCTTATCAAAGACTGGAAAAGTGGGCCCCAACAAGAAGTAGGGTTTGCCGGTTTTATCTTCGGAAATGCTCACGTCAAAGTATTGGGTTGATTCGGCATTCGGGAGCAGGTTGATTCCGACATAGTTTTGGATGTTCCAACCATTCGTGAAAAAAACGACGGCGGTGAACGTGTTCTGTTCATTTTTGTTGACGCTTGCGCTTTGGTGGGCGGGCATGGCTTGGCCTCCATAATCCCCCCATTGGCTCAAATCGGGTTCGGCCCAACCTTTGAAAGCCCAGTACCGGTTAACGGCTGCCGTCTCGCTCCCATGAAAATAAGTCTCGGGTTGCGTGTAAATATTTTTTTCTAATAGTCCGATTTGGAATAGTCTCCCGGTTTGTATTGCAAATGCGATGTCTGCAAAGTCATCCGGAAGCGGGGGCAACTGAGCAAAAATGTCTGCTTCGCTTGTGAGACCGCAACAATTGTAAAAGAAGGCTTTGGTTTGCTCGAGCGTTTCCCCGCGATAAGTTGCCGCTTTTTCGAACAAGTCATAGTTTTCTCGGTCGGGTCGAAATACTTCTTTTTGGTATTTGGCTTTTGAAAATTGCCCTTTCAACGCTTCTCCTTTTTCTCCCGGAGAAACACCAGCATAGGTAAGGGGAGCGTCCCCAGATAATGCAGAGTCTGCACCCCCTGTTGAGGAATTAACGGATGGGATTATTCCCCCACCAACGAGTCCGGTGATGGAACCCCCTCCCGCAAGGAAGGCACCAATTAACACGCCCACGACCAAGACTAAAATGATTCCTCCTATTGGAATTTGACGGGAAAACCGTGATGGGGTGTTGTTTTTTTCAGGCAAAGAAACGGGAATGGTTTCTGGGACTTTTTTGAGACTGGCTTTCGTTGAGGGCATGGGAAGAAATCAACCGTTTGCAGATATACTTTTTTGATATTAATAAAACAACCTTTTCTCCTATCCTAAAAAGTAGTTGAAGAAAAGGAGCATCAGGAGAACTCGCTTCCTATTTGGTAGGATTTATTGTGGTCTCCGGCAGACAGGAAACCGTTTGCGTCTCCCGAGAAGCATAATTGTTGGCTGCTAAAAACAGCCAAGGCGGTGACCAATCGTTGACCGGCTGTAGCCGCATTACTCGAACCACTGCTATACTCCCGGCACGTGGTAGTAGTCGGGGCTGTTGTCGTTGAGGTAACACTGCATGGTTCTTCCCACCCCCCTAAACCATTCGTTCCGCAACCCGAACTGCCCTGCCACACTTTCAACTCTATATTAATATCTGCACCAGACATGGCCGAAGTAAAATTACCATCCACATTGATGGAAGCAGTTCCATTATTGGAAACAACCATCCCTGCTTGAGAAGAAGTTTGGCAATTGGTGTCTCCGGCCCCTATTCGCGTGGATTGGGGGACATTCCTAGCCCAGTTGCCGTCCGAATCTGGGTCAAACTGGGCATTGCTTTCAACAAAAAAGAAGGCGGACGACGTGCAAGGAGAACCATACGATACGGATACACTCTTAACGGTTGCTACGAACCACGTCATTGTTGTTGTCGCGACGTTTCCTGAGACAAACGGTAAAAACAGTAAGGCTACGACAATGACAAATGAAAGAACGGTGACTTTTTTCATGGTTGCTCGACGGGGTTTACTCGTTTGCCCTTTTTAAACCTCGCGCCATTTTTGCAGACGAAAGCGTAAAACCAAAAAGGGCTCGTGGGTTAGTACTTGCGGATCCTGGATGCGGGTATATAGCCTTGAAGAAGGTCTCCGTGCCGCGGAGCAATCACTAGAAAAGGATAGGGTTCGCGTCACACATGCGCTGGCCCTCCGGGCTGCCCAAGTCAAGCACGTGGTACATCGTCTCCTCGAAAGTCTCGAAGATAATGCGCTTCTCTCAGTAAAAGAGTCGTTGAAAAATCTCCTCCCTCCCGTCACGGGAGAAACGCTGATCGAGTATGCCTTGAACAGCCACGCTTTCTTTTCCCAAAACGTCCAACACCATTTTTTAGCATCCAACCCTCATGCGCGAGAGTTGGACGACGCATTGTTGGAGATGCGTCGTATCGTCATGCAAAACTTATCTAAGCATGCTGCCATGAAGCCCTTCCAATTGCTCACCAACTTGCAAAAAGAACAAGAAATGCAGCGCGCTATCATGCAAACTCAAGAAGAATGTGAGCGTGAAATTGAGCGGGATAAACGACTGGCAGAAAGAGTGGAAGAAGAACTCCAGTATTTATCTGCTGAAAAGGGATACGATACGCTTCGCCGTTTGGAAGAGTCGCGCAATGCGTTGCTTCACCAGAAAAAGGAACTCGTGGGGGCATGGATGGGCGTGTGGAATAAGATTGGGCTGGTCTTGGATGAATTGTCTCAGAAAACGAAAACGTTTCAGAAGATGGAGAATGCTCAGCTTCGCGTGCTCCAATTGTATTTGGCCAACCCGTCCTCTGCTCGTGAAAAAGACGGCCATGGAGCGGGGCTACTGATGTTGTTGCGTTTGTCGGTCGACTCGTTGAACGAGAAAAAGTTCCCTTTTTCGAAAGAGAGAAAAGAAGAAATGAAAAAAATGGTGTTGGAGGCCCTAGAAAACCCTTTCTTTTCCAATTATTTCGAGTATGTTTCCGATTTGGATTCGGTGTTGGAACAAAACCACCAGGAATACGTATCTCATCCCTTGTATGCTCGTCGTTCCAAGCTCGAATGGGAGAAACAAAGGGTGCAGCGTCGCGTCCAAGAAAAAATGATTGAGTTGGAAAAAATAAGAGGAGAAGCAATGATTGGTTCGAAGCGGGTTCACCAGTTTTTTGAAGAGGCGGATGCCGTTTGCCAACTTCGTTTGGGTTTTGGGTTAGTGGAGCGGAATGAGTTTCTTATTTGATTGAAATCACTTTGTCGACAAACTGCGCAAGTGTTTCGACTACGGAATGGTGTTCTTCGGACTCAATCATGATGAATAAGCCGAGCACGCTTTCATTTCGGTTTTTTGCGATGACGGTGTGGCAAAATTTTTCTACGGCTTGGGGGGAATTGTACACGAGCAGGGTGGATACCGAGTCTAAAATCAAGAATTTTTTGTTGCTCACGAGGGCTTTGAGTTGGTCTGCGATGGCCAGGTTGAGTTCGACCAATGCTAAGGGGGAGTCCAAATAGGTGACATGTTGCGTGTCCTCGGTTTCTCGACCGGTCAATGCAGTAATCACGTCCACGTACTTCACGTTTTCGGGGGGGTTGGATAGCGTTTTGGTGAGGTCTTCGTAGGGCTTGTTGATGGTGATATAAATGCCGGGAATTTTTTCTTTTTGGAAATAGGACAATAGGGCTTGGGGGGTCGTGGCATAGTCGCGCAACCCCACTAAAACCAAATTGTTGGTTCCAAAGGATAGTTGGGAAACATGGGATTGCAAACGCATATCGAATTCTTTTCCGGGTCGTAACAAGTCCTGGATTTGTTCTTCGGAAAGCAGGTGGTTGTTGTTTCCATCCACTAAATGCGGAGTTTCGCGCTCCATATGATTGTCATTGGCTTTGGTTTTTGAGCTAGGCATAGGGCAGAATGGGTATTGGATTATAAAAAAAGAGAAGGGTCTTGCCCAGGTAAAACCCCGAGCAAGATCGCTTATTTACTGTTAAATCGTTCCGCGGCAAGACCCTGTCGCGACTACGCCAGCCAGCTGGCCAACAGTGTACGTGAGATTATACGTCAAGCTGTAGGCTCCGGTGCTCAAATCGTTGGCGGGGTCGATAACCAAGGTATCTGTCTCATTAGGGTTCATGTCTATGCCGGTTCCCGACAAAGCGACGGCCCCTGAAGCGTATGTATTATTTCCACCGTTTGTCCCAGTCACGGTTGCGCTCGTGAACTGTACAGCCTGTCCAGTCTGATTGACCAAAACAAGTTGAGTGGATCCCGCTACTACATTGTTCTGAGACACCGTAAACGGTCCGAATTTGGCGTCGCATTGGTCTCCTTGGATGGTGCTGGGGTTGATCAGTACCACCAGCGCGGCAACTGCAATCACGATGACGACGAGCGCCCAGCCGTACGTCATCAGGTATTCCAGCGCCGATTGTCCTCGTTTTCCTAAATTAATCATAATATTTCTCTCCTCCTTTGCAAAGAAAGGCAATTGGCTATCGTCCAGGAAAGGCGGTTTCGTATATAAACATTCACCTTCCATGAACCAAACTTTCGCATTTGTCGAAGAAAAACGGGTTTTGGGTGAACGATCAAACAAATAATTACCCAAAATAAATGACGAGGGAGGGTTTTTTGGTTAAGTCTTATATGCCAAAGTCGCGTGCCAGGTGATGAACGCCATGCCTATCACGATTGTGGAACGAACACCCACCGAAATTACGGGATTGGACGAGCTGATTGAGGGGGGCATTCCCAAGGGAAACTTGGTCGTATTAACCGGGGATCCTGGTTCGGGAAAAACTATTTTTTGTTTGCAATACTTGTATCAAGGGGTCGTCAAACACAATGACACGGGGGTATTCCTTTCACTGGAGGAAAAGCCGGAGGAGTTGATGGAAACTGCTTCTATTTTCGGGTGGGATTTGGAATCCGCCGTAAAAAAAGGAAAAATCGTTATTCAAACGGTCGAATTGTATGATTTTGATAAGTTGCGCGATAGTATCGAAGATTTGGTGACTAAACACAAGGCGCAGCGCTTGGTGATTGATCCCGGGGTTATTTTTCACTTGTATTTTGAACGCGAATTGGACGCTCGAAAACGAATCTTATCACTCGGAAAAATGCTCAAAAAATTGGATGTGACCACGGTTATTACGAATGAAAGCTCGACGGGCCAGCATGCGGGATTGTATGGATTAGAAGAGTATGTCGCGGATGGTGTTGTGTTATTGTATCATACGCGTGTGGAAAACCGTTTTGTCCGAAGCATCGGCATTCTAAAAATGCGCGATACCAAAATAAGCGACAAGCTGAGGCCCGTTCGAATCACGTCAAACGGGATCGAAGTCTTGCCTAAGGAAGAATTGTTTTCGGAAGTGTGAAACTCCCACGCCTAAAGGCGTGGGCTTCTTCTGGGATTGCTTTGAAAAAA
>CAYJRE010000001.1:0-73543 GCA_964372665.1 uncultured archaeon | reverse complement strand
TACGCCTTTACTCTTGCCTGAAAGGCAGGGGCTTCGGGCGCGAGAGTGTCAGTGATGATGGTCCATTCCCTGCAGGATTCGCACGTATTGTACGACGGGGGATGCGGACCCGATTGCAGGCTGGAGGGAGAGACGGCGTTCGCTTCATTCTCCGACACCCTCACACGATGGGTCGAAGCCAACCGTTGCGCGAGCGCCCCGAATCGATACCTGGAGAATGAGAAGGCGTATTGCGACCGATATACCGGATGCCAAAACGGGGTCGAAGTCGTGGCATGCGTTACACAAGACGGCGGACACTCCTGGCCCGGAATCACGGAAACGAGCAACCCGCTCGAGAAAAACAAGCCCTCTACCGCGATCAACGCGACGGACGAGATTTGGGATTTCTTCGAATCGAAGACTTGACGAATTCCAAGTGGAATTTTTTTTACTCGATGCACACGATGGGGGGTAAGTCGAAGGATAACTGCCAGGCCATCTCAGTGCAATACGCTCCCGTATTCTCGACCGCAACCAAATCGCCTTGCTTCAGTGCCGCTGTCAGATGACCGACCTCGTCCGTACCGAACATGAGCGGGCCCCCCAGCCTAAAATGTTGCTTTTTCTGTCCGCTTTGCGTCAATGCAAAAAAGCGGAATTGGTTCATGGTCGCGCGAGGCAGAACATTGACTCCCACATCCAACAGTGCAAAGCGTTGACCATCCACATTTTTGACATGGCGAACTTTCGAAACAAGAACCATGCTATCCTCCACCAAAAACCTTCCTGGCTCCAAATACAATTTTTTGTTTTTCAAAAAATCTCCCAACCGTTCGTGAACGATTTGGGCATACGCCTCCAACCTTTCCTTTCGCTCCACTAACGCGGTTTTTCCCGGGATACCACCCCCCAAATCCACTCCTTCCAAAAAAGGAAAATCCTGGACTAATTGGGAGACTTGCGCAATGAAATTCCGGTAATGGTTCAACGAACAATTCGTTCCCGGATGGGAATGCATAACCTTGACACGCAGATTCATTTTTTCGAGCGCAGCGATGGCCTCTTTCACTTCACCCGGAGAAAAACCAAAGCGACGATGGTCAAACCGCACGCGCAACCCCACTTTCAGGGGTTTATTTCCGGTGAGCGTGGACAATAATTCGGCTTGAGACAAGGAATCAATCACGATGAGTGCGTTTTGAGACAAGGCTTCCTTCAACTCTTCCAATGAAGAAGCGCAGCTGTTAAAAATTTTGGGACCCTCGAATTTTTGGATCTGCTTCAGTTCCCTCAACGAAACGCATTCAAAACCCGAGTGCATTTGGTCTAACGCCTGCAAAATCTTTTCATGCGGGTTCGTTTTCACCGAATAACAAACCTTCAATTCTTTGGAGATTCCTCGAAATGCATCCAACAATTCAAAATAATGCGTTTGCGGAACCCTTGGAAAAAGAACCCAAAAAGGAGGATTATGTTCCCGGGCCATTTCGGTTAGCCATTGCCCATCACGTCCATTCATACTGGGATGCCCTGGCAAACCCTTAAAGAAGGTTTCATGCATTCTCCTATAGATATGCCTCTCTTTTCGAGAAGAAGAGTTGTTCCGGGAAGGATAATGAATTCCGCACAACGCGGGCCCAGACTCCGATTGGTCAAACCCTCCAAGCACTATCGAAAAGGGCACTCCAGCCCACTAGATTCATTTCTGAAGGCACAATATTCGCTCGCCGCCAAAGGGGAATTATTTCAAAATCGATCCCACAATCGGCTGACTTCCGCCATCAAGGAATTGCAGCGTTTGCCCCGAAACATTGAACCGGAAGAAGAACAACCCCTAGCAGGGGCACGCGAATGGCGATTCTTGCGTGAAAAACCAAAGGCAAAACCATTATCCAGAAGACAACGGGGAAGGGACCCGGTTTTGATAGTAGGAAACCAACAGATCAGGCGGAGGGAACTCGCAGAAATCGAACGGATGATCATCGAATACGGATTAGAGGTCACTCTTATGCGTATTGCGTTGCAATATCCTTTCTTAGCGGACATGATGAAGAACCCTGCCACGTTCGAAAAGTTCGTGAAAAGCAAGTTTGTGCATCCAAAATGGAAAGAACGATTGCTTAGCGTTAATCGGTATGCGAGCAAAGAACTGCGCGCCGTCGCACTCATGTTGTTCCTAAGAAAAGCATACGTAAATCCACCCCAAATACGAGCTGCACTCCATCACCAAATGCAACGCGCTGCCTAGCCAGGTCCATCATTCAAAAATTTGGATAACGATGTCTGCTTTTCATAATCCTCTTCTTGCATCGCCGGGGAGGAGATCACGACTTCTTCGGATGGAGCTTCACTCTTTTTTTCGCGCTTCGATTTGCTTTTCGATTTCTTTTTTTCATTTTCAACCGATTCAGGACGCTTGGCCTGTTCGGCCTTCTCCACCAGCCTCTTCACCTTAGCAGAAGTCGGACTCGTTTGCAACAAAAAGGCCAATTCTTCGTCCGTAAAACCGAATTTGTTGACCCATTCCACGTTCTTCTTTTCATCCGATAAAAAATCGGGCCAAAAAACGAGCTCTTGTGCGATACGGGAACGAGAACCGTACAAGTGGGTTTGGATTTTTTGAATCACTTCTTTTTTGCTAGAACCCTTCATGAGGGACAAGCGTTTCAAAATGGTGGGAAACTGGTATTGAATCCATCCGTGGGCGCGCTCACTCGTGTACAAACCAACTCCTGCAGCCAGTTCGGTTGAATAGCGCAAAAAACCATAGTTTTGTCTTCTAAAAATTCGTCCATCGAACAAATCGCTGCGCGATAAAGCGTCAAACGCTGGAGCCAATGATTCGGACATAGGAAACTGCCTCGGAATGTTCTCTTCCACCCAACGCTTCAATAAGTCATGATCCACTTCCGAACTATTACGCGCGCGGCGAATTTCATTCAATGAAGAAGAAACAAACAAGGTGCGCATCACGTTGAACACGTTTTCCTGCCGCTCGCGATAACCCGAATTTTTGACTTCCTCCAAAATTATTTTTTTGTTGACTCGGGAAAGGGACTCCAAGTCCATGAGGGCCGCTCGAACGTCTCCCGAAGAGTTTTTGGCTAACTCCGTGATCGAATGCGCATCGTAATCAATACCTTCCTTATCTGCTATTTCCTTCAAAAACTTTCCAATGCTCGGGTAAGGGATTTTTTTGAATGACAACATCTTGCAATATCCCCTCACTCCAGCCAGGCGCTTGTCTCCATAAATGGCATTCGCTGTGAGGATAACCGGGTTTCGGGCTTCCTTCAACACACTTAAGATGGCCGACAACCCGCCTTTATCTTCCGTGCCTTGAATACCATCAATTTCATCCAGCAAAACCAAACGCAAGCTTCCCGAAAAACTCGCATTTAGCGCGGCTCCTCCCACTACTTTTTCCACTGTTTCTTTGTTGCGCGTGTCCGAGGCATTAAACTCAACCAAAGACCAATCCAACTCGTTGGCCAACGCATACGCGCTCGCTGTTTTACCCACGCCGGGAGGACCCACCAATAACAGGGGTTTTTTGATTTTGCCTTGCCTCCAGGCATTCGCCCATAAACGAATTTCGGTGAATGCTTCCGGATTGCCGATCAATTCAGACAAGGACTTGGGGGCATACCTTTCCAACCACATATGCAAGAATTAAAAGCCGAGAACCATAAAAGAGGGTATGGCCTCCGCAATGCGAGAACGACCCCGAGTAAGCAGGCGACTGGTCCGCAGACCGGGACGCATATCTACGAAAGCAGTGCCGCGCACTGCCATTCGCTTGGTGCGCTCCGCCCGCATCCGACCCACGCCTCAGAAACCGTATGAAATAACCGTTCGCCATTTCCACAAGGTGGGAACCAAAAAAGAATGGGTGTATCTCACCATCACCCAAACCCGAACAGGCGCGCGGCGGAACATGCGCTTAAATCTGGAACAATACGAATCCTTACGAAAAAGGGTTGGAAGAAAAAGGGATTGGTCCGTCATCCTCGCTGCCAATCTGACCACGAACCCAGAAGCCGTCAAAGTTCTTTTCCACGAAACCGGGCAATCCGCTTTCCAGACATTAACAGATTTGCTGCTCGCCTCGTGACGCTACTCGATTCGCACATCCACGGGGTTTTTGTTTTGGTAGAACCCATCAAAATTTTCGACTACACAATTTTGGAGGCTAACTTTTGGATTTGGAATTCGTGCCACAAACAACGCGCCCCCATTCCCTGAAATAGTGGAACCGTTGCACCGAATAGTGGTCTCGTTCGAAAAGAGTTCAAAATAATCCACGGAGTGGGTTTGATTGCCACACAAATTGAGGGTGCGACCATTCACGGCAACGGGTTTTCCTTCCGAATACGAGACACAAGGGGTTTGCTCAAAAAAAGAATAATCCAAAACCCTCCCAGTAACGATGGGAGAACGGGCTTGAACAAACATGAACAACCCGATCAAAACAAGGAAAATGAGTCCGACCATTAACCAGTCCGCCAATTCTTTTTTCATGCCTTCCCTTCCCCGCTCACAAGAATTCTGCATCCTCGGAGGATTTTCCCTTTAAAGACTTTAGTTTTTCAGCCAATTCCTTCATGGATTGGCTCGTCGAGGGAATGAGTTTGGGTATATTTTGGAGGTTGGACCGGGCCTTTTTTCGAACCTCATTGATTTTGTCCATCGGGCCCTCGGCCATCGGCCCCCCAAAATGACAAAGGGTGCAGACCAATCCATTGGCAGCCGACACGAAATCCATGTTACCGCATTGCGGACAATACTTGAGTTGCATAAATAGTTTCACCTTTGCGACCGCTACTCTACATTACATTTCGGGAAACAATTGCGTCTTGCTCTCGCCTGACAACTTGTTTTCTTCCCGCTCGACTACTTTACGCATGATTTCCAGTTCCTTTTCCTTGTTCTGCAAGCGCTGCAAGCAATAATAATATGCGTTGATAATGGCATCGAAATCCAATCTCCGCTTGAAACCCAAGCGAGCGATTTCCTCAAAATACAAACGCGTCAGTCTTACCGCCACTTCCTCTGGAGCTAGAGAATCACCATTCTCCATTTCCATTGGTTTTCGCATACTTCCTTTCGCCATAGGCGCTGCCTCCTTTTCCAAATCCGAAACTTCCGTTTTTAATGATTGTAATTCTTTCATGATTCCCCGCAGAGACGATTGGGGTTTGGGGTTGAAAGCCGATACTGAAACCTTTTCCTTCTTTACTGGCTTCGATTCAGTCTTGGCCCCTTTGACCTGCTTCCGAATCTGCTTTCCCGCAATATTCCCGGGCCCTTTCTTTGCTCTCTTTTTAGCCACCATTCTACCCACCTAACACCGAATAACGAAATCCGATACTTTTAAACCAATGCGTGCGAGACGGCTTTAATAGCCCCATTCCTATACTTTAGAAATGAGCGAAAGTTTGAGCGTCATGATCATCGGATCCGGGGGAAGAGAACACGCACTCTCCACGGCATACGAGAAAAGCTCGCGCATCCAAAAAATAATTGTCACGCCCGGAAACGATTTCATGAAATGGAATCGGAAGAAAGAAATCGTAATTGAAAAAGAAAGCAAATTAAACGATGCCGAAAGCCTCCTTCGCATCGCCCAAAAACACCGACCGGACATAATCGACGTGGCCCAGGATGATGCGCTCGCGGCAGGAACGGTTGATTTGCTTCAAAAAAACGGATTCATGGCGTTCGGACCCACACGCAACGCGGCGCGATTAGAATGGGACAAAAGATGGTCCCGCGAATTCATGACCCGAAACAGGATTCCAACGCCGGAATACCGGTATTTTGATTCAATCGAAAAAGGAAAAGAGTACGCGACTCAACTTTACCAACAAAACCCCAATCAATTGCTTTTTGTCAAAGCCACGGGCTTGTGCGCGGGAAAAGGAGCACTCAAAACCACGAGCGTGAACCAAGCCCACACCAACATTGAATTCATGAAAAATTTTGGCGAAGCGGGAAAAGAGTTTTTGATCGAAGAAGGATTAATCGGAGAAGAATACTCCCATTACGCGATCAGCGATGGAAAAACCCACCAAATCGTTTCCTCCGCCCAAGACCACAAAACAGCCAACAACTTTGATGAAGGAAACCAAACCGGAGGAATGGGAACCGTTTCGCCAGTACAAATCACAAAAGGATACGAAGAAGAAATAGAAAACCAACAAATCAAACCCGTCACCGAAGGAATGAAGAAGGAAGGAAACCCCTATCGGGGAATCATTTACGTGGGAGGAATCGTCACGCAAAGTGGAATAAGCACAATCGAATACAACTCACGATGGGGCGACCCCGAATGCCAAGTCGTTTTGCCCAAAATCCAAAACGATTACGCGGAACTCATTTTGAAATGCATGGAAGGAAAATTAGAAAATGCAGAATTAAAATTGGATGATGTTCACCGGGTTTGCGTCGTGGGGGCTTCGCGCGGATACCCCGGAGACTATTCTCTTGCGAAAGGAAAACAGATTTTTGGATTGGATGAAGCCAACGAAATGAAAAATGTGACTATTTATGGAGCAGGCATTTCAATAAAAGAAGAAAAATTTTTTGCGAATGGAGGAAGATTGTTCAATATCGTGGGAGCAGGAAAAAATGTTCAGGAAGCACGCCAAAATGCGTATGCCGCCATTTCCCTCATCCACATCGAAGGAAACAATTTGCACTACCGCACCGACATCGGGTGGAGAGACTTGAATCGGGTAAAAAAATGATTCGAAACGAAACCACTCATACGTGCCTGACTTGCGGAACAAAAATGCACGAAAACAAATGCAAAACCATCTGCCCCAACTGCGGGAGAAAAATGGATTGCAGCGACTTGTTCTGAGTTATCTGAGGACAACGCGGAAACCCCTGATGACATTATTTAAAGCCGGCCTCCTTGAACGAAAACATGCCCGCCTCAAGCAGACGTACGCCCTGCCAGACCTTCGTAGCCGAGCAGCGAAGGAGAGGGCACGGTTTCAAAGAAGCCGCACGCCGGCGGCAACCGGACATCGATTTTTAGCGATTCCCGGAAGGTCGAGAAAGACACCGGGAGGAAATGAGACGACTGGCCGATTCAAAAAGAAGCAAAAAAAACGTTCCGGGCACGGGCTCGACGACTATTCGGATCAAAAAAGGCAGAAAAACAACCCGAGCAATGAACCAAAAACACGTTAATAACCAAAACACGCCCTAACAAAATGGACGCCATCCTTCTCATCGGCGGAAAAGGGCAACGCATGGAAAATCCGCTCCCTAAACCCCTTGTGCTAGCACGAGGAAAACCCATCTTGGATTGGCAACTCGACTATTTCATTCCTCACGCGGACAAAATCATTCTGTCCATTGGTTATGGTGCCAACGAAATCATCACGCACGTGAACCAAAAATACGGAAACAAAAAAATAGAATTTGCCGTGGAAAAAGACCCATTGGGAACAGCAGGGGGATTGAAGCTGGCCATGAAAAAAACAAGCTCGGAATTTGTTTTAGCCCTGAACGGCGACGACATCACCGACATCCCTTTTTCTGCCATGCAAGAAAAAAAAGAGCACACGATTTTTGTCGCTCATCCGCGATTGCCTTTCGGGTTAATCAAAGAAAAAAAAGGATACGCCACATTCGTGGAAAAGCCCGTTCTGGATGAATGGGTCTCCTGTGGATGGTATGTCTTCAACCGACGAGAGTTGTTGGAAAAACTCCCAAAAAAAGGAAGCCTGGAATACGATGTTTTCCCAAAAATAAAGCTGCGCGTGCACAAACACGAAGGGTTTTGGAAAGCGCTCAACTCACCCAAAGATATTGCCGAATTCGAACAACTGGATGAAACTATTTTGTCCTCACTTCGCGTTTGACCCAATCAAAATACTTTTTGTTGCTTTCCACGGAAATTTTGATGATGCACGGAATCGAATACGGGTGAATCTTCTCGACCTCGGATTTGACTTTGCTCCATTTGCTTTCGACTGTTTTGGCGACGAGAATCGTTTCGTTTTCATCCACTACTTTTCCTTTCCACTTATACAAGCTGTTCACGTTGTCAAAAATGTTGGCGCACGCGATGAGCTTTTTCTTTAACAAATGTGTGGCGATTCGCTTAGCCCCCGCTTTGGAAGGGTTGGTGATGTAAATGTCGATTAAAGTATTTTTTGTTTTCATTTCATCGCCTCTTGGGAAAAATTGACAGTAATGCGCTTGGTCCTCCCTCTTCCGGTCGCATCCGTGAGCGTGGCGATGGCTTTTTTCTTTTCGAGCTCGGTGATTATTTCCCGTACTCTCCGGTCGCTCATGTTCACGCCTTGCGACGCTAAACGAGAGTACAAGTCCAACGATGGAATATTTTTTCCGCCGAGTGAAAAGAGAGCGTTTAGGACTTGCTTGTGCGAGTCCGACAAATAGGGGACCGCTTTCAATACTGCCGAAGTTTCATTATCTTCAAAGGCTTCGCGTGCATGCTCGGGCAAAATCTCATGCGAATTGTGCTTCTCCGCGTTCCGAGCGGCCTTTCGAAGGGTTTCGATCGCCACGCGGGCATCGCCTCCCCGTTTGGAGGCGTGAGCGGCAATCAATCCCAAGGTGTCGGCCGATAACACATTTGGAAACAAGGACAAATTCGCCCGATCTTTGAGAATGCCCTTCAATTGGTGTGGAGTGTAGGGTTGGAATTCCGCGAGCTCGTGAGAAAACGAACTGCGCACGCGACCATCCAATTGCGAAAGGATAGTAGAATCATTCGAAATGAGAATCACAGGAACAAAGGGCCTTCCCTGTTCGGGAATGCGAAGAATATCATACAACAATTCGTTGCCATCATGGTCCATCAACTGGTCAAACTCGTCGAACACGAGTACGGGAACAAACTTGGCAAACTTCAATCCCTCCAACACTTTCTCATACAACTCATGCGTGCTCATCCCCCTTCCCGGAACCGGACGCTCAACGACTCGCGTTAATTCCGACAAAACCGCTTGCCGCGAGTTGTACGCAAAACAATTCAAGTAAACCGGTTTGACGCGCGACGAATACTCCTTCAATTGGTCTACGACATACTTCAACGTCACCGTTTTTCCTGTTCCGGGCGGACCAAAAACAAACACGTTGCTCGCTTTTCCTCCATCCGCGAGCGGGCGTAATGCATACACGAGCGAATTTATCTGATTCTCACGATGCGGCAATACGTCTGGAACATACTCGGGAGACAATACGCGCTCATCCTTGAAGATGCCTTGGTCCCGCGCAATACGGGCAAAAACGTTCTCGAGAGCCATACCCACCAAAAAATGGCCTCCATAGGTTATAATACCTCTTTTTTCTCGGCGGCGAGGGGGGCTCTCTTCAAAATCCAAACAAAAAATCTTATATATAGGGGAAAAGTTGCGTTTGCTCATGAAACACCCCCAATACTCTTTCCAAAAGATCTCTTCGCTGGCGATTGTTTTTGCTGTATTAGCGAGCGCCATCCCCATTGCCTTTGCCGACTTTGGTTGGTACAAAGGAAAAAGTCCCGCGACTGGTTTGCAAACCGCGGGAAGCCCCTTCGGTTTCCCGAGCGACCCGAATCAACAAGGGGGATTTCCCCCGCAAGAACAACCATTCGGAGGACCGAATGATTCTGGACAAGGCGGACAAGGATTTGGCCCAAGCGGGCCCGGCGGATTCGGCGGACCCCAAGACTTTGGACCTGGTGGTTTTGGCAGGGGACCCGGATTTGGCGGAGACCCATTTGGAGGACCGGGATTTGGACAAGACCCGTTTGAAGAAATCGGCGGATTTAACGAGCGCGATTTGGGAGTGGAATTGCCGAGAGAAAACAGTATTACCTTCAGCGATTTTGGTTTGAGGGAAGATGATGTAATCAACGCCAGCATTCGCGGACAAGTGGGAAGCGCCATGTTCAGCGAGATCGAACCCGAGACATTATCCGGATACACCCAAAAATGCTTAGATAACCAAGAGGACGAGATTGTTCAGGACATCTTTTCGCGGATTGGAACCAACGTGAACTTCTCGAAAGTGTGCAAGCGCTTCGAGAAAATGGTTTCGCGGGCAGAAAAAGTGAAGGAATTCTGTGGAAAGCTGCCTGAGCTCTTTGGTAGATTCAAACCCAAGGATGCCCCATTCAGCTGTCCGCCCTCCGAAGAGAACGTGATTGCATTATGTAAGGAACGCGCCCAAGAGCAATTGGGAAAGGAAAAAGAACGATTCGAAAAACAAATGAGCAACCAGTGCAATAACCGAATCGATGACGCGCAGCGCATCTGCGAGCGCGAAGTCAAAAACGAGGCGCAACGAAAAGAATGGGAAAAAAAACAATGGGAACAAAACCAACAATGGAATCAACAAGACTGGCAGAACAATTATCCCCAACGCCCTTATTACCCGCCCGAAGGAGGAAGCGGCGGTGGCGGAGAGCCTCCGCCCGATGGAGGAAGCGGAGGAAGCCCGGGAACAGGAGGCGTGACGATTTACCAAACCTACGACCCCAATTATCCGAGTGGAGGATTCCCAGGGGTATCGCAACCCGGACAATATCCAAGCGGACCTCAACCTTACCCAGGTCAGCAACAATATCCCCCCCCAGGATTTGGACCTGGACCGTATGAAGGACCCCAACCCTATCCAAGTGGACCCAGTGGTTTCGGAGGGGGGAGACCTGAACAATACGGTGGGGGACCCGGCGGATTTCCCGGCGGACCCGGTGGGTTCGGAGGAGGATTTGGGGGAGGGCCCGGATTTGGAGGCGGGGGACACTTGGAACCCATGGATTATTGCGACCGCGAAACCGGCTCCTTTGACTCAACCAAATACAAAAGCGATTGCCAAAGCCAACAATCCGAGTTCAATCCGTTCGAAGACATCGAAGAAAAAGTGAGCACGATGTGCGAATTACAAGCCCAATTCCAATTAGACCAATTCGAACAGATTTGCGAACAAATGGAAGAGGGACAGAATCAATGTTCCGAGCACGCGGAGCGCACCCTCAAGTTTGCGCGGCGCCAATGGAGCCAATGCCAAAGCCAAACAACCGGAGAAAAAATCCGAGAACACATTACGGAACACGTGGAACGGGTGTGCCGGCTCGAAGTGGTGAAAGACAAGCTCAGCAAAGCCCGAAAACAAGCGATCGAAGTAGATGCCATCGATGACATTTCCAGGTTATCCGACTATTTGGAGGATGCAGAAGGAGTGGCCATCGTGGGCACGGCGACCGATGAATTAGTCACGGCGGCTGAAAAAGCCCAAGCGGCAGACCAATTTGAAGAAGAGAAAAAGAATGATTTCTTCTACGGAATTGGAAAAGTCCTCGGATTCAATAAGGGACAAGAAGTCCAAAACATTGCCAAATGGAGGCATGCGGCCCACAAACTCGACCGAACCGCTCGACTATTGCGGGAAGCCGGAAAGGGAACCCAAGACCGACAAGCCCAAGCCGAAATAGAAAAACAAGCCCAAGAACTCGAGGAACGAGCCGAAGAATTAGAAAAAAAAGTGGATGAAACCGCCCAAAGTGCGGGCGGAATCCTAGGTGGAGCCGCGACCAAAGCCGAAATCGAAACAGCCGCTGCAGCCGAAATCGAAACATAATTTTAAGGAAAGGGGATAAAATCCCCTTTCCCACTCTTTTTTCTCGGCGGTTCACCCCCTTTCCAAATGTTAATAGCCTCGGTTTCTCCACTTTCTTTCTCAAAAAAGGAGGGTGAAAGGAATGAGTTTGGAAAATTGGATGGAAACACGAAAAATAATCCTGTTGAAAGAAAAAAAAGAAAAATTGTTTCAAACGCTCCCCCGCACGCCTGATTTTCACGCGGCGCGGGCCGAATTATACAAACTATTGTCCCGCATCGAACACGAGGAGCGCGGGATATTGAATGAAACGCCATTCAAACACGGCGTCCCCATGGTCGCTTGACCCTTGCAGCATTGGCTTCCCCTCTAGCGGGGGTGGTGAAACTCCCACGCCTAAAGGCGTGGGCTTCTTCCGGGATTGCTTTGAAAAAACGCAATAATCATTGCGACGCCTTTACCCCTGCCTTCAAGGCAGGGGCTTCGGGCGTGGGAGTTTCAGTGAAAAAAAAAATCATCACCCCCTCCCTCACCCCAAAAAATTTTGCCTAGCTTTTTAACCTCTTCCAAAAAACAAACTCGGGCATGACTAAAGGGTTTTCAAGTTTCCTCTTTCTTTTTCTCGTGGGGCAACTCCTCGTTACTATCCATCAGTTCCAAACATTGCCCGGATTCGAAGACAGCATCCATTCCAGTGCTATTTCCCTCAAGCGACTCGAAATGGAAAATTTGGTAGATGAAGTGATTGATTCGGGATTGCATGAGGGACTGATACTGCATGAGAAACCCGAGCTAATCAAAAACAGAATCAATTCCCGCATCATCGGAATCATTGATGACCTAACCCGAAAACAAAACACCCCCATCGTTTACCAAACCGGTTTTTCTCTGCTCCAACAGACCCAGTATTTGGCACTCTTAGATACGAATACGATTCCGGTTTCGCTTTCTTATCTCAATGAGTGTTCGCACGTGCTCGTTTTGCCTATCGACGGAACAAATTGGTACGGCGAATACACGTACACCGGCTGCGCATTTGGAAGCACGGTTTTCCTCTCCAAAATCCATGCTCCTCGAACCCAAACCTTATTCGCGCTACCAATCGGATATCACGCGTGCGCGACTACGATTACTGGAAAAATGCCCTGCCAATTCCAAAAAAAGGAGTAAAAAAGATGCAAACCTTCGAATGGATGCTCGTGTATTCCGCGCTTTTGACCTGCCTATTGATCCTCTCGACTCCCATTCAAGAACACATCCAGCAAATCCAAAAAAGCATCCTAACATGGACCGAGAAACAACACGGATTGGATTGCAGCATCCGCCACGAAAAGGCACTGACCCACTATGCGCGCATCACTGCCCAAGATTGTTTTTTTTATCCGTATGCGATTCATTCGCCTACGGGCCCGTTTGAGCTATACGTAGGGATGGATGCCAACCACTATGACTAAAGGGTTCATTTTCTCGCTCGAAACACTGCTCGTTTTCACTGCATGGCTATTCATTCTACTCCTCGTCTGGCAAGTGAGTCAACAAATCGCCCACGAAAAAAACATGCAATGGAAAAACCAGAAGACTCTTGGACTAAGTTTAATCCAAAGCGAAACCCTTGTTCGACAGCATCACGCCAACCCTTGGTTTGGATGTGCAGTTTATTCACCTGAGAAAAGACGCGTGAAAGAGTATGTGGTGAGCCAAACCTGCTTGGAAAAATTGTCCCAATACGATCCATCGAATTTTGTTTATCGGGTGGCCATGCTGACTCCAAGCGAAAAGAAGATATTGTGGGAAAAACCCATCGTTGCGGACGCCATATGCTCGGGAATAGAAAAAATAGTCATATTGGAGGAAACCCAAACAATCGCTCGATTAGAGGTGACGACCTGTGAAGCCTAGAGGATTCTTTTTCCTATTCGAATTGCTGATTGGACTCCTTATCACATCCACCCTGGTTCAGGAAACAAATTTTGGTCAATCGGTAAAAAATCAAATAGAGTTAGCTCGTGATCTTTGTCACAATTTGGCAGGAGTCTGGACATATGGAAACGAAATGGATGAAATTGTTGCTGTTTCTGGAAACATAGCAAAAATACGGTGGGGGGACGAAACACATTCGCACGAAAAAAATAGCGTCACATGCCACGCTCAGCGAATCAAAAAAAACAAACTAGAGGAAATTAGTATTATTATTGAACCCCAATCCCATTTTCCGTTCGAGTAAAAACCCATTCCTTCTTGTTGAAGGAAGGATTCCCCTCTAATGGAACTGGACTTTCAATTCTCCATTCTTTCGGAAGCAAAAAGGAATCATCCTCCAAAAACAAAACCATCCCTTGAGGAAAAATCTCGATGCTTGCATTCGTAATAGAAGGAATTTTTACTATACGAACGCTCCCTTCCGCTAAAAAAGAGAGCTCGTTGATGGAATGCGAAACCTCCGCTCCGAGAGAATCAACCATGCGAACGTGAACCAGCAAGGCTTGAGCGTGCATTACTTGTGAAAAGATAGGTAGAAAGAAGGCCATCGAACTAGCCAAACCGGCCCATAAAAGCAAAGCTTCGAGCGATATTTGACCGGATGAATTCATTTTTATTATCCCTCAATCGATTTCCTCGATTTCGCGAAAAATGTCATCGGTTTTCTGCTTGAGTTTGTTGACGCCCTTCTCGCTCGAGGATTGGAGCTGCGTGACCAATAACAAAACAACTGCCACGACCGCAGCCATGACCAAAATCATTTCAATCGAAATTTGGGCACGGGATTCTTCTAGATGCCAACGCATGTTCTCACCTGCTTCACAAGGTAACCGAAAAACAATTAAAACTAGGTAAAATTTTCAGGTGACACTCCCACGCCTAAAGGCGTGGGCTCCTGTTGAAATGGCGTTGGAGAAAGCGCGATTGACAAACGGCTACGCCTTTACCCTTGCCTGAAAGGCAGGGGCTTCGGGCGCGAGAGTGTCAGTAAAGTATGTAGAACGCTTTCGGAGGATAATACCCTTAAATAACGCTTCCTGGTTGATTGGTGGATGAACAACCAAGAGCTAACCGATTTGTTAATCAGTTGGATATCGTTGTCAGCCGCCTTTGCCTTCGTCTTCTCCGAACGAGGGGCAAACGTGACTGGATTTTCAAACGCCCTCGCCATTGCCGCGTTGGCGGTGGGGACCGGGTTCCTATTACATGAATTGGCCCATAAATATGTGGCGATTTATTTCGGTGCCAAGGCCGAATACCGGGCATGGAATTTGGGGTTGATTTTTGCGTTGGCGGTCGCCTTCTTTTTTCGCTTCATCTTTGCGGCGCCGGGAGCGGTTTATATTTACGGAAAACGCGTTTCCTTGACAGAGAACGGGATCATTTCTGCGGCCGGGCCGCTCATGAATATCGTGATTGGATTGTTGGCGATGGGGGTGGCATTGCTTTACCAAACCTCCTACATTGGACAAGCCGCGGGAATCGTTGGAACCATTAACTTGTATTTAGCCTTATTCAATCTATTGCCCTTTTTCATTTTGGACGGAAGCAAAGTTTTTGCTTGGAACAAAGGGATTTGGGCTATTATGTTCATCCCTTTGTTTCTCATCCTTTTCATAATCTAAAAAATCACCAACCTTAAAAATCCTAAAAACATTACCCCTTGCATGATTCGGGGGGACCTGGAAGACTATTCGGTGGACATGCGCACCATTCTCGCCAAAGAACGAACGCTTTTGGCGGAACAGCGTACCCAACTCAGCACTGCGGGCATCGGGCTCGGGCTGTTCGCCACGGGATTCACTCTATTAAAAGTGTTTGATGATACTGCCCTTCCGTTCCGAATCGTGGAATCGGGTTTTGTTTTTGGTGGAATCATTTTAGCAAGCTTGGCGGTTTTGCACTATTTAAACGTGGGAAATGAGCTCAAACGAATCGAAAAAGTAGAGGCACGATTGGCATTAGAATACCACACCGATGCCGCGAGAAAGGAAATGTCCAAATTCGTTCGTGGCCGAAACGGCCAAGAAAAAGAAAAGCGTGCGATGCAGTGATAGCTCAGCGCACATAATTGGGCTTGAACCCTTCGGATGTTTTGCTTTTACGATATTCTGCGAACGATTCGACGGCTTCCGGGCTAACACTGCCAATCATGCGTTCCAACACTTCCTCAAAATGTTTCATCGTGATGGGGGTTGGTTTAAGTTTATTTTTCTCCAATGCAAACATGGCAGCTTCGCGCACTAAACATGATAAATCGGCCCCTGAAAAGTTTGGCGTTCGTTTGGCTAATTCATTCAGGGAGATGCCTTTTTCCATTCTGACACCACGTGTCTGGATATCCAAAATCTTTAATCGAGCTTTCTCATCTGGCATCTTTACTTCAACCTGTTTGTCGATCCGACCCGGACGCAACAATCCGGGATCGATCAAATCCGGACGATTCGTAGCCGCGACAAACACAACATCTTTCAATGACTCAATCCCGTCCAACTCCGTCAATAATTGATTAACCACTCTCTCCCCCACTCCAAAGTCAGCGCTGCTTCCACGATATGAAGCAATGGAATCGAATTCATCAAAGAAAACGATACACGGGGCAACCTGACGCGCGCGTTTGAACACTTGTCTAATACCCTTTTCGCTATCCCCCACCCACTTGCTGAATAACTCCGGCCCTTTAATTGAAATGAAATTAGCTTGACTTTCAGTGGCAATTGCCTTAGCTAAAAGTGTTTTCCCCGTGCCGGGGGGGCCATATAATAGAATTCCTCGCGTGGGCCGGACACCCATCTCCTTAAACATCCCTGGATTTTTCAGTGGCCACTCAACGGCCTGCCGCAACTGGGCTTTGACATCTTCTAATGCCCCAATGTCTTCCCACTTCACGTTTGGAATTTCCACGGTTACCTCACGCAAGGCAGATGGCTGAATTTCCTTTAATGCATCTTCAAAATCTGATCGGGTAACTTCCATCTTCTCCAAGACTTCTTCCGGAATAGTCTCTTCCTGTAAGTTAATTTCAGGCAAATATCTCCGCAGGGCTTTCATGGCGGATTCTTTGGCCAGCGCAGTCAAGTCTGCACCAACAAAACCATGAGTAATACCTGCAAAATAATCCAGATCCACTGTCCTATCCCCAACCTTTCCCAGAGGCATTCCCCGTGTGTGAATCTGCAGGATCTCTTTCCGACCCTCCTTATCCGGAACGCCAATCTCAATTTCGCGATCGAATCGTCCCGGCCTCCGTAATGCCTCATCAATAGAATTCACGCGGTTCGTGGCCGCAATCACAATAGTATTTCCCCGCGCTTCCATTCCATCCATCAAGGAAAGCAATTGCGCCACGACTCTACGCTCGACTTCTCCAATCACTTCTTCCCTCTTCGGGGCAATCGCATCAATCTCATCGATGAAAATAATGCTCGGGGCATTCTCTTCAGCCTCCTTAAAAATTTGCCGAACTCTTTCTTCGGCCTCCCCAACGAATTTGGAATTGTGAAGCACCATCAGGCTTGATCCGCCTAAAAAATTGCTGAAAGGTTCAACGGTTAAATCGTATAGCTCTTTTTCTCCTTCATCTTGAATCGATTCAATCCGGGCCCAACGAATATTGGCGCGCATTATCTTTTGTAAGGCAGGATCGTGCCCCATCAATCCATCTATTTCTTCGAGCTTTCGATACGTCAAAGGGTCTCTGCCCGAAATATATCTTTCAGTCGGACCTTCTGGAAGGGTTTTACCGTAAATAAGACCTTTTGCTTTCTTGACTGATTGCAGAAGTGGCCCAATTGAGGGGATATGCAAGTCATCCCCCGATTTCTTCCTTTGGTTCAACCACTTTTTCAAGCGAGCGAACTTTGGAGTGGTAGAATCCATTTGTTGAGCAAAAAGCTCCCGCGATTGGCTGCCTAAAAGCTCCAGGCAGTGCATCAATCCTAATGGAGTCTTCCACGGGACGAGCTTGGCTATAAGCCCCATCTTTCGGAGTAAAATATTAATATCTCCCAGCGCTGTTTTTGCTTTTGCATACAAACGGATGGTCGGATACTCATTACCTGACAACCCAACTGTTCCATCTCCCTCAAAATAGCCCTGAATAAAACCAGCCGTTTCCTTTTTCGTTAAACCAAACATCCATAAAGGTAAATGATAGTTTTTCTTCGGGCCCACGGGGTATCCCAATACTCTAACAAACAGCTCACGCAATGTTCGTGAATAAACCGCAACCCTGTCTTTCTTGATGACCCCTTCAAGTCCAAAGAGTTGCTTTACAAGGACATTAAACTCTTTTTTGAGTACCAAATCTTGGTTTGAAAAATCGAGCCCATCCTTCGAAAGACACCCTTTCGAATACATTAATCCCATCACACGCATGAATTGGGGAGAAGTGGAAACAGGAAAAGATACAAAACCCGCATTATGAACGGGCTGCCCACCAAAAATTCTCACGGAATAACCGTCTCCTGTTCGCTTCACGCTTGCCTTCGGATTATTTTCTATGCCCCCTAAATCAAATGAATGCGATTTTCCTCCCGGAAGTTCGCTCGCGCACGCAACGTATTCCCCTTCCACCATGTTCCCTGCCGTTTTCCATGACAAATTTCCGAATGCGTCCAGCATGGCAAAGGGCTGGTTGCTCGAAACAACGATTTCATCTCCTAAATTATTTCGCACGCGCAAAGCAGGTGCTTTGAGTTTTGTGAGGTGAGTAATGCGCCCCTTCTTTATTTTCAGGTCAGCATCTAGACCGAATACGGACAAAGGCTCCTGCAACTCCACCACTTCATATCTTCCATCTTGAACAACTTTTCCTTTCGATTTAGCTTCATCAAACAACAGTTTAGCTGTTTTAGCCCCCCTCGGATTCGTCAAAATGGGAGTGTCTTCTCCTACACACATGATGCTCGGCGCGGAAACCGAAATGAAGTGCGCTTGCGTCTCATTCGCGACCGCTTTCGCGAGCAACGTTTTTCCGGTTCCCGGAGGACCGTGCAACAATACTCCTTTGGGAGGCTCGATTCCCAGTTTTCGGAACAATTCGGGATGACGCATGGGCAGTTCAATCATTTCGCGAACTTTTTGAACTTGGGAACCCAATCCACCCACATCTTCGTAGGCGATTCGAGGAACCCCTTCCAATTCTCCCTTGATTGGTTCGTCCTTGAGGATGAATTGAGTAAAATCCGTGACTTTAACAATGCCGCGCGGATTGGCTTCCACCACACGGTAAATGAAACCCGAACCAAAAACAGTAATCCAAACATTGTCTCCCCGCGTCAACGGCCTTCCAATAAATGTTTTTTTGAGAATCCGCTCATACCCGGATGCAATAATATGCACGTCCTGTGTGGGAGCTAGCACCACTTTCTGGGCCTCTTTGAACACTGCTGGTCTCACTGAAACCTTTTCACCTAAGTTTATCCCCGCATTGTGACGGATTAAGTTGTCCATGCGAATCGTGTCCTTCCCCTCATCCTCCGTACGAGCCGGCCACACAATCGCGGCTGTTTTTTTTGATCCTTCAATCTCAACAATGTCCCCGGAAGTAATCCCCAACAATTGCTTGGACTTTCGATCCAACGTGACAATGTTTCTTCCCACGTGGGTAGGAGAAGGCTCCTGGACCTTTAACACGACGGATCGTTTGGGGCCCGGCACAGAACTGGCATTCTGACTCGGGGATGGATTGGGAAGGGGAGCCATACGTATTATCAGAACAAACTAATTTTATAAACCCTTCAAAAAGGAGGCCTTTTTTCATCAAGAAACAATTGGTTTCATGGAAAATTTTCCGCTCGGGAGGGAGGCCACCAACTCGTCTAACGAAATAGAAATGGGGCGGGGTTGCCTTTGGAGATAACGAAGATAGGATTTGGCCACATCGGTTTTGGATTTTTCACCGGGAAAAAGTTCCATCGCGTGGAAACAATGTTCTTCCACGCAGGCCAGCGGACCGCACATGATGCGAAAACCGCCCTTGGTTTCTTGGATCCCCCACCCTAATTTCAAACGGGGCTCGAACCATTCTCGTTGCCCATAAATCATGAATGCCCCTCGACCTAAACTTTCACCCGAAGGGGCTTTTTTGGAAACTTGCTCATGCGAAACCTTGTAAACTCGCACGGAAAACAGACCTTTCTTCCAAACACTTGAGAACAACCCCGCAAAGCTCGCCGCGTCCTCCAAATCTTCTCTACGCGCTTTTGTTTTTCCCTCTCTCAGAATACAGTGCGGCGCTCCATACAAATCGGCATGGAAATACCAGTCCTTCTCCTCCAAATACCTTTTTACAAGAGCCTCGTTCGAATGAGCATCCTTGCCCCCCACCACCACCAATCCATTCCGAGTCAGGCACCAGCGAAACCTTTCGAACCATTCTTTGGAGCGCCTGGGAGTCGGCCGCGTAACCTTTGTGGTTTCAAGAGTGGATTGTTTTTCCAGTTTTTCTATTTTGGCTTGGACATCCTTCATGCCTTGCTCAGCCCCCTTTACTTTCTGCTTGAGCTTTTTGGCTTCATCAAAAAAGTGCTGGGCATTCTGTTGCGCGGTCTTACGGGTATCCAGAACGAGATTCATGAGAGACTCTCCCTCTTTACCAAAGCGGATTTTTTAGAGGGCTTTGGCTTTTCGGTTGACAAAGCAGGTTGCCGAGAAGGCATTATCGATTGGTTGGTCGCGAACGAGGCAGCAGCCGCTTTAGCCTTCTCCTCCTGCTCCCTCTTCCACACATCCTTGGACGGACAATTATAGTTCACGCAAATCTCCATCTTATAGCGTTGACCTAAAAGCGTGATGAGCGGAGCGGCATGGCATACCGAGCATATTTGATTGGTCGCATGCAACGTTCCCTTTTGAGGCAGTGGAAACGTAGTTTTACAATTGGGATAATTAGAACAACCCAAAAATCGCTTTCCAGTCGCACCGGCTTTTCGCATCACCAGGTTTCCATTGTCATTCGGACAAATCCCCATCACTTCTTGATGAATTAAGGCTTTTTTGAGTTCGAGGGAAACCACATTCTTATGGACGAGCAATTGGTCCAATACCCCCCTCAGCATTTCCCGGGAATCATTTACAACTGTTGGTTTCTCTTTCTTTCCTGCAGCCACCTCATCCATTTCCAACTCCAACTCGGCCGTCATCTTGGACTCCGTTACAATCGCACAGTGCTTTTCGAGTGATTCGATCACCGCGAATGCAATTTGGTTGGGCACGATAGACTTTATTCCCGAAATGTATTTTCGAGCATAGAGCTTTTGGATTGTATCCGCACGTGTGGCTTTCGTACCGAGATTCAAGTCTTGCATGACTTTCAGCAACGCGCTCTGTGAATAACGACTGGGAGGCTGCGTCTCCTTCCTCGGAATGGTTATTTTTTTCACGTCCACGTACTCTCCTTCTTTCAACTTCGGCAAAATGAATTCTTGCAGCGCGGAAAAGGGGTAAACCGCTTTCCATCCTGCAGATAGGATGGTTTGCCCGGTCGCGATGAAAGGCTCTTTCTTTATTTCAAGTTCCACATTTACGTTTTCGGTTTGCGCGTCGGGCATAAAAGTGGCCAAAAAGCGACGCGCGACCAAATCGAACAATTTCCATTCTTTGGAATCGATTTTCTTGCGGTCTGGAACCTTTGTTGGGTGTACGGGAGGGTGATCCGTCGTATTCTTTCCGCCCCGAGAAGGATTCAGGGGCTTGGACAAAATAGGATCGACAAATGGAGCATAATCCGAATCGTTTTTGAGTTCTTCCAACTGCTCGGAAAGGTTCATGCTCGAGGGGTAGGTCTGGTTGTCGGTGCGGGGATACGAAATGTAACCCGCCATATACAAACTTTCTGCCACATTCATGGCTTGACTAGCGGTAAGACCCAATGCGGAAGCGGCACGCAACAGGGAAGTGGTATCAAATGGAATCGGTCGCGCAATATTTTTTTTTCGCGTGGAGACCTTTTTTACGATGGCTTTCTTTTCATCTTTCACTTTTTCAAAAATTTCCTTCGCTTTCTTTTCCTCGAAAATTTTCCCGCCCTTATGAAATGCCTCGAATCTTTTCTTGTCTTTCTCACAATCCGCGATTATTTCCCAATAGGGTTTCACCACGAAAGCCAAGCGCTCCTTTTCTTTGTCAACGATCAATCTCAGAACGGGTGTTTGAACACGCCCCACGGAGATGAATTCTTTTCCCATGCGGTTGGCCATCAAGGAAACATAGCGCGTGAGCACCGCTCCCCAAATCAAATCTATTTCTCTTCGCGAATCCGCGGAATCGGACAAATTGTAATCCACTTTAACAAGTTCATCAAAGCTTTTCACTATTTCCTTAGGAGTCATAGCCGAAAAATACGAACGCGAAGTCGGGACATGGGGGTTTGCCTCCTGAATAATCCGCAAGGCCTCCACACCAATGCTTTCCCCCTCTCGATCCGCATCCGTGGCAATGATTACTTGCGTTGCTAGTTTCCCAATTTCCCTCAATAAATGAGCAATCCCAGGTTCGCTTGGATTATACAGAATGGGCGCAGTCACGAGTTGTTTCAAATCGGTACCTTTCCAATAACTATATTCCTTGGGAAAATCGACTTCCACGATGTGCCCGCGCAGGGGAACAACGGTGTGTTCTTTCCCATTGCGGGAGAATGAGTAATATTTGGAGGTTCCGCGCGATTGGAGTTTAACACTCTTCCCACCCAAAATATACGCAATCCGTTCCCCGGCAAGGTTTTTTTCGGCAATGATGAGAATCATATACGACTAACCACCCATGAAGAGTGAACGAAATTTAAGGGGGGCGGTAGGATAAAAAAACTAAAACCGCTTCTGAAAAGGGGTGGGAGGCAACGCATTCGTCTTCTTGATCTCTGAAAGCACGGGCAGCGAACGGATTTCCCTCACGCCATCAATAAAACCCAAGTCATCCAAATACTGCTTCGTATGACCTAAATCAGGAGAAATCATTTTGAGCAAAAAATTGTGCTCGCCCATCAATTCATGAAACTCGACCACATGCTCCATCTCCCCCAAACGCTTGGAAATCTGCTTATTTTTTCCCGGGTCTGTTTTCATCAACACATACACGGGTTTCGAAAAACCCAACACATCCAGATTCAAATCTGCCGTAACCGAATGAATAACCCCTTGTCTCTTTAACCGCTCAAACCGCTTCTTGATGGCCACATCCGTCAAATTCGTTTCACGCGCCAATTGAGAAAAAGAAGCCCTTCCATCTTCAAGCAACCGACGAAGCAACAACAAATCCACGCGATCCAAGGACACCATGGCCAACACTATCACAACCCCCCTATAAAAATGGTTCGGATTCCAAACCGCGGGTTTCGCGCCGCGGCAACGAGGGACTACGTTGACGGGGCCTGCTTCGCAGTCCCGCAGTAGGCCGAGCTCTCAATAAAAAAATTAACCCATTACAACAATGGAATATGGGTTCCATTACAAGGGTTTCCCAATCGGAAGGGGAAGCAGAACGAAAAATAGACTACAGGGGGCTTCAAGAGAGTCTTGAGGGAGCTGTTCGAAAGGCCATCCCAGAAAATCAGGGCATAGGGATTGCATTCTCCGGAGGATTGGATTCCGGCATATTGGCCTTCAGCACCAAAAAATATTCTCCTAAAGCGGCCTTATTAGTGGTAGGAGTCCCGGGAAGCACGGATTTCGATCGCGCCATTCATCTTGCCAAAAAATGGAAAATGAAAATACTCAAAAAAGAGTTGAAGGAAAACGAAATCGTTTCAAACTACGAAACCGCCGGAAAAATATTGAAAACAAAGGACCATTTGCAACAAACGATTGGAGTGGTTAATTTGGCCGTGGCAAAACTAGCCAAGGAAAACGGAATCAAAACCGTGTTTGTTGGGTCAGGGGCCGATGAATTGTTTTGCGGGTACGCCTCATTCGAGAAATGTCGCGACAAACCAATCGAATGCGAACGATTGCGCGCCAAAAAAGTGGAAAATGTGGAAGAACACGATGTTAAGCGAGAAAAAAAATGCGGAAAATACTATGGAATCACCCTCCAAGCCCCTTATTTGAACCCTGAGTTTAGCCGACGCGCCCTCCAAATCCCAGCCATCCAAAACTTGCAAGGAAAATATGGCCACCTCCGAAAAGCGGCCTTACGCACGTTGGGTGAAAAAATGCGCGTTGATAAGGAAATCATCCAAGCCCCCAAAAAAGCCATGCAGTACGGGAGCGGTGTGGCAAAAATCGTGAAAAGCTTTACGGGAATGCCTGATTCACATCCAATTCCTTATAGGGAACCGGAGGAAAAACACCTAATTGAGGAATATCCCCCATTATATCGAAAACGTTGACATCGCATTGAACGCCAGTATTCAAAGATATTTCCATTTTCTTTTTGATCACGAAGGGGTGCGTCAAATTCAAATCGATGCCCCCCCCATTCTTCAAGCAGGTTAACCGAGCATACGCACGAGACCCATTCGTCACTGTCTCTGGCCCCGAAAGATTGGTGGATTCGAGTTTGTTGTGCACATCCACATCCAAGACCGCTCGACAATCCACCCCATAATTAGTCCGGAGGTAACCATACACTGAGTCCCAGTACGATTGGACCGAAGGACCAAAATCAACCGCAGGATCAACCCATGCAGGATCACAATCCGCATCTCCCGAGCTGTTCGGATTATTGGAGGCCACCTGTTCGAAAATGGCATCCGAAGAAAAATTAACATACGCATTGCGCGCCATAAACCACTCTTTCGACAACTGTTGCTGCAAAACCAATATTCGCTCCTCCGTGGATTCAGTGGGAAAACGAGAGGACTGCGTGTACGTTAACCCAATAAGGAAAACAATGGCGAACGTCGCCACAAAAACAGAAAAAAATCCGCGATTCATGGTTCCACCGCACATTGGACCTGGTATACCCAACTGCTTGAAAGAGTCGGATCAAGAAAAGTCGTTGTTACTTTGGGACGAAAACCAAAATCGCACGAAAACGCCTTATCCGGGCAAATAGGAGGGGCGGGCGGATTGGGTTGCTCGCATTGGGGAAGAGAAACGGTTGTCGGACTCGTGTAAAACCACTCGATGACTTTGTCCTTGGCTTGGATTTGCAACAGGGTATACTTTGAAATGGGGGGGTGTTGAAACGCCTGCGAAAAAAGAGACAGTAGCAACAGCGCGGCGAGAGCACCGTAAAGCATATCGATGGTAAAAACAAACCCGCGCATCTCATGGCCTCCACACGGTGACATTCATATCCGTCAAATAAAGACCACAATTCCCATCCATGCATTGACGATAAATCCAGGCCCCTGTCCAATTATGGTCCGCGAACACAATCATCTTGCGCGTAAACGAAAAATACTGCTTGCCGATTGGCGGAGGAAACCCAACAAGGCGAAGCCACCCACTCGGATAAATTTCCGCATTCATATCTAAACCAAAATCATCCGTTATTCCAAAAACCTGCGGGCGGGGACGAGACTCTCGACTAATAATGCAATTCTCCATCCACGAAAGCTCATTATCGAACGACCAACCCCACGGACGAAGAAATGTTACCACAACTGGCTGTGTTTCGACAATATGCTCTTGATTGGGGCCGCAACGTACGTTTTCCGCCACCGTAACGATCGTCGGGGAACCTTGGACAAACGGACAAGCAACGGATACAAACGGCCCCCCGCCCACCTGATTAATGTCCGCCACGCACAACGGGTAAATTTGAGGTATCGTAATCTCGGCCTTGCTCGTCACCCCATTCGAGGCCAACAAAGCATAAATCCATAGCGCGCGAGTCGAGCGGTCTTGCTGACCATAATACGTGGCCAATTCCGATTGGCTAATAATGAGACCAATCGCCAACGTAAAAACAACAGCCGCGAGCACCACATCTAACGACCACAATTGGCCCCTCGCATCCATCATGGTTTCCCCCGAATGTGAAAGGGGCCGCCGCACGAATCAAACAAAACCAGGTGATTATCATCGTAATTGGAAACCACCGTCAATCGACGCGACACATTCACATCCTTGCTAAGGCCAGAATCGCTAGAAAAAATAGTGAAGAAAAGCAGATTCGCATCTTGCAAATCCGACCAAATGTTGCAATCAAACCCTTGAGGGGTTTCCACAAAGCGAACTGGATTCAAGGGAATCGTTCCCGTCGCCCTGGAAAACCAGCCTGTTTGAATCGAAAGGCGCTTACCGTCAGAGGCAGGGTTCTGAGTAAGATATTCAGTAATGTAATCGAAAGGACGATGAAAATAGAGGTTGGAAACCTGAATAAAAATAGCGCTCACACGCGTGTTTTCCCGGAGTTGTTGACGAAGGCTAATCTCTTTTTGCACATCCTGAAAGTGAGTCATCACGCTCGAAAAACCCTGCAAAGCCAAAAGAATCAAAATCAACGCGAAAACCAAATCAATCGCCATCTGCCCTCGGCCAGTTTCGGGCCGGTTCAGTCCGGCCGCACCGGTTTTTGATGAACCTTTTCCCAAAAGGTTCGCGGACCGCTGCGCGGCACTACTATCGGGGATTTGCCCAAAACAAATCCCAAAGTAGGGCTTTTTGGTCAAGCTTTTTCCCTGAAAAAGGTTGGCCGACTGCCCTCGGCCGCTGAACCTGCGGCCGGCCGGGCGGACTATGCGTGGGGGTTCACTCCGCGAATCCCCAAATAGGCCTTTGTTTTCAAAAGGTAAACGCATGGTATGGCCACCCATTCATCGTTTTTAATTGCTGCGTAAAAACAAACCAAATCAAGGCACGATTTCAATAGAAACCAACTTTCCTCTCACGGAATACGCACGAAAACTCGCTAACGAAAAAGGGTAAGCCAGAATCAAATGAATTTTCCCCATTCGAGAAAAAGCATTCAAATCGGCTGAAGAAGGAGAAGCCGAATGCGAAGGATGCGAATGAACACTCCCAACAATCAATGGATCAAACGGCACCAAGTCCCATCGCAATTGAGAGTGTGTCTTCCCGAACTCAGCTGGAAAAACAACCATCTCTGACAACACCATGGATAGGGGGGTGGAAACCCCCAGCATCGCAATAAACTCATCCGGATAAACTTTTCGAGCCGCGCTCATCAAATCCGACAAAAGACTCCGCTTGATTTTCCAAGAATCGGGCATGCGCTTCAATAAAACCATAGAAAAAATATAAGTCAGCCTCCATAAAACCACAAAATAGGAAGAAAAAGCGTTAACAAACCCAACGAAAGAGGCAACTGGTGGTGGACCAAGAGCGAACGGCTGCAAAACGAAAGGCAAAACAACAAAAGAGTAGAATGACCCCCCAGCCAAACGAATGAAAACGCATGCAAAAGCACCCACCCTTCCAATGGGAGAATGGCCAACGGCTTAGAAAAAAACTGGTTTAACGTAAATGAAACCAAAACCGAAAAAAATAGCCAAGCTAGCACATACGGCCAATCCGGAAGAGATTGATAATTTAATGCCGCAGCCGCAAAACTGCGAATGCGACCCGACAACGAAACAAAACCAGTCGTGAAAACGAGGTTGGCAATCAAAAGCGAAGGAGACGCCCGAGAAGAAAACCAAAACAAACCAACAAGACCAGGACCCAAACCAGGCAAAACTCCTGAAAAAACGCCAATAATCGAATCGCGAGCTCGATCCCAAAGACGAGTGGGCCGATAAATGGAAAACTCCGCGTTTGCGGAAAGGAAAAAACCACCCAACAAGGCTGGCAACGCGAGCGGAATAACCCAAACGTGCAAGGCAAACCACCCAATCAACAAACAGAGCGCGCTCCCCCCCAAAAATGCTAAAAGAGAGTGGCGAGTCGAATAAACCAACCAAAGAAAAGAGAGCACTAGAAGAGGGAAAATAACAGCATCTAAAACTCCTGAAAAGGGAAAAAAAGAAAAAACGAATAGGCCACCAAAGCCCGCCGCAAAACCCATCACCAAATCCAAAAAAGAAAAAGGGCCAGGCGATTGATCTTGATTCACAAGAAAAAAAAGCGATCCTCCAATCATTCCCAAAAGGATTCCACCATCATCCAAAAAAGAAAGAACGGGAACCCATAACAAGACAGGAACAAGATTCGGTAAACCTGACTTAAACAACAAAAAAGAGAAAAACCCGCCAACCAAAACTGCTGCTAACATCAGGATTATTCCTCTGGAAAAAAAACCATCTTCTCGACAATGCAGAGCAGCCCCTTGGGAGTTTGCTCCAACCTACCCCGAACCAAAAAGATTTCCTGGTTGAAAACAAACAAGTTGGACGGGGGATGGCGAAAATAGCATGTCAATACCCCCTCTTTCTCCAACTCGAATACGAGGGCACCCCCCGAATAATGAACATTCGAAACAATACCCACTAGCTCAAATGCAACAGGCAATGAAGAAAACGAACGCAGTTCGAGAACGGATGAAACCACCTGAACACTTTCACTTGAATACCACTCCAGAAAAAAACCTAAAATCAAAATAAAAAAAATCCGGCTAAGGGTAAACGAATCCAAAACCATAGTAAGGGAGGAAAGCCCCACCAAAAAGGGTTAAAACCTAGGGAAAAAAATTAGGTGCACGAAAGGAGTATCCCCAAGTTATTAGGGTCGCATGGGTCATAAATCACTACCCCGGGGGTTCCCAAACCAGTCGGGGTGTGCGTCCAATCCAGGGTGACAGTGCCATAAAAATCGGTGGGGTCTATTTGGTCACAAACTTCAAAGCAGGAGGGGGTGCTCACAATATTCCCATCCAAAACCCCTTTGGTGTGAACGAGCATTTTCAAGTCCAGGGAACCCCCTGAAAAGGTAACTTCTGGTTGAATTTGAGTAATTTTCCCCAATTTCTGTCCATTCTCCAAGAGCACGAGAATCGCTAGTTTGGTATTAACCGAGGCATTCGTCTTGGCCTGCGCTTCCAGATACGGCAAACCAATCACGAGCGAAAGCAAAATAGAAAAAGCCACCACCAACAAAACCTCCAAGCTGGTTTGTCCACGCGAGAACATGACCATCAGACCGTCGAAAAATTGATTGTGTACGTGGGGGGGCTACCGCCGTAATTCGCGGTGACCCGGAGACGTTGCGAAAAACCTGCCGCGCCCGCCTCAAGCGCAAATGAATTCTGCAAACTTCCTTGGCATTTGAATGTGACGCTAGTTGGAACCGCATACGTTTTGGTACAAATCATGGCCGGATCCGCGGGCGGGGTATTATAAGGCTGGCACTCGCTTATCTCGGTTCCATCCAAATTATACACGGGAGTATGGATTGGAACATCGACTGAAACGGTTTTCGCGACCGGGTCGCACGTCAAACTCGTCCCTTTCGGCAAGAAAAAATCCAAAAACTGTTTCGAATCCCCATTCGTTGCCAGAGCCGCATCAAAATTTCCAGACAATCGTTTCAACCCAGTCGAAACCGAACCAATTTTAGAAACATCGTCCAACGCCATTTGGAGACGCTGACCTAAAGGCAATATAATCCCCGTGACTACAATCAACATGAAAATGAGGACTAAGATAAACTCAATGCTTGCCTGTCCCGACTCACAAGAAAAAAACTTATTCACCCAAACCACCACACGAGAGGAATATCCCCCACCAAATTCAATACCCCATAGGCCAATAATACGGCCGGCGCAAAGGGGGAGGAGGCCTTCACCACCACCCTGTCCTCCAAACTCCCTTTTTTCACTTCCCCCTGCAATCGCGCAACTTGCTCGGAATACAACCCCGCCGCCTGACGAGGTGACGCGACGATATCATTTTGGGCATGGAACACGGACATCAACCCCGGTACATCCCGCTGGAGCCCGGCCTTAATAATGTTTTTGAACGAAACGGGTTCCTCGCGCACGATTTTATCCCCCCGGACACGAAAAATCTCTCCCACAATGTCTCCTTCCTGCAAATCCGAAATTTTTTTTATCCGCGTTAAAACGTGACGCTGCGCAAACTTGTACCAGGAAAAAATAAGACCAATAATGAGAAAGGTAGCAAACAAAAAAGGAAACGAGGAAAATGAAACAATGGAAAAAAAACCAAGCAAGACAGTGAGAAGAACCAAAAAAATCCGTGCCATTCGCGGAAGAAACGCGGAAACGACCATCAACAAAACAATCATCCAAATGGGAAGCCCCACCCCCTCCACCAATCGAGTGAAAAGCAAAACCAAGAGGCCGTAGGCAAACGATTCAACTACACTTTTCTTGGTTATTGAGAAGAACTCGTTCCTTCTTTCGTTGTTTCTCAATACCGAAACAGAAAGAAAAGCCGTATAGGGCAAAAGCATGATTACCGAAAGAATAAACAAATTCAGCATGAAAAAAGGCAACATGCTCGGACGAAACAATTCCTGATTGCCCCAAATCCACGAAACCGAAAAGAACGAACCCAACACAAACGGATTCACGGGATTCAACGCTCCCAAACCCGCGAACAATTTAACATCTCCTCCCGACCACGCGCCCAACCGCCAAAACAAATACGCCACAATATATGTAACGAGCGTCACCCCCACCACCAAAACCAAATTGGATAGATTTTGGGTTTGTACGTACTCAAAGGCGGCCAACCCCAACCCCATGACTCCTAATCCAACCGAAATCCAATTAGGAATCGTGCGGTCCCTGAAATCCGTATACGTGGCTAAAACGAGCCCAACGAATGAAAAAAGGAAAGAGGCCAGGGGGAACATCATGGAATAGACTAGTCTCCCAAAAAGCTCAAAACCGTTTCCTGGCGATACTGCTCAATGTTTTTCTCCGCAACCTGCGCAATGCCCACGACTTGCAAGGCTAACAATGCCGCGACAGTGGCAAGAATCACTCCAAACGCCACTGTCAACAAGTACTCCAAACCTACCTGGGCCCGCGTCTCCATAATAATCCCAATCAAATGTAGAGATTCCGTTATGGGACATTGTTGCCGAGCTTGTGCACATAGGTGTTGAGGTTTTGGTTGATGATTCCGTTGGTTGTCTGAGACGAGCCAATGATGATCAACAACACGATCGTGGCAATGAGCACTGCACCACCAATCAACAACAAATACTCCAGGGCTCCTTGTCCTCGGTTATCCATACGTTCCCTCCTTCGAACAGTTAGTTCGTTTTATTTATGAGCGTGTTCGTCAAATTCGCCGCATTCCCTTGCAGCGTGTTAGTCAACCCCTTGAGAATCAAGCCCGCAACCGTGGCAAGCACAATCACGATGCCAACCACCAACAACAAGTCGATGGAACCTTGGCCGTGATTATCTTCTACCATCATAGGCTACCAGACCCCACAAGCGATCCTACCAACACTTGCGAAATGAAGAACACCGCATAAGCGAGCAATAGCAGCAAAGGGATATATAAAAGGCTTTTGGATAGCTTACCGTCGCGCATGGCACCCATAATCACGCCGGTGGCCACGGCTAGAATAAACAAATAACCCTTCACCGAAAAAATAATCAAATCCCGCGCATTCTGAATGGCTTGAGCACTTGCCCCCGAAATCGCCCCCGTCTTTGTAGAGGTGTTAATCAAAAACTCAACGACGACTGAGACCAAGCCAAAAATGAAGGGCGCCACGAAAACACCGGCTGCCACCATGAAAATCACCTGCAAAATAGTCTTGGTCCTCCGTTCCGCGGCAATACGATTCATCTCCCGAACATCTTGAGATATGTCATCCAAAATGTCCGCTAATGCGGCGCCGGCGCGAACCGTGTCAATGACAATAGTAACCACTCTCCGAATCAATTTGGATTCAACCGACTTGGATAATGATGCTAACGAGTTCTCAAAATTTTCCCCCTCTTCCAACTTTCGCAATACCTTCTTCATTTCGTCCGAAAGTGGACCGTATTGCGATGACGCGACCTCGCGCAACGCGTACTCGTACGTGGAACCCGTTTTCAGGGTGTCCGCCATCTGTTTCAACGCGTCCGGCAAACTTGCCTCGATCGCATCAATACGCGATTTCCCCTTTATGTAGGGATACCCGATCATCATATCCAACACGATAGCAAAACCAAGGAAAGCGAGCAAAGGCTCATTGACCTTCAACAATACCAACCCAAAAAAGACCAGCAAGCCAACGGCCAATGCAGCCACGAAGGAACCCGTCACCCACAACAATGCGGGAACGTCCAGGTTGGCCTGCTGCATGTAGTATGCGTACTGCTCGAGCAGGGTTTTCTTTTCGTACACCACCATATTTTTCACCTTTTCATCGTCTTCACACCCGGGGTTGCGTGACATACAAATAATACGCCAACCCCCCCAAGAGTGTGGGCATAATCAGAAAGTAAAAAATCATAATCACGGGGGGAGTCAATGGAATGGAAAAACCCAGCGGCAACCCCCCATTCACGATGGCGCCCATCACCCCCACAAAAACAGGAGCCACAATTCCCATAAAAATGAAAATGACACCGAAAAAGTTAAGCTTTTCCGAGTATTCGCGTACTTTCATCCGCAAATCAAAACTCACATCGCTTGCGATGCTGCCCATGATCTCTGACAAATTTCCTCCTGTGCGCAACGCCCGAATAATGTGCCGCAACGCGTTTGCGAGGGGGCGAGACTGCGTGCGCGCCGCAAAGTGGCGCAGCGCATCCTTCGTGTCGGTGCCCTCTTCAATCTCTGAAATCGCACGAGTAAACTCCTCCGACAACACCCCGTAATCCGCTTTGGCAATCGTCTGAATCGTCTTATACAAACCAATTCCCGCGCGCAACTCGGTGGCCATGTGCCGCAATGCAAAAGGCAACTCGGTCGAGCATTCGTCCCCGCGCCTCTCGGCGTTCATTTTTGGAACCAACAACCCCACCACAACCGCCGCTACCGAAAAAAACAAGGCGACGATCACCGGAAGAACATACGAAAGAGTAACCACCAAAGGGCTCAATGTCAGACCCCGTTGCTGACCAAAGAAACGAAGCAGAAGAAAAGCAAGTTCACCAAACGAAAAAACAGCAATAAAAACGAGAACAGAAACCACCGAAACAATCGCGACCCACTGCTTGGACGAATACGACATGTTCGCCGAATACAAATAATAGTTCAAGGTCTTCATCTGGGGAAACGTCTCGATTCGCTTGCTCACCCACTCAAAAAAACCATGCAACGAAAAATACAAATGACCCAGAATACGAATGAACGCATTTTTCCCCTCCCGCAAGGCATCGACTCCGACTTCCACGCCTTTCTGACCGGTTCCCGAAATAATATCCTTGAGCTCGCCCAATTGCCCTTCCACTTCATTAAACTCTAGCCCCTCCTGCTTGTACTTATGCTTCATCCGCTCTACAATCAAATCAATCTGCTTATCCGACAGATCAACAGGCTTCTCCGGCATCGAATTCGCGGAGGAAACATTCCGGTCCGTGGGCTTCTTCTCTTCAATCCGAGATTTAATACTCGAGAAATCTTCTGCCGGCATCATTCTCCTCCCACAAACTCTTCAGCTAACATGGAAACGGTCTTAAGGCTGCGCACATTGCGGTCCACCAACCCCTGTAAAAATCGCTCTCTCCTTTTAAATTCCATCTCGATTTCCGAAACACTTCTCCCCGAAAGAGCGGACACCCGATCCAAATACTTGATAGGGGTATTGTTTCGCACCAATTCATCCTTCACAGCGTCCCACGAAAAAATAGGTTGAGTATGCGCCTTTCCTTCTAAAACACCGGTGACTTCTGCAATCTCCGTGACTCGTCTATAAGAACCCCTGGTCGCGGAATGAAAAAGGTTTTCGATAATCACAAAATTCAATCCCGAAAGCATGACTCCGGGCACGTTCATAGGAGGATTGGTAACACGTGTCAACGTTTCCTCTGCTGAATTCGCATGAATGGTGCCCATACAATTTGAAATCACGACTCCATTCGCGGTAAAGGTGTGGATAGTATCAAGCGTCAAATCGTAATAAAGAGAATCCTCGTCATTAACGGTAATCGTTTTCACTCTATCCCATATGATATGACCATTCGAAAGGGCGTTAAGGTGGGTAATCAACGAACGAATCGATTTTAGACCTTCCGATTCCTTGGCATCAGCCAAGCCATAATCGTACCTACCAAACTCCCTCGCTTTATCATTAAAGCGGTCAATCAAAACCCGCACCACCTTCCTTAGTGTTTCACGCGAAGGACTTCGCGACCCCGCTTCATACGCATTCAACATCGATCGGCTTTTGCCCAGACCCGCTTTCATCGACAACTCTTTTTGGGTAAAGTCCAACCCTTTCCGGGCCTTTTGGATGACCAATCCAACATCTGGTACCAAGTCCACGTTGGTATTCGATTTTACTCCTAAAATGGAGACCAGTTTGGCCCGCTTTTCAGAATGACCAAATCCAATGTTTTCATGATAAGCCTGCAAATTTTTCTCTCCCGTAATGAAAATACGATAATAAGGGCCCGCATTCCCTCTGCCGTCTCTTTGCTGCACATTAATCCTAGACTCAACTCCGAAAAGCTTGAGCAATAACGGAACCTTCCTCAACACGTTTGGGTTTGCGGTGGACAAACAAATGCTTTTCCGGATCGAAGAAACGCTCCCACCGGTATCGAACATTCCCCGGAGAAAGAAACCAACACAGTTGAGTGATGACTTTTCAATTTCTAGTGGAACATCAAAAATCTTGGTTTTATTTCCAAAGGGGATACCAAAATGCTCATGAATACTCTTTGCAAAAGAGGCAGAATTAATCATTGACACGGAAATCTCGTTCTTTCGTGGGTAGGTCTTCCCGACCACACCAAAGGCCTTATTCGCAGAATCCAAAAACAATCGATGCAAGCGCTCATTCCTATTCGTGAAACTCACCACATCTTTCCGCAGGTGGCCGCCTCCCAGCACCAACCCCACGAAATAGGAAGCATGTTCGTCCGCATCTTGCCCCGAAATAACGAATTCACCGATCGCTCCCAAATAATCGCCTAATCGGACCTCGCGGGCCTGCACTTGCTGGAGAAAACCATCCTTCAAACGGAAAACAGGATGGTCGTGCGAGAGTTTAATCTCCCGACCCGAAGATAACACCACCCGATACGACTTATGGCACTTTCTTCTCCAAATTGCTTTGACTTTTGCCTTTTCCTGCTTCAAATTGAATTTATTTACCGCCACCACGCTCGGCGCATCATCAGGTAAGTATACTGCTTCCATATCCCCTTTCGAGATAATGGGGAGCGCTGAAAAATAGTCCTCGCAAAACGCACCCATCGGTTTGATCGAACCGTCATCGAATTGCACGAGTGTTTCCGGCGCAGCCATACCATCGTGTCCCGTGTTCATCGCCGTGAACAACGAAAAGGCCTCATCGTGGCGGACTTCCCCCACAATGATTCGATCCGGCCGCATCCGCAACGAGTTTTTGGTGAGAATATCGAGCGTAATTTCTCCCTTCCCTTCCAAACCCGGCGGCCTTCCTTCCAACCGAATCCAGTGCTTCAACGGCAAATTGAGCTCGGAAGTATCTTCAATCGAAATCACGCGCTCCATCGGCGGAATAAAGGAACACAACACGTTCAACAGCGTGGTTTTTCCAGAGCTAGTGCCCCCCGAAATCAATAAGTTGGCCGGTTGCGCCAACAACCCATCCACGCACAACCACAAAAAGGCCGCAACCTCCGCACTCATCGTCTTGTTCAGAATCAAATCCACCACCGAAAAAGGTTCGGCACGAAACTTTCGAACCGTGAGCGTGGAGCCTGAAACGGAAGCGGGGGGGATAGTGGCATTCACACGCGAACCATCGGGGAGACGCGCATCCAACATAGGAGAAGAAATATCCACCCTCCTTCCAATCTCACGGGCAATCCGATTAATCAAATCCTGAATTTCATTATCCGCCGTAAACTCGACGTTGGTAGTCATCATATCGTATTTGCGGTGAAAAACATACACCGGGACATTGGGACCAATGATCATGACTTCTTCTAAATTATCGTCCTTAATCAACGAGTCCACCAATCCATACCCCACCATCTCGGTCACAACCGCAGTCGCATAGAAACCAAACTTGCTCGAAGGCACTTTCAACTCGGGAGAAGCCCGCAAAATCTCCAAGACCTGTTGCGCGTACACATTCCTCTTTTGCTCCGGATCCCGAATGCGATAGGGGGTTATGCTGATGAGCCGAGTCGTAGCTTCCTTTAGGGTGTTGATGACGACACGCTCGGAAACCGTGGGGCGGGCGACGGGAACCCAGTAATACAATAAAATCTCGCCTTGCACTTTGTAAATCCGAGTTTGGCCATATTCTTCAATCAACTTCTTGGGCTTGTCCGCGATACGCGACTCAAACGTCGAAACATTGGCTTCAGTTCCCACCTTCTGGAGATCTTGGACCACTTGCGAATACGAATACGCTTCCTCAGTGGCCAAGGGAGGGGTTTTACTCGAAGGAGGGGGAGACAATCCCTCCTTTCCTCCGATTGGAACAAGCTCAGGGGTTTCCGGAGGAAGGGGCTCCTTCCGCATTTCATAATGAGCCAACTTTTCGACATCCAAGTTAGGGGAGGAAGAACCGGTGCCGGACTGCAGCGCATTGATCTTTCGCATGAGCTCGGACAAATCCTCATTCGGAGAAGGGGCCGGAATCTCCTCTGCCAACCTGGAAACACGACCCCGATTCGTCGACTTGGAACTATCCTCTTTGGCCATGCAATAACCCACTTCACTGCCGATTTTTCCCTTATAAAGCCCCCTTTTGGGAAAAACGAAAAAGACTCAAAAAAAGGCCCGATTTACCGCCCAAATCACCACGAGATTTAAATAGAAAGAGTTTTTGCATCCACGCAAGGAGAAAAGGTATGCGACGCGTGTTGTTATTTCGGCTGGGCTCTCGAGACGTTCACTTGCCCAAGCTATTCGGCGCATTCCTGATGATCGCCGCATTACTCATGCTCGTGCAAAGCCTCACCAGCATGCTCGACTCATGGGAAAATGTGAAAGCGGTCCACGCCTGCATCGATGCATCCAATTCCGGAACCGTACGAATACAAGACTGCCAAACCCAAGCCTACTACGCGTTTGGCGTATTGCTCCACGCTAACCAATACCGGTTAACCGATTTGCAAATCGTTTCCGGACTCGTCCCAAAAATCGCCATGGTGTTCTTCTGGGTCTGCACCTTCATCGTAGGAATGGTATTATACCGAAGCTGGCGAATCATGGTCCCCATCGAAGAAAGCATACTAAACATCAAAAGCCCAAAATGGAAACGGAAAAGATAAAAAAAATAGAAATGGCAAGGAAAGAAAATTTAGAAAAAAAGAATGACCTCCTCCGTGGCCTAAAGGCCACGGTATCCAATTGGGCATGAACGACACTTGCTCGCGTGCTCGCTCGCCAAACAATGGGCGACGAATGTCGCCCTAAAGGGCGAGGTATCAGACCTTTTTGATCGAACTTTTTTCTAAAAAGTTCGAATCAAAAAAGTTAAAACAAAAAAAAGGAGGTTGGGCGAATTCTTCACCCCACCACCAACGTTTTTACTTTACTTTCTCCAGTCTTTCCCCGCTTGATTCCCACGACCAGTTGCACATCGGCCTTGGCAGCGGCATCAATCAAACGCTTCGTAATAATGCCATCGCATACAATCGTATGAACAGACTTGGCGTCCTTTAATTTAGAAACCATATCCTTGACTGGAACAAGGTCAATCTCCTTCTTATCGGCATCCAAAAACAAGGCCTGCTTCTTTCCTTTCACTCGCTCCAAAAACGAAGCGTATTCAGAGGCATTTTCGGGTGAATCCAAAACAGCGGTCTCGACCGGCGCCTCAAACGTGGGCAAGGCTTTATCCCCAAACGGAGAAATGCGACCCGGAGCACCCCCCACCCCAAATCGCTTATGAATCATCATTCCGCGGTCCCTGTTTCCAGTCATGCTCGAAAAGGCCTCGCGCGGCAGGCGAGGACCCCGACCCCGACCAAACGAGAGCATGCCTTGTGGGGAACGCTCAAACGGTCGAGGCATTCCCACTCGAGCGGCACGAAAACGCATCCCTCTCCCCGACTCCTGTTCGGAAACGCCAATCGAGGAAAGAAATTCCGGAACAGGAACCCTTCGCCGCAAGGATTGAATGATTTCCTTTTGGGGAAGCTCTTCCACCTCTTTTCCATCGGGCGCAACCGCTACGAATTGCACGTTAGCAATCTGATGCAATTTGCGCGCATTCAATTCTCCACCCCGATCGCCATCAACGAATAACACGATTGTTTTCCTCCGTGACAAGTTGATGATGTCCCCTGAAATTCGGGAACCGCCCATTCCAATCACATTCTTGATGCCATGCTTGAGGAGGTTGACAACATCCGCCCTCCCTTCCACAACAATCACTTCATCCGAGGAATCCACTTCCGGACCCGCGGGCAAATGATCACGACCGTACTCGATCAGGTTTCCCGCCCGCACATCTGCCCGAATCTCTTCCGTGAGCGTGTCTATTTCGGGGCTCTGCTCCATCTTCAAGCGCGCGAGAAGCTCTTTTGCCCGTTTCGCAATCTCAGCGCGCTTGTTTTGGCGCACATCCTCAATGCTTTTCGTAGTAAACCGGGACTCGCACGGACCCACCTTATCCACGGTTTCAATCGCGGCGGCCAATACACTCGTTTCAGCCATATCCATGGAAGTGGGAACCATTATTTCTCCCACCGTATTTCCCCCTTCTTGTCGCACATTCACTTCAATGCGACCCACGCGACCTTTCTTTTGAAGCTCGCGCAAATCCATCTCTTCTCCAAGCAGCCCTTCCGACTGACCAAACACCGCTCCCACAATATCGGGCTTGTCTACGATTCCTTTGATCTCAAAATGAATGCGAATCATGTATTTGACCGCGTCCACATATGTCTTTGCCATATTTCGTATCAACTCTTTTTTGTTTTTGCAATGCAATATTTGCATTTGCTTTTGCATTTGTTTTTGTTTTTTGAACGAATCGACGTTTTCGAGAATCAGTTGCTCAAGCGTTTCACGATCCAATGCGGCTTCCAACACTTCTTTGGAAGAGGAATGCCCCTTGATTAGTTTTACATCTGCCCTGAATAGGCGTTTGCATTCCGTTTCAATTTCCGCATTGGCTTTGTTTTGGTGAGGCGAGGAACGCACGTTCAGGTGCCATAATCCATTCGCGTCTTTTTTCGTGAAACCAAAGAATGGTTTGCGCGGATGAACGGCGATTTCCATCCGCAAAGGAGGAGAATCCCGCATTCCTATTCACCAAAAGTTTAAGCGTGAAATCTTGAACAAAAGCCCGAAAAACGGACTCTTCAAACCTATTATGAGCCGACTCTTTTATAAATCAAAAGCTCAAACCAACGGCAAACGCAGAAAAAAAACAGGATTAAATAGGCCCTTTTCGTGGTTTTTGCGGGTCTTGGGAAGCATGACACACTACAACAAGGGGGCGAGCGCGGAACGGGAACTGTTGGCATTGTTATACATGAATGGAATGGCCGTCTGTCGCGCCGCTGGCAGCGGAAAAGGAAAAAACACGATCCCCACGCCGGACGCGATCGCGTTGCGCAATGGAAAGATTTACGCATTCGAATGCAAGGCCTGGAAAGCCAAAAACCTGAACATTTCGCAATTGCAGATGAACGATCTGGAAAAATGGTGCCGAATGGCCGGCGCGGAATTGTTGATTGCGTGGAAGGTTCCCAACAGAGGGTGGTTATTTTTACGAAAAGAGGATTTACACACGACCGGAAAAGCGTTTGCCATATCCAAGAAAAGAGCCTTCGAAATAGGAAAAAAAATAGAGTACTTTACCCATGCTAAACTACCCGAAGCCTTGTCATTCAATCCCAAGGATTAAAACCATTTCCGAGGAAAAACACGTATGCAACCACTGGAAATCACGATCCAAGAACTCGAACAACTCCGAGAAAAACAACCCTCCTATCGCGCCCGCGTGTATTTGGAATGGGCAATCGATAATTTGAAGAAATTCCATGATATCGAAATGAACGAAGACGTGGTGAACCGAAGCAAGAAACAATAGCAGGCCGTTTTCGTCCGGACGCGCCGAACGTAGGGAGGTTTCCTACCGTCAACCTCCCGGCCCTTTTTCTCAGGATTACTTTCAAAAAATTAGGCCAATGCCGGGGTCACACCAGTGTCGCGACAAACATCATCGTTACTCCGATTAACGCAATGACAATGAAAATAATCATGGAATCAATCGTCAACACCAAGCCAAAGTTGGTCACGAATAAAATCAAGTCCGCCAACACAAACAGAACACCAAACGCCAACAGTATGAGCGAAATGGTCCGATTGTGCGTGGAAACGCCCCTCAATTTGAGTTCATCTTGATCCACCTTAATCTGAGCCATGTCTTTTCCTAATTCGTTCAAACGAATGCGCATTCTCTCAGATAAGTCCGTGAACTTTTGAACCGTATCAAAGGTTTTCTCGGAAAAAGTCTTTTCTTCCTTGGAAAGTGTTGTTTCGTACCCCTTCATTTCCTTTTTCATCTCTTCTTCCAACTCCTCTTTCGCAGACTTTACCGCTTCCTCGGCTTGCTTTTGGATGAAAGGAGTCAACTCTTTTTTCTCTTGCTCCAAATCCTGCCTCACTATTTTGGAAATCTCGCTCTGCAACAAAGCAAACGTGTCTGCCTGGGCCAGCAACAACAAACGCTGCGCCTTCTTGGGGTCTACCCCCAACTGATTCAACGTTTGTAAAATATTTTCCTCCGACTCACCCTCTCGCACCATGTTTTGGATGATTTCAATGATGCTCGGCTCCGCCTCGGAAGAATCGTTCTTAGTCAGGGGAGGCATGCTCACTCACCCCCCTCACTCGCATTTTGAATCGGAATGGAAAAGGTTCTCTCCGAAATCACGCTCGATGGAGTAAAGACGCGTATTTTAAATGAGAGGGTCGAACTCGCCTGCTTTGGAACAAACGAAATGCTCACCGATTGGCACGAAAAAGGAGGAACAACCCACTCTTGGGAAGGAGGATTATTCGCAAAAGAAGAATCCTCAATCTGGACATCGGCCACCAATTGAATCAAAAAATTATCTTGATTACAGGCTTCGATTACGCTCTCCACCGGATTGCCCACAAACCCTTTCTCCGGATACCTGAATGAGAAAGTCAGGTTGGCGCGAGCAGGATCCCACCTCCGGGCATCCATCACGATCTGCTTTCCCAAATGAAAAGGGGCTGAAGCCTGGATAACGAATTTGGCACCCCAAACAAACTCGGGGGAAAGGGAAACCTCTTCTAGCTGACCGGGAGCCAACACAGATATTCGAAAAAAATCAACCTTCTCGTTGTTCTTCACGTAGGAAACCACGATGTCGCGAATCGCATGCACCGAAACATTGGAAACAATCACTTTCTCGTCTGGCAACGTAGGATGCTGGTAAAGTTCCAACCCGGAATTAAAGAAGAGAAAATAAATCAACGCACTCCCAAAAACAAACAAGACGCCCACCATGGCACGCAATGCCTTCTCGCGACGAGGCTCCAACATGAAAAAAGAGAAAAAGAGTTGAGTTTATTACCCTTTCTTGCTTTTCAAACCGGATTGCCAATCATGAATCAAACGGATGGACATCGTATGCACGTCCGGCAACCCCCCTTTCTTGCGAACATTCAAATGCAAGGCCAACTGCCCCAATTGTTCCTCGCCATCCCCGCTCAACGAAATCCCATAGGTACGGAAAACCCAGTCCTTCCAAACCTTCTGCAGAGGCAGCCACTCCAACAATTGCATGGCGAGGATTTCAACATCTTTTAACTGGTTGGGGGACTTGGCGTTAAACAAAAGGAGATTGAAATGATTATGCTCATCATACGGAAAAATGCCCGGAGTATCAATCACATACACGTCTTCCTTCAAACGGATTAATGATCGTCCCCGCGTGAAGCCGGCTTGCTTGGAAGTGGGAGTGGCGTGCCTCCCCGCCAACGCATTAATCACCGAGGACTTCCCCGTATTCGGGTACCCCACCACCGCAATCTTTCCCCCCTCTTTCAGCTTGGAAAAAATGAGGCCGCGCAACCGATTAATATTTTTCTTAGGAGTGCACGAAATAGAAACAATGGGGATTCTCTCTCCTTTTACTTCCCCCCACTCGAGATTTCTATTGCGCACCAAATCCATTTTATTCAACACCAAAATAAACGGGATTTTTTTGGCTAACAACATCGCTTCCAAATCCTCGTTCCGCATCTCGGAAGCAAAACGAGCATCCACCACTTCCAAAACCAAATTGGCTTCATTGATGGCAGAAAAAGCATGACGAGCAAAGGAGGACATAGCAAGCAAGATTTGCTACAGCAGCTTTAAATGACCCGTGTATTTCTTCAATTCGCTTTCCTTCGCTGGACCGATGCCGATGCACGTTTTGGTTCCGGGAGAAACCTGCGTGTGGCCCGCATCGGTAATGAGTGTGCACGGAAATTTGTTTTTGATTTCGTTATAGAGCTGCAGGAGCTCATTCTCATCTTTGGCTTTCAAAACTATTTTTTGCATGCCCTCATCCAACCACTCCTGCCAACCCGAACCCCACTTTTTTTCTTGCGATTTCAAAAAAGAAGAAAGAGAAGCGTGCGCGCACTGGGCCCCTATTTTTCCTTTCTTCATGTCCAAATCTTTGCGAACCACGATGACTTGCGTGTAAACCATAGGGATAACTGGAACAACAGCGCCTATAAAATAGTGAGCCAAGTCGAAAGACGCTACTCTTGTTGCCTACGCCACGCTTCCAAAAAATGGTGTTCCGCGTTATTTCGAAGTTGCCGAACGCGCTCACGGGATATACCCATTTCCCGTGAGAGTGTGAAACTCCCACGCCTAAAGGCGTGGGCTTCTTCCGGGATTGCTTTGAAAAAACGCAATAATCATTGCGACGCCTTTACCCCTGCCTTCAAGGCAGGGGCTTCGGGCGTGGGAGTTTCAGTGACGTTATCGAGGTCATCGTAGTAAATCCTCCGTATGATTAATTGCTCTCGCTCTGGAAGCGCTAGTAAAACACGACGGACTCGTCGACTATCGCGAGCACTCGACACCAATTCGGCGATGGAAGGGGTTACCACATCTTCACGGACGCTCATATCCTCTTCCACGCGTGTGGCACGAATAACCGTTTCTCTGGACCGCCGCTCTCTCCGATGGAGAGCAAAAAATTGAAAGAGGGACCGCTCGTAAATGTAAGAGGTGAGAGATCGCCCCTTTTCTGGATTGTATGTTTTCATATCCTTAAGCATCATTAATGGAATCTCATCCAAGTAATACTGCCATTTCTCTTCTGGCACGTGATACCGCTTGAGGATTTTTCCAATCAGACGCCTATTCCGATGAAGCACTTCGAGTATTTCTCGGGCGCTCACGAAAAAGCTTTTGTCGGGGGAAGGATTCGCATACCAACGCTCGAGCCACTTATCAAAATAACAAATTTCCAACAATTTTCTCCCCCTTGCTGGGCCAAATTCCGAAACAACATTGTTTTCAAATTGGGCAAAAACCAATTGGGCCGCATATTCCGACTTTCCCTCGCTAGCTTGTTGGGTACGCGCATAAGCCGAACGAACTGCTCTGACCTGAGACGAAAATTTTCGAAATAGTGCAGTAGATTTTTTTCCTTTCAGGGGAAAGCGAACGACTGGAGCGCGTTAATATTCCCTTAAAACAGTCTGCGAGGGTGAGCGACTTTTCTCTCGCTTGCTGCGCATCCCTTGCTTTCAATCCCGAGCGACTAATCGCACGAATATGTTGCGTCAAACTGAATCGAGTGCGAGCCACATTCTCAGGAGAAAGAAGACGACGCCCCCCTAGTCGAGAATGACGAGAAGCCATATACATGCCGATAAAGACCGAATGATGAATAATAAACAGTTGCTTAAAGCTGAGCACTAGGGACGATAGATTTCAGTGTTTTCGGTCACGTCTCTGTTTTCCGGTGATTGGGCAGGGTCGGAATGAACGCCATTGACTTGCCTCAATGTAACCGTTTTAGTCACCCCGTTATCCTCCCACAACGAGGAAAATTTCTTGGGGTCATGAATGTTCAACCAAATCTTTCTTTCAGTAGGGTGCTCGAACCCTTTCAACGAATAATGACGGCTATATTGGACCAGTACTTTGTCCCCCTGAATCGATTGAAGCGTGAATAAAGGAGCCCCATCCCGCAGGGTTTCAAACGTTTCCCCCTCTTTCAACGTAAAAGACTTGGTTTCCCTCTTCTTGGCAAAAGGAGGCTTCCAGTCCTGACGCAACTCTTCGACCTCAATAATGGCTTCCATACCGAATCAATCCCCAAAAAAATTTTTGAATGAGAGAATTATGCGTTTTCCATATTTAAGGCTGTGTGAATGCGGCGGAGACCCGTCGGTTGGGTTTTAAACCCCCCAAAAACAATGAGGAAAGCATGGGTTTCCTCCAATTACTCGAGAATGTGGTTTCTCACATCCAGAACACGCAGAAAAGGCACCTCCAGATGGGGAAAGCCATCCGAGAGAAAGCCGGAAAAGAATTCGCGAACAATGGAAATGGAGAAATGAAAGAAAAAAAGCTCTCATGCCCCATCCAAAAACACGTGCTCAACGAAAAAATAGCCGGAGTCGACTCTGGATTCGTTTCCCAGAGCTTTTATGCACTCGACTTGATGATGCTCCGCTCGTGCGGCGTTTGCTTCACATACGAAAAAGGAAAAATGGTGAAAACACAGTATGTCCCCGAGAGCTTTTCCCTGCCGGATCCCATTGTGAACACGAGCGGATTGGAACGCGAAGAGTTCCACAAATTCGTTTCCCTCACACGCCTACAAGCGGAAACCCAAAATGCCATAGAGCTAATCCAAAAAACAAAACCAACAGCCCTATTCTTGGACGGGAGCCTAATCTTACACCCCATGGACAAACCGAGCAACGACTCCAAACTCAAAAAAGAATACGAAAAAACGATTCAGGAGTTTGTACAATTGTACAAAACGGCCGAAAAAAACGATTGCCTGCTGATTGGGGCGATTGAAGACAGTCGCTCCACACGATTGAGCGAATGGATTCATGAAAACGTGCTGGAATACAAAGAAAAAAAGGAGGTATTGCACGACGCCCCATTATTGGACAACGTGCTGAGCGCGGGAGAACGCAGCATGGCCTTTCCATACGCGGAAAACCCAGGAAAACACCCCATCCTAGCGGATTTTCCTTCCGAATGGGCAACCAAAATCCACGCGTGCTATTTGAAACCCTCGCAATGGGATTATCCCCTACGCATCGAATTCCTTTCGGATCGAAAAAACATTTCAGAAAATGCGAATACTGCAAGCAAGTACGCGTACGCGCAAAGCAACTTGCACAAGGAGTATGCCTTCCCCTCCGTGCTCATCGAAGCAGACCTGCGTGCGGGACTGAAACAGGAAGAAGTCGAGCTTGTCGCGGACAAAATATTCTCCAAGATAGGGAGACACAGCGTCCACTTGCGGAGAAGGAATCGGAGACCGTTCTAATCCACAAATGAAACCCCTCCCAAACAAACCCTTAAAACAATACAAAACATGAGTGATAAACGATATGCCTGAAAAAGAAGTGGAAATTGGAACAGTTGTCTCGAATCCCGAAGGACCCTCCCCCACCCAAGTGGATTTCGTTATCACCAACGGAAAAGTGCATCGCGGGCAATTCGTGGAAATACCGTATGGAGAAGGAACGCTCATCGGGATGGTCACGAATGTGCTCAAAACAAACAAGTATTTTGAGCGCGCGGACGCGGTGAAAGAGTTCGAAGCGCAAGGGACGAAATTGTTCGAACAATTCCCCGTGAATGACTGGGAATACACGCTCGCACAAACCAATCCGCTTGGAATATTCGCGGATGAAAACAAAATCAAACGAACCACGTTTCCCCCTTCCCCAGGAAGCAAAGTATTGAACGCCAAACCCGAACACATCATCCAATTCCTCGGGTTTGACGAAGAAAAAGGACTGGAATTGGGGGAACTGGAATTCCATCCCGTGAAAGTAAAACTGAATATGACGCGATTGCTGCAAAAGCATTGCGCGACCCTCGCAATGTCCGGCACGGGAAAATCCTATTTTATTTCCTGCTTAATCGAAGAACTATTGCAACGCCAAAAAAAAAACGGCAGAATCGGAATCGTCGTATTCGATGTGCACGGAGAATACACGAGCTTTGCCGAGCCCCCCGCAAACGACAAATACAAGGACTTCTCCGGAAAAACACGCTTAATCCGGGCACGCGATTTGCGTATTGGTGTGCCCAAAATAACAAGCGCGATGTTCGGGGCATTACTCCCCCACTCTTCCGCACCCCAGCGAAGGGAATTAGCCAAAATCATTACCACACTGAAAAACAAAATGAGAGAGGGACACGGACCCTATGATTTGAACGATATCAAACAACACTTGCTCGAATCCGGAATGGAAAAAGAAAAAATGAAAGATTCCACGATACAAGCACTCATCGGCTGGATGCACGAACTGGACGAATTAGAACTCTTCGGAAAAACGGATAATCCTTCCATTTTGGATTTGGTGCAACCTGGAACACTAACGATCGTGGATTTAAGCGACATCATACACCAGAAAAAAAAACAAGTGATTGTGGCATATTTGGCACATCGCATCTTTTACTCGCGAAGAGAAAAAAAAACTCCCCCCACCGCCATCATTTTGGAAGAAGCGCACAACTTCATTCCGCAATACTCGAGCAAGGAAGAAAGCGCCACCAAAAGCATCATGCGCACGATCGCACGCGAAGGACGAAAATTCGGAGTGAGCTTATGCCTCGTGTCCCAGCGACCCACGCACTTGGACACGACCACACTCTCACAGTGCAACACCCATTTTCTATTACGCATCACGAACCCCAATGACCTGAAACACATCGGGGAAAGCGCGGAAGGAATATCCAGCGATGCGCTGCAGATGATTACCTCCTTGAAAGTGGGAGAAGGGTTGATTGTGGGAGAAGCCGTTAATTTTCCCACGTTCTTCAAAGTCAGGCAACGCTACTCGCAACCATCCAAGCACGAAGGAAGCCTCGAAAAGGCCGGCCTCGAATTCGAAGAAAACCAAGAGAAAAACAGGAAAGAGACGGAAGACTTGCTGTAACGTGACACTCCCACGCCTAAAGGCGTGGGCTCCTGTTGAAATGGCGTTGGAGAAAGCGCGATTGACAAACGGCTACGCCTTTACCCTTGCCTGAAAGGCAGGGGCTTCGGACGCGAGAGTGTCAGTGAAAATGGCTTATTAACCTCAACGAATTATTCCAACCATGGTTTCGATTCACCGCAGAATACGTCGAGCAACCCTACCAAAACCCTTTTGGATGACGACACGGGAGTTCCGCCGATTCGAACGATACCGAAGCGCAGCCATGGGACGGCCCAAAGGCGAACTTACCCCCAATGAAGAAGGCGCGCGAGCACTACTCAAATGGGTCCAACGCACCCACTCCGATTTCAACCCTCGGCGACCTGAATTTCCACCTGCACGGCCCAAATTTCCGGCAACCCCAGCGAAACGATTAAGGCTTCCTGAATTTCGAGGGGTTGAAATCTTAGTCAAGGATGAGTCTCTCAACCCCACAGGTACTCACAAAGACCGAATGGCATGGGAAATCGCGCGCATGTACGGGAGAATGCTCGAAGCCAAAGCCGAAGGGAAAATCAATGGACGACTGCCGGCGGTTTCGTTGGTTTCAAGTGGGAACGCTGCCATCGCACTGGGAGAAATGATGCATGCTTTTGGATTACCCAAACCCCATATTTTGGTTTCAACCCGGACCCCAGAAGAGATCATCGTCGAACTTCGAAAACATCATGTGGATGTATATGAAACCGATTTAGCCAAAAGGGCGCTGACTTCCGACGAAATACTTGAACGGACACGCAACCCGAATGGAATCGATTTAACGCGGGGAAGAATGGCAAACGAGTTAGGCCGAACATTCTATGACTGGATGACGTTTGAAGTACTGAACACAAAACCAGATTACATCATTGTGCCATATGGTTCTGGACAGTTATTCAATAATTTATTTGAGCATTACTACGATCAACTCCAGCGAGTCAGACAATTAGACCCACGTCTGCGAAATCCGCGTACGCTGCAATCAGGCGTGAACCTAATCGGGGTCACATCCCCTATCGGAAGCATCGCTTCCATGCTATCAGCTCCACACTTACCTGAATCCGTAAAAGAGGAAACTCAAACTCAAAAAAGTCATGTTATTAGCCAAATGAGACGCGCCGGTGTGTTAGGAGAAAAATCCGGCATCCACGAGATACACGACGAGTGGATCCTCCGCGCTGCCAACATCGCCTTAAATCAGCGAATGCGCTTTGAACCCTCGGCATTGGCCGGATTGGCTTGGCTATTGCAACACAAGAAAGATATCCCCAAAGGCAAACGCGTACTAATTGTGAGCACCGGAAAGGGAAAGCTGATTTAAAATGGCTCAGCAAACAAAAATCCAGTTCATCTGTCGCGCGAACATGCGGCGCTCGCAGATCGCGGAAGCCTTGTTCAACAAAATGAGCAAAAACAATTCCGCCACAAGCGCGGGGACGCATGTGGGGTATTTCGAAGGAGAAAAAATCCCTTCCCGAATCGTGGAAATGATGAAAAAAGAAGGATGCGATTTGTCGAAAAACAAAATGAAGCAGGTCACGAAAGAAATGGTCCATGCCGCGGACAAAATAGTGGTGATGACGGATAAAGAGAATGTTCCGGATTTCGTTGAAAATTCAGGTAAAACCATTTATTGGAAAATACGCGACCCGGAACACGGATACGGGAACGTGTTGGAAGAGACGAAAGACCAAATCAAGAAAAAAGTGGGAGAATTGGTACGCCAACTTTCCCCGCGCACACACGAATGACCTCCTCCGTGGCCTAAAGGCCACGGTATCCAATTGGGCATGAACGACACTTGCTCGCGTGCTCGCTCGCCAAACAATGGGCGACGAATGTCGCCCTAAAGGGCGAGGTATCAGACCTTTTTGATCGAACTTTTTTCTAAAAAGTTCGAATGAACATCGCTTGATTCAAGGATTGATACGCTCGTTTCACGCTCCAGGAAAGCGAAAGAGGATTCTCCGAATAGCAGTGTCGGCGTATTTGGGAGAGAACCCCTCTTCCTTCATCATCGACTCATAAAAACGCCTCGCCGCACGCCGCGAATGCGCGGGCGATTCCGTGATTTCCGCCCCGTGACGCCGCCAAAACCGAATGATCGCCTCATTGGGGGTGTCGCCGTAAAAACCCACGAATCCCTTCCCCCGCAACCGCGGAATCGCGTCCAGGGTCTCGCGCATCGACAACACAAGCGAACGAGGATCCGCCGAAAAAAAATGCAATTCCATCACCTTTTCCCCGGGGCGAAAAATTCCCCGAAATTCCCCCGCATCCTCGATTCGGAACGATACGCCCCTCCACCGGCGATGGAAAATTCGCTGTTTCATCTGGAGGTGAATCCACCGGGAAACAGCTAACCGGATACGCCGAGGTGAAGGAAACTGTTTCCGCATCCCGCAACCATGAATCCTGACCTAAAAAAAGGATGCGGAACCTACGGCGGTTTGGGGTTCCCAACGCGTTATATAACGACTTTTCGTGGACTTTGGAATGCATCCCAATGCGTACAGTCTCGTGTCAGTTTGCACTCGGCCCGAAAAGGGAAAGGTGGATGTCACGTTCGCGAATACGAGCAAAAAGGTCACGAAATCGTATTCCTTTTTCCCTTCCCTTTACCTCCCCCACACTTCCACTACCCTATTCGAGGAATTAGTGTCCCAGACAAATGAAAAAATCCAACTCGTGCACCATCCCGACACGATCCAAGTCATCGCCCCGAATTGGATCGAGCTAAAAAAAATCGCGTTACGAATCCATTCGCAAACAAATTATTTTCCGTTGCTCATCGAACCCGAGCGACAATTCCTCCTCACCCAAAACTGGCGATACTTCCAAACGTTTGATGAAAAACTCAACCCGACCAAAGAAGCCTTTGCCGAAACCAAAATCGAAGGACTGATAGAAAACCTGCACGTCACGCTCAACGGACTCGCCAACCACAACCCCGGCATCGAAAAACAATGGCGGCAACGGGTTGCCCTCAGCCACGAACTATTCCTCCCGTACCACGATGTTCCATTGAACACGAGCCAACAACTGGAAACGTGGATGAACAACCACTTTTTCTCTCGCCAAACACCATTACCCATACAAAAGGGAAACCCCATTTCCATGGAAAACTGGACATTCGAAAAAAGAGAGAAAACAAAAAAAAGGGTCCAAGAAACTCCGCTCACCCAAACCAAAAATTGTTCGTGTTGCATCCCCCAAACCATCTTGGAAAAACACATCCACCCCGGAAGCGTAGTGACAATCACCCCCACCATGGACGGAATCTATTTACCAACCCAAAACGAGAAAAGGAGTCGAACCTACCATGAAAACAATCCTAACCAAGAGAACCGAATCGAACGCGCCCGAGAATTCGGGCTCCCAAATTTGCCAATCGGACCCTTACACCGAAACAAAAAAATAGAACTACCACTCGAAGAGGCTCTACAGGCCCAAAAACAAAAAATAGTAACCATTTCCTACGAAACAAGCCAACTCACGTGGAACTGTCACCATACCGAAAACGAAACCCAAAAATTATTTACCGCGCTCGAAAAACGCGAGCACGAACATGCCCAAATCCACGCGATGCTCGTTCAACCCTACCTGAATCGCTATCAATTGGCTTACACGATTCACGCCCAACACCAAGCCCCCATCCGTCTCCACGAAACAGCCCAAAAACAGGTCTCGATTTGGAAAGAAGAGCTGCCCAACCAGTTATTGGCTGGAACCACGGCGTGGAGAAACACCTCTTTCACAACGCTTCTCGCGGGATAAACCAACGAAAGGATCACTATCTCCACCCCCCGAGGGGCTCTTTTTTAATGCTTTCTTTTCGACCTTTGCTTACCATGACCGAATTAACGAGGTTTGAACGCGCGCGACTGATCGGAGCCAGAGCCTTGCAACTGGCGTTTGGAGCACCCCCTCTCGTGGACACCAAAAAAACACTCGAACCCTATCTCATAGCTAAAAACGAGTTCGAAGAAAAAGTGATCCCATTATCCGTTATACGCGTGTTACCCAATGGGCAACAGATTCGCATCGAAGTCAACTAATAATAGGAAGAAAAAAACATGGGAAAAAGCGTTCCAAAAGGAATCAAAAGCAAAGCCAACATCATACTGAAAGAGATGCCCGAATCATTCAATGACACATTCGAAAATAATAAAACAAAAATCAAGGAACTAAAACTACCCTTTTCCAAATGGACCACTAACGTCATGGCGGGATTCATGACCCGACACCACAAAAAAATAAAAAAAGCCGAAAAGAAGAAAGAAGAAGCCAAAGCCAAGCGCGAAATCGCGATGAAAAAACCCGAAGAAATGGGCAAGGAAAGAAAAATCCGGACGCGAACCAAAAAAGAAGAAAAAACGGCGGAGGGCACCGCTGTTACCGAAACACTCACCGCCACCAATCTGCCAACCGAAACCGCATAAATACTGCAAGTTAATATCCAATGAGCGTTCAGAAAGGCTATGCCCCATAGCGCTGAGTCTGACCCTCTTGTTCTCGCCGTCCGGCATAATGAGTGGTCCGAACAAAAAACAAAAGCCATCGAAAAGGCCATGAAAAGTAAAGCTTCATCAGAGCGAACATTGTTCATAGAAGGCAGCAAAAGCTGGCACGATTCTATACAGACCCAAGACTACGAATTCGAACCATTTTCCTTTGCCTTAAGACTGGCCAAGCAGATGGGTTGGAGGATCGTTTACTTAGATCGGCGACCGGCTATTCAAATATTGAAAAAAATCCCACAAGAGCCTGAATATTGGGGCAGGAAGAATTGGAAAAACTGGCGCTTGACAAAATATGTTTTGATGAACCTACGAGAAAAAGATTGGGCGCGCAAAACAAGAAAAAATAAAATGGGAAAAAATGACGTCGTAGTTCTTCATCCGGACCACGTAACGGGATTTTTGTTGGAAACAGGGATAAGGCCCGCTGCCGTCACCTGGTTGGATAAACCAAAAAACCCGCACAGAAGATTAGGAAAAATCGGCCTATACTTGCTACGCAGGAACCGTATCCGCGACCGGCGAAGGCGAATTAAAGGATTGCGAACCAAGTCGAACAAGTAAGCTCATTGCACTTCGAGCAACGCTTTCTTGCTCAGCGGAATCGTGATCCCATCCTCATTCTTCTCCCGCTGCAACACGTATAACGAACCCGTGGCTGCCTTTTCTATCTCCAGAGAATGCGTAATCACGAAGACTTGATCCACTAAACCGGGTAACCGGTTCCTGAGCATGGAAGAAAGCATGCTGATGGATTTAGCATCCAAATTATGCGTGGGCTCATCCAAAATAATCCACGAAAGCTGGCGAGTCAAAACAAAAGCAATCGCCATACGCAACGCTAAAGCCGCCGCACTCCGCTCTCCACCTGAAAGAGAGGATTCGGCCGAAATCCAGTCCCCATTCTTTTCCTGAACCGTCAACACATAATCCGTGTCCTGAATCAAAATCTTGGCCAAAACAAAATCCGTATAGGGGTAAACCGACGGCCACAGCTCCTCCAAGGCCGCATTAATAGCCTCCACCACGGTCTCGCGCAATTGCTCCTGCGTCTCCACCAACACGTTTGAAAAAACAGATAACGACTCTTGAATCGCACGACTGCGTGCTTGTCGCTGATGAACTTCAGTCCGTTTACCCAAAATTTGCTCAATCGAACGGATGCGCTCCACCCATTCGGCTTGAATCGTCTCCTCCAACTCCATTTCTTTCTTCAACGATGAAACATACGATTGCTTTTCTGAAAACAAACGAGTGGCTGACAAAACCTCTTCGTGCGTAACCGCGTGCCCCTCCAAGCCCCATTTTTCCTTTTCAATCTGCATCAGTAAGACCTTCTCTTCTTCCAGCAAAGAATGGGTCTCTAAACACTGATCCAGCACGTGAACACGGGATTGAAGTCTTTCCAAATCCATTAATGTTATGGGTTTTCCCATCTGAAAAATTTCGGCGTTACACAACGCAATCGCATTCTCCGCTGACACCACATCAAACAAAATGGTTTTCAGTTCAACGGCCTTTGACATCTTTAACTCCGCTTCCAGAATCTTTTTGTCAAAGTCCTTGCACAGATTTTCCGTTTCCACCAAATCGCTTTGACCATTCACAAAATCCTTTTGCCCCTCTTTTATCTCATTACTCAACGAAGCCTTTTTCCCCCCTATTTGGAATTGAAGCTTTATTTTGTGCTCCGGAGAAATCTGTTGCTTGCATGTTGGGCAGTTGGCGTGCAAAGATTCCAACGATTTCTCTTCTTCCGCCAGCATTTTTTCTTTTTCGGCCAATACTTGTAATTTAGCATGCAGGTCTCGAAAACTCTTCTGCAGCGTGGAACGAACGCCCTCCGCGTGCGTGCGCTTCGCCAACAAATCCCGCAATTCCTTTTCCACCAACTCGGGCGATTTTTCTCCCAAGACCTTGGAAAGCTCCTCTCTCCTCTTCTCCAGCAACTTGAGCCTTTCCGATAGCTTTTGTTGGATTGCTTCTTTTTGACGGAACAATTCCTGCTTGGCTAATGATTCACTCAACAATGAAAAAACTTTCTCTTTCTCCGCATGGATTTCAGTAGAATTTTTTTTCATTTCCAACGGAAATTGCTCCACCAATTTGGCGACGCGAGCATGCAGGGCTTCGCGTTGGGATTCCTTCTTCTGAAGCCCCTCCTTCCCTTTCAAATAAGTAGCGAGTTTTTGTTCCAATTCCAATGATTTTTGATTCAGCAAACGAACTTCTTCCTCCAACCGGATTTTTTCATTCCGTAATCTCAAAATCTTTTCCTTTTGCTGGGCCGACTTTAACCGGAGCTCGTTCAAATCCTGATTCGCTAACAACGCATCCAGCTGAGAGAGGGATTGGGCGTGCGTTTCTTCCATTTTCTTGAATTGGTTAATGACTTGCATCGCATTCGCGCGCACAACTTCGTACTTTTGCAATTCCAACAGTTCATCGAACTTCTTTTTTCTATCGCCGGGATTGAGTTTCAGAAAATAATCCACGTTGTTCTGTTCCGAATAAACCGCGCGCGTGAACAATTCGTATGTGACTTGCAATTCCTTTTCGATTCGTTCCGTGACTTGGTTGGGTTTGGGTCCTGCAATGAGCGTGTTGTTCAGCCACAATCGCCCTTCATTGATGCCATTCCGTTTCAAAATGCGTTCCACACGAAACTTTTTCTCTCCAACTGAAAACTGCACGTTTACTTTCGCGGTGTCCGCCTGCACGGGTTTGCGCATGAGCAAGTCTGAAATGCCCACTCTTCTATTTTGCACCGCTGGAAACGTGCCAAACAACCCATAACATAGCCCGTCCATCACACTCGACTTTCCCGAACCAATGACTCCTACCAGCACATTCGTGCCTTTCCCAAAGTGCAGCGTGGACTGTTTGTGGGTCTTCCAATTCTCTAAGGTGATGGATTCAATCATGCAAAGCCGATACTATTACCCCCATGTGGAATAAAAGAACTGGGTCAAAAAATAGAAAAAACTAGACGAGCGTCATCCCCTCGATTTCCACGCTTTCCACGGAAGGCAAGGCTTCAATCTCTTTCGTCAACAAATCCAAGGCATCGTCTTTCTTCTCCGGAATCAAAAAACCGGCTTTCAGCACGACAATGCCAAAACCGAGGGGAGCACGTTGAACGTCTTTGCACTCGCCATTCTTGCACGCGCGAAGCTCTTGCTCGGTGGCTTCGAGGTTTTCCATATCCTTCGCATTCACTTTGAAAATGACGAAGGTTTTTCCCATCGAAAATCGACTCAAGCAAGGATTATGGGCCAACGAAAACAGAACCATCTTCCGTGACACAGGTATAAGTCTTCCCGGACTCCCGGCAATGCGAGCAGCGCACAATCTTGACTTTCAAATTACCCGGACAAGGGAATTCAACAAAATCGGAAATAACGTGCTTGTTGCAGGAAGAACAGACTTTCATAGAAGAAAAAGCCCTGGCAAACCTATAAAAAAGAACGCGTAAACATCCGCAAAATGCCCAATTTTGCCCATTTTATGGGTTATTTTATTACCCTTTGTCCTTCCATTTTCATTAGAATAACAAACTTTGGCCCAGTAGCTGGCCCGTTTCGGCGGGCCACTGCGAGAGACTATCGTAGGGTTTGCAACCCTACATACGCCAACTGAAAAATAGGTGCTACGGCCCAGTAGCTGGCCCGTTTCGGCGGGCCACTGCGAAGGCTTATGCAGAGGGGTTTTCAACCCCTCGATAAATCAAATATAGTATCAGGGTTGGCCCCGTAGCTTAGTCTGGATAGAGTGCCGGGCTTCGGACCCGGAGGTCGAGGGTTCAAATCCCTCCGGGGTCGCTCCTTAAAATAAAAGAGAAAGAGGATAACCCATGAAAACCGTTTTGATCACGGGCGCGAGCTCCGGATTCGGAGAGGCAACGGCTCGATTGCTGGCCAAGCACAAGTACAAGCTCGTCCTAGTCGCACGAAGAAAAGAAAGACTCGAAAAGCTCGCCAACGAACTGAAGGTGCCCCACCACATCGGAATAGTGGACGTGCGAAACAGGAAAAAAGTCGAAAAATTCATAGAAGGGATACCCAATGAATTCCGCCCGATAGATGTTCTCATCAACAATGCCGGACTGGCCCTGGGAAGAGAATTAGTGGACCAATCCAACCTCGACGATTGGGAAACCATGATCGACACCAACATCAAGGGGTTGCTGTATTTCACGCGCGAAATATTGCCCCAAATGAAAAAAAGAAATTCAGGGCACATCATCAACATGGGTTCGGTCGCAGGCCATGTCCCCTACAAGGGTGGCAACGTATACGGCGCCACGAAAGCATTCGTCCAACACTTTTCACGAAACCTTCGCGCCGAAACCGCCGAAGACAACATTCGAGTAACCAACATCGAGCCCGGCATGGCTGAAACCGAATTCTCCATCGTGCGTTACAAAGGAGATAGGGCGAAAGCGGATGCTGTTTACGAAGGAACGCGCTCATTAACCGCCCAAGACATCGCGGAAACCATCCAGTGGATCATCGAAAGACCCGCTCACGTAAACATCGATAACATCGAAATCATGCCAGTATCTCAAACATATGGCGGGGTCAGCATCATCCAGAAGAAAAAGTGAAAATCATGCACCGCACTAAGGAAGAATGGGAAGCTATTTACAAAAACAAACAGACACCGTGGGATGCTCAAACGGCTGAGCCATTCGTTATGCAAACTATCACCGAACCATGTAGTTTATTGGACATTGGTTGTGGACGTGGAAATGAGGCAATCGCGCTTGCCAAGAAAGGGTGTACGGTTACTGCCGTAGATATTTCAGAAAACGCTATTCGAACGGCTAAAGAAAGAGCAAATCAAGCTAAAGTAAAAGTCGACTTTATTCCGCAGGATGTTTTGAATACGCAATTAATGGATTAATTGCTTTAACACTAGGGATTCGTGCAAAATCTTTCGTGTTTTCGGTGTAAATCGTATGAACACCGTGACGATTGGCTGTGGAAGCGAGTAAAGCATCCCAAAATGGGACTTTTTCTGCTCGGGATAAATGGGCTGCTTCGCCTGCGTCTTCGGGGGAGTCGGCTATTATGCCAAATAGAACTCTAAACTCTGCTATCCGGTCTTGAATGATGTTCATTGAAACGCTTGGCTCGTTCACTAAAACATTGGCAAACTCGCGAATATTTTGGGTGGAGAGCACGAACTGCCCGGGATTTAGCCGCACAAAACCCAAAATCCGTTTGGCTGAAGCATGCTTCAGAGCATCCTTATTGTCAACAAGATAAACCAAAATGTTAGTGTCTACCAAAACGCTTTCCTTTGTAGAGTTCATTTCGATCAAATTTACCAATCCCCAAATCAATATCTTGGTCTGCAAATGCTTTCAGGCGCTGCCACGCATACTCGCGCGCCATTTCTTTCTCTAACACTCTGAGGCTTTCTTCAACGGTTTGTGATAAAGCCCCTTTTTTCCCTCCGCGCATCATTGCCAGTCTCCTTAAACGGTTTTCCGCCACCTCGCTCAAAGATAGTAAAATCTGGCCCATATATCATTCAATGGGGCAAGGAGGTATATATGGATTACCATATATATTCGTTTTGAGGGTAAACTGCCGAGAAAAATACTACAAGAATCCCTTTTTCTTCAAAATTTTCCTCAAATCGAGTTTTCCTTTCTCCTTCAAAGCATAATTGACTTGAACAATGGGCTTGTTGACTTTTACCGCGCTGTTCAGGTTGATGGGCGTTCCGGAAACGATGTAATCGCACGCGCATGCGTTGAGGGTCTTTTCCAATTCTTTCACCTGTTCGGGAGAGTATCCCAATGCGGGAATAACGGTTTCCAACTGGTGATATTTTTCATAGGCCTTTTTGATCGAACCCACTGCAAAGGGGCGAGGATCCACGAGGAACGCGCCTTTTTGCTTGGCAAAAACCATTCCTGCGCCAAACGGCATTCCCCCATGAGTGACCGTGGGGCCGTCTTCCACGCACACCACTCTTTTCCCTTTCAAATCTAGTTTTGTTTCACTGCTCAACACGGAATCCGCATGAATGATTTTCGCGCCAGGATTAAAATGCGTGACATTTTTTACCGTGGCCCGGATTTGGGCGGGATGAGCCGAATTTTCCTTATTTATAATCACCACATCCGCCATTCGCAGGTTTGTTTCCCCAGGATGATAATGCATTTCGTCCCCCGCACGCAGGGGGTCCACGACCACAAACAGCAAATCGGGTTTGATGAAAGAAAAGTCGTTGTTTCCTCCATCCCAAATGATGATATCGGCTTCCTTTTCCGCGGTGCGGAGAATCTTTTCATAGTCAACGCCCGCATATATAATCAAACCTTCCCGTAAATGCGTTTCATACTCTTCCCGTTCTTCAATGGTCGCCCGATATTTTTTCAAATCGGACAATTTTCCATACCGCTGCACTTCTTGCTTGACCAAGTTTCCATAGGGCATGGGGTGACGAATGACAACCGCTTTTTTCCCCCTTTTTTTCAACAGTTGGCCAATCTTCCGCGTGGTTTGACTCTTCCCAGAGCCGGTGCGAACCGCACACACGGCAATCACGGGTTTGGTGGACTGCAACATGGTGGAATGGGGGCCCAGCAACCGAAAATTGGTTCCGGCGGCTAAACATTCCGAAGCTTTGTGCATGACATACTCATGCGAAACATCAGAATAGGCAAAAATGACTTCGTCCACGCGATATTTTTGAATCAACTCGGCTAATTTTTCCTCGGGAAAAATGGGAATTCCTCTCGGATACAATTTTCCCGCCAGCTTCGCCGGAAACTTTCGCCCTTCAATTCCTGGAATTTGGGTAGCGGTGAAACAAACCACGTCGTAAAAGGGATTGTTTCGATAGACTCGATAAAAATCAAAAAAATCCCGTCCAGCGGCCCCCATGATGATGATCCGCCGTTTCACGAATGAAAGTGGCGTTGTTTTTCCTGACATACCTTTCATCTTTCCTTTTTTTCAGAGAAAAGGTTCTCTTCCTTTTAAAAACACGCTCAATTCTCTCGCAAAATCAGAATCCTTTTTGACAATGGAAAGCAATCTCTCTTCGCTCACCAAATCAGCTTTGGAAAGGACTCTTTTCAAATCGTCTTTTTCGGTTTGGGACATTTTTTGGGTTTCAATTTTCAATGCATCGTAAAACTTCCAAATCTTTCGCTCTACTTCCAACACTACGCGTCCATTTTCAACTCTTGGACCGGAAATGGGATGAGGATGCGCGGCCAAGAATTGCTCGGTATGATTCTCTTCCACTACCTTCGGGCCCGTGCGGGTTTTGATTTGGGGCAAACGAGGATTTTCCACATTGAAAATGATGAAATTGTTGCTTTGCCCATCCGTCCAAAAAAAGGCTCGAGTGACGGAAAAGGAGTGCTGTTGCAGCGCGTGGCTCAGTTTTTGGGTTAAGCGATTGAGCTGCCCCCACATGACATCCGACAAGGTTTCTTTTGGATACGGAAAATGAATCCCCATCAGTTCTTCGGCTGCAAAGAATTTTTTGATTCGGGAAACAGATAAGACTTGCTCGCGATGACTGAAAAAGAACTCTAGGGTTGGTTTCTTTAAGAAAGCGCGGCAGGCGAGAACCATTCGAGCAAACTGGTTATAGGATAGGGCTGCCGCCACGTTCCGATTGGAATCGGTTGGGTCGACCACCACCAAGAAGGGGTGCTTGAAGTGAAGCAAGGCTTCTTTTTCCGAAGCAAAAGAGGACTCAATATCAATAACGGTTTGATCCCTCCACTTCGAAATGGCTTTGACTGATTTTTCAAAATTTTCATACTTCAAAACTAGGGTTTCCACCAAATATCCGGGCACTCCTTGGAAGCGAACGTCCGCTCCATACACGCGGATGCCCTTGAAAAATTGCTTGAGCAAACGGACTTCATTGCATTGTTTTGGAGAAAGCCCCTTTTTCATGTATTGGGCATGAAACGGGGTTCGATCCACGGCCGAAATCTTTTCATGGGCCTTGTCCACTTTGTACGTTGGAACGATTTCTACATTGAATCCATCGATCACGCCGCGCACATACGGGTGCTCGGAAAATGCTTCTTCATGAAAATGGTGACCAAAAATGGAGTGACCTAACTTTAGCCCCTCGGACTCAAATTTTTCGCGTGGCAAGCTCGGAGGATAAAAAACGAAAATATCCAAATCGCGGTCTCCCCGCAAATGCGTATCACGGGCCAGCGAGCCCGCCAAAACAACGCCGATATGGAGGCCTTTGGTTTTCTTAATTTGTTGCAACAAAAAACGGGCCATTCGTTGTTCGACCTTTCGCTCTTCCGGAGTGGGAACGACCTCCCGCAGTACTTTCTTGGTTAACACCGAGAGCATATTTTCAACGAGAGGGAAGCAATCGCCTTAATATAATCCATCGCTTTTCCCTTAATCCAAATGAGCGAAGGAATTACCCCGGTTCGAGGGGTTGTATTAGAAAAAAATGAGCACCGCACGCTTTATGAGGGATTTCCCTACAATCAATATGAAATAAAATCCCCCGACTTGAACGAGGATGAACTTGCGTTTGCGGAGGCACTCGCCGGTGGTTTAAACCGAAGCCTTCACTCGGAAGAATGGACCTCCAAACTTCCCAGCGGACTATCCAAGGGGTTTTCCACCGCCTACAAAACACGCGTTGTCACGTACGCCGAAGCCGCCGAAATCATCGAAAAACTCCCCAGCCCAGAAGACATGGAACGATTGAGCCAAATGTTTTCGAATTTGCTCGAAGAATTCAACACGCCCGGAAAAGGAAAAAAGTCTTTCATCCAAAAAGTGTTGGATGAGGGGGTGGGTTACTCGTATTTAGGTACGCTCATGCGCGACCAAGACTTAGAAGAAATCATGGTAAACGGAACCCTGCGAAACGTTTTTGTTTTCCACCACAAACACGGGATGTGCAAGACCAATGTGTTCATCCCCTTACATGACATGAACCTCCTCCGACTCATTTCCAAAGCCGCCAAGTTTGCGGGGAGACAATTTCACGAACACGAACCACTATTGGATGCCCGGCTCCCGGACGGTTCACGACTAAACGCTACCTTTGAAACGGTGGCTCCCTTCGGACACACGCTCACGATTCGAAAATTCCAAACCAGGACACTTTCCCTAGTCGAACTCATCTCCATTGGAACGCTTTCCACCGAATTGGCAGCCTTCCTATGGCTCATGACCGAAGGAATGAACGCGGTCCCCATGAACATCATCATTACTGGCGGTTCAGGTTGCGGAAAAACAACCCTGTTGAACGCGCTTGCTACCGTCATACGTTACCGCGAACGAATCATCACGATCGAGGATACAACCGAACTCCAGTTTTTGGAGCGAGACAATTGGATATCATTGGAATCGCGACCCGCGATAGGAAGTAGCCCAGGCGTAAGCATGAATGATTTGCTCAAAAACGCGCTGCGTATGCGACCGGACCGACTTGTCCTGGGAGAAGTGCGCGGAGAAGAAGCCCAAACCCTGTTCGTGGCCATGGATACCGGTCACCAAGGATGCTTGGGAACGCTCCACTCGAACACAGCGCGAGAGATGCTCGTGCGATTGACCACCGAACCCATGAACGTGCCCCAAAGCATCGTGCATCTATTGGATATGATCATCGTTTTGCAGAAAGTCCAAGATTACAAGGAAGGAATGAAACGTCGGGTCATGCAAGTGGCCGAAGTATCCCACATCGACCAAAACGTGTTGCTATCCAACCTCTTTGAACGAAGCCCGCAAACCGATTTGATTATGCGAACAGACACCCCCTCCCACCTCATCCAACTCTTGTCCGACACCTCTGGAAAACCCAAAAATCGAATCAACCAAGAACTCGTTGTTCGAGAAAAAATACTGGAATGGATGCTCAAACGCAACATTAGGGATTCCGTGTCAGTTGAAAAAATCATCCAACAATACTATTTCGACCCCAACTCGGTATTGGAACAAGTGAACAAGGAATTATGAAGAAATGTGGAAAAAAAGCTTCCCAACAACCACATTTTTAATGAGAGAAAGCCTTTACCCTCGTATGCGGGGAAAAATTTTTCTCATTGGGGCAATGATTCTACTCTGGAGCCTGGCTCCCCCAGTCCAAGGCGACGTCTTCCTGGTCGATCCCGTTGTCCAAAAAGCCAAAGCCGGCTCCGTATTGAACGTGGGAAATATTTCTCCCGGCGAAAAACTCGAAATCATCTTCAACACGGATTCCGGATATGGAAAGGAAGCCCCTTGGCTGCAGGCCGAACTCGGACAACCCACCCCAAGCGGAATCCAAGTTAGTAGCTCACAATATGAAACCAAATCCCTCATCACAAGCGTCCAAACCTCTGCATTAACCCCGGAAGGAATTTACGGAATCCCCCTCACGATGAGCGGGAACCAAACATTACTTCAAAACGAAACATATACCATCAAACTCGGCATAAAAAAAAGACTGGTGAGTGGAAGCCTGGCTGCCAGCCATATCACGGGAAAAGTGAACGAACCCTTGATTTACACGATTTTGCTCGTGAATGATTCATCGACCAAAGTCCCGATTCGAGTCGAACCCAACCTCCCCTTCACATGGACTCAAGGAAAAAATATGGAACTGAAACCCCACACTTTTGAAGAAATGAAAATCAATGTAACTCCTCGTTTTGCCGGACCCAAAACCTTTGACATCAAAATCATCCGAACCGATAATGGGATAACCGTTGACCAACTCGAAGGAATACTCGTGGCAAACCCCAACCTGGCCGACCGGTATTCAGCCGGATTATATGGGTTTCCCTTCTTCACCATCTCATTGGTGGCGGACTATTTGACGAACGCGTTTTTCTCTTACCTGCTCTAAAAAATAGTTATCCCAACCCGGCTCATTTTTAGGTGTTTGGGGGATTTTCTCTTTACCCATGGCCGAAAAAAACATTCAAGAAGTCGAAAAACCGCACCACCGGTTAGCCCAACGAATCCGTGACGGAATAAAATCCGAAAAAATAACGACCAAAAAACAGTTGGATGCCGCCAAGCGAGCACTGGCGGACGGACTGAATCTCTCCCATCTTCCAACGAATCCGGATTTGTTACCATTACTTTCGGAAGGACTCACGGACGAGCAACGCGGATTATTCTCCATCAAACCCGTGCGAAACATTTCGGGAGTGGCCGTGTTGGCGGCGATGGTGAAACCCCACCTTTGCCCGCACGGAACATGCATCTACTGCCCGAAAGGACTAAATCACCCCGCTCCACCCGCTTATACGGGAGACGAACCCGCCGCCCAACGCGGATACCGAAACGAATTCGATCCATTCAAGCAAATCACTTCCCGCATCAAACAATTGCAAGCCACGGGACAAAGCACAAACAAATGCGAGCTCATCATCATGGGGGGAACATTCCTCTCCATGCCAATCGATTACCAATATGCATTCATGCAAGGGTGTTTGGATGGAATCGCAGGAAAAAAACAGGAAAATTTTGGACAAAGTGTAACGGCATGCGAGTCCAGTGAGAATAGGGTTATTGGTATCACGATGGAAACAAGGCCGGACGTCGCCAAAAAGAGCGATATTACACGCATGCTCGAATGGGGCACGACACGCGTAGAGTTAGGGGTGCAAAGCGTGTATGATGATATTTTAGAAAAACTCAACCGGCAACACACGATTCAAACCACCATTGATGCCACGCAACGACTGAAAGATTCGTGCTTGAAAGTCGGTTATCACATGATGAGCAAGCTCCCGTATTCGAATTTGAAACGAGATATGAACGCGCACTTGGAAATATTCCAAAACCCTGATTTTGCGCCAGATATGGTGAAATTCTATCCCGTCGCAGTAGTGAAAAACACGGCATTGTACAAAATGTGGGAAAAAGGAGAATATCAGGAAATGACGCAAGAGGAAGCCGTGGAGTTCTACGCTCAACTCAAACCCCAAATCCCGGAATGGGTTCGAATCATGCGCGTGCAACGCGACATTCCCACCCAAAATATTTCAGCAGGAGTCAAAAAAACCAATTTGCGACAAATGGTCGAAGAACGAATGAAAGAAAATGGACAGAAATGCCGATGTATTCGGTGCCGAGAAATGGGATTCAAACGCGTGAAAGAAGGCATTTCACCCGCAAAAATAGAATTGGTAAGAAGGGATTACGAAGCCTCGCACGGAAAGGAAATCTTCGCGTCTGCAGAAGATGTGGAGCAGAACATTCTGGTTGGATTCATCCGCTTGCGCATCCCGCATGACTATGTGCTTCCCGAATTACAAGATTCCGCCTACATCCGAGAGTTGCACGTGTATGGACAAAGCGTCCCCCTCGGCGAAAAAATGGAAAAATCAGGCCAACACAAAGGATGGGGAAAAAAATTGTTGAGCGAAGCCGAACAAATAGCCAAAAACGAGTTTGGTTTCGAAAAAATAAACATCATCGCAGGAATAGGAGTAAGAGAATACTACAAAAAGGTAGGGTATGAACAGAATGGGGCGTTCGTGCAAAAGAAACTGTAACAAAAAAGGATCAATCTTCGTACTCTTCCATTAGTCTCTTGAACTTCCGCTTTCCTTTATGAGCCTTTTTCATATCCGCACGGATGCTTCGTTTATTTCGCCCTTGAAAATGCAAACCCAACAGCCGTAAAATAATCAATTCACGCGTCAACCGATCCACTTCGCACACATAATAATTGAAACCGGCCGATGCCCACTTTTGAGTCAGGTTTTCCGGAATTCCCGACTTGTCGCGGTACCGAGCCATTTCGCGCTGACGAGTTAAGAAATTCTTCCGAAAAACAGCGCTTTGATTGCGAATCCGACGGTATTCACTTAACTCCGAACCGCTCCGCTCAAGTAGTTGAGCCCTATCTTCAGCTCTCTTCAGGGAGTGGTTCATTTGATGAATACGTTCACGAATCCGATCAACTTGTTCGAATTTGTCTTGCGTCAAATCTTGATAATTGCTCAAAAATTTTAGCTGTAGCCCCAGTTTCTCAATTCGCTTTTGAATTAGCTTCACTCGAATAGATGCATACCCCCACAGAATGGGAATAACATGCTCCATGTCTTCCACCGCGTTCAACCGCATCCTCTTCTTGAATCGGCGTTCCTGGGAGAGCTGGGTTTCCAACACGTGCCCTTCCTTTTGTAGGGGAGCCATTTTCAGATGCAACCAACGACGCAGAGAAAGGATTCGTTCAGCGACTGTTTGAAAGCGACGCCGCTTTCCCCAGAAATGAATATACAAGGGACGACCCCCCTCCTCATTCCCTTTTATCCCCTTTTGCAAATCCTCTGGCTCTACCGGATAAAGACGGACCTTGGTTCGAAGGCCTGGTATGGAGCGGTCACGTCCCCGCACCAATAAATTCCCCTTCCTGGCGGCTGAAAGAGCCAATGAAATCGTTTTGTTTTGAAAGCGGGTGTCGGAATGAATGGGCGATTTCCGAGACCACCCTCTGGGACGCCGAACCATATACACTTTAATCAGATATTTCGGATAAATAAACATTGGCATTAAAACAAGGAGCACGTCTACTCTGGCATGCTCGAATGGGTATTGGTTGGAGTAATTATCGTATTTGGTTTCCTCGCCTTTTTCTTTTACCGTCGAATCCAAGAACTCAGCTCATACATCAACGATCTTTCGTTTTCCAAGCAGTCCCAATCCGTTAAGTATGGAAAAATGTCTGAGCACTGGATTCCCTTGTCGGAAAAATTTCCGTATGACAAAACGCGCTTTCGATTTTTGGGAAATCCCATCGATGGCATCACGTTTCTGGATGACAAAATAGTGTTCTGCGAATTCAAAGCCGGAAATGGAAAACTTTCCCCCACGCAGGAAAACATCAAATGGCTAGTGGAAAATAAAAAAGTCAAATGGGCTGAATTCAAAATCAAGGAAGATGAATGAAAAATCATTCGAAACGATAACGGAGTAAGGCCGCAATTCCTCCTAACCCCGCTAATTGTTTTCCGGGATCAAACTTTTCATCCAAAATGTGAAAAAAGACCCCCATTTGCTTGCACAACCCCAACAACTGATTCACTCTTTCCCGCTGGCTCGTATAAATTGAAGATGAAATGAGCACGGTGTGAGCAGCTCCGGCATTCGTGGCTCTCTCCACTTCTGAAAAGCCATACGTGGCCAAGCCCGAATTTTTCCCCAACTGCTTCAGCACTTCTCGCATAAGCTCTTCTTCCTTCACGAGCTTTGATTCGCCTAACGCTTTTGAAATGGAAGCATTGGATAACGCCTCCCGGATTCCTTTTTCGCCCATGTTGTTCGTTGGAACCGATAAAAATTGTTTGGTGTTCCCTTTCGGACTGTGTTCCTTCAAAAATCCAATCAAACCCTCGCGCGTAAAACCGGGTCCAGCAATAATAATCGTGTTCAATGGGCTAGCAAAAATGATTTCCGACAATTTTGAAAAATAGTGACCTTCCTTGTTTTCGGTTTTGAATTGCTTTCCTGATTTTTGGGCATTTATTTTTCCTATCTCTTTTAATCCGGAAGAAGAAATTTGAATCAGGTGCGCTTCCTCATCGTCTAATACTACCCCCAAATACAAGGGTTTTTTGCTTTCTTTTTCATACTCGCGCAAGCGGCCAATCTCATGGTCAAACAATTTTTGTTTCTGGACTTGAATGGGTTGAAACAGATTGAAAACCAACGAATGCTGAGCGTGCAACTCCACAAACTCGACGGGAGAACCCCCTTCCATGGTTCCAGAAATGTGCAAGCAGGGCATTGTTTCATCGACTTCGATTGAAGAGGCTTTCACTGAGAGAAACATTTTGAGGCGAAACGGTTTCTGCCCCGCTTCCTTCGGTTTAATGTTTCGATCCGTTTCGCCAGAAACCAAATCCCCTGACTGAATAAAGGTAGAAATGAACGAAATGTCTTCGGCTGAATGACACTCCACCTTAAACGTATTCTCCAAGGGTTTAATGAAAAAAATTTTCATAACGAAAGAGCAGGGCATTGGGGTTTATTTAAAACACGCACCCATCGAAAATAAGCTATATGGCCACGCTCTCCAAAATTGGGTGGTTTTGCCTACTCATAGGAATCGCCGGCCTTTTCTTCGTGTTCTGGCACTACCAAGGAATCGAAAATCCCCTTTCCGCCATTTTACGGATGATGGCAGCCGCTTTTTGGGGCGGTATCTTTTGGCTGGGGCTATTTATTATTCTCATGGCATTACTCTTTTTGAACGCGTCACGCGTAGAATAGTACGGAATCGTATGAGCCTCAAACGCATCGCCGTCATCGACCACTCCAAATGCTACCCCGACAAGTGCAATTGGCTCTGCCAACGAAAATGCCCAGTAAATCGAAGCGGCAGCGAATGCATCACACAAGACTTGAGCAAGTTCAAGGCCGTCATATCGGAAGAACTATGTACGGGCTGCGGGATATGCCCACGCATTTGTCCATTTGGCGCCATCACCATCATTAATTTAGACGTGGATTTCGGGGAACCCATCCATTCGTACGGAAAAAACGCATTCCGCTTGTACAAATTGCCCATCCCCCAATCGGGGAAAGTAACCGGAATCGTGGGAAGAAATGGTACAGGAAAAACAACGGCCGTATCCATTTTATCCGGACAAATCGTTCCCAACTTAGGAAAATACGACGAAAAAGGAGCGTACCAAAAAGTAGTGACAGCCTTTCGGGGGAGAGAGTTATACAACGTGTTTTCCCAACTCGCCCAAAAAAAATATTTTATTTCCGTCAAACCCCAGTTTGTTGAAAAAATACCCAAAGCGTTCAAGGGAAGCGTCAAAGAACTATTGCACCAGGTGAACTCAGAAAAAACGAACACGGTGTTGCACGAATTGGGTTTGGAAAAAATAGCCCACCGCGAACTCGAGAAACTCTCCGGAGGAGAACTCCAAAAAGTGGCGATCGCAGCGTGCGCATTAAAGGAAGCCCAAACCTATTTCATCGACGAACCATCCTCCCACTTGGACATCAAGGAACGATTACGCGCGGCCGGATTCATTCGAAACATGGTTTCGGACCAAAAAAAAGTGCTGGTGGTGGAACATGATTTGATTCTATTGGACTACTTGTCAGATAACATCCACATGCTGTTTGGAGAACCCAGCGTGTACGGAGTCGTTTCTTCCGTGCACAACACGCGGGAAGGAATCAATTCGTATTTGGAGGGATATGCGAAAGACGAAAACTTTCGCTTTCGTGACCACCCCATCACTTTCATGGAGAAATCCGCGCGCGACGTGAAAAAACAAGCCCCCTTGCTGCATTGGCCAAAGTTTACCATCCAACAAGGCGATTTTACCTTGAATGTGGAGGTCGGAAGCCTGCAAACCAACCAAAGCATTGGAATTTTAGGACCCAATGGCATCGGAAAAACCACATTCGTGAAAACACTCGCCGGAATTTTAACACCCAACGAAGGAGAATTGCCCCAAAAAATACCCGTGGCCTACAAACCCCAATACGTGGAAGCCGTAGAAGGAATAACAGTCGAAGAATTCTTACGCGGACGCATGAGCGGAAAAGCACGGGAAGCCAAACACTTACTTATCGAACCCCTGCACTTGCCTCCCTTATACGAGAAAAACCTGGAAACATTGTCGGGGGGAGAATTGCAACGCGTGGCGATCGCCGCGGCACTAGGAAGCGATGCCCAACTCATCCTGTTGGATGAACCATCGGCCATGCTCGACGTGGAACAGCGCTTGCAAGTGGCTAAAACGATTCGAAGCATCGTGGACGGATTAGGAAAAACCGCGTTGATCGTCGACCACGATTTACTATTCATGGACTACGTCTCGGACCGACTGCTTTTGTTCGACGGCGAGCCCGGCATACGCGGGCACGTGCACGGGCCCTTACCCATGGAAGAAGGAATGAATGGATTATTGTCCAATCTTGGCATTACCCTGCGACGCGATCAAAACACGCACCGACCGCGCATCAACAAACCCGGCAGCGTCAAAGACAGGGAACAAAAAAAGGCGAACGAATACTATTACACGACAGCGTGACACTCCCACGCCTAAAGGCATGGGCTTCTTTTGAAATGGCGTTGGAGAGGCACGATTGACAAACGGCTACGCCTTTACCCTTGCCCGAAAGGCAGGGGCTTCGGGCGCGAGAGTGTCAGTGGAAAAAAAACTATTTCTTCGCGATGACCAATCCGCGCAACCCGGGGTGCTTTCTCCGCGCGTACTCGTGGCCGCGAACCAACTCAAAGCGATTCATGTACAAAATGGTTTTGAGTATTTCCAAAAAAGGGATGATGAACACAAACATGACGAAGACCGTGACATACCTTCCAATATAGGCAACCGAATCAATCATGGCTTCGAGCAAGGGCAATAATCCAACCAAAACGGTCGATAAAACTACGACGAGCAAAAAATCCTTGGGATAGGTACGAATCACATACCAATTGTTTTGGATGGCCTCCGCAATGGGCTTCTCGTCAATCACTAAAGATTGGGGAACAAAAACCAGGGAAAGCGAAACAATCAACAAAAGCAAGTTAACCCAGACCAATGGAACCCCCAACCACGGAAGAACCAGTATGGCCGAAACAAAAAAAGACGAAAGCAGAACGAAATAGACGAACGTGGTCAAAAAAAAACGTTGAACCATCTCCCGCAAATAGTAATGCACCTTAATGTGCGACAAATCATTGCGCACCGCCAAAATAAGCAGCGGGAGAAGGATCGAATACATCGCCAAAAAAAGAAGCCCTGCCAACACCTCGGCCAAAACTGTTTCCCATGCCAACGGAGAAAAGGAATAATCAAAAAACATGGTTCCATTCAACAAGGCAATGTTATCAAACCGCAAAAAAAAGAAGACAAACACGAGCAGAATGGCAAAGGAAAGGGAAAGCCGGAGGTTCTCTCGATACTCTTGATGCACTTGGTCGACTAACGAAAATTCTCGGCGCGCCATATAAGTGAATCATACAATGCCAATGCAGACTTAAAAGGGCAACGCTTGAGAACCAAACCAACACGCGCCCATTATGTTGAGGGGGTGGTTGAAGAGTGGGACGCGGAATGATGGGGGAGTGTTTCCCCCCAATACTTGTGAATAATCACAAAAGAAACCCACCCCAGTAACGCGGATAACACAAACACAAAGAAGGGGGATTTCAATAATTGGTCCATAAAATTCTCCACCGCAAAATTGAACGTGATACCGAACGAAGAAAAGCCCGCGTCGGATTTGCCCTGCGCCAGTGCAACCAGATACGCATTATTCCAAAAATAACCAATCAGCGCCACGAAATAAGCCAAGTAAGACACGACTACAAAAACCAACGCAAAGGGAATCGAAAGGAGAAAATCATCCTTAAAATGGCGCGAATATCCAGAAAGAGCCAACCACATCAACGAAAATCCAACGAATGGTAAAAACAAAAACAAGGGGTCCACAAACAAATACCCTTGAAGCTTCTGCCCATGCAAAATCGTGGAACCGTACCCGTCCCACTTGGGGAGAAAATCCAACCACACATACGCGAAATACAATAAAACATACGATAAAACGAACAAGCCCAATGCTTTGATGGTTTTGGATTGCATACGCTTCACATGGGAAAGAAAGGGCATTTAAACAAAACGATGAGAGAAAAAGGAAGACACCCTTGCAATGGGCTAAAAAGGATGAGGGTGCAAAACCATATTCATGGAAGAAATAAACAAGCTCAAACTCCCCTGGGTCGAAAAATACCGACCCAAACTACTAAAGGACGTTATCGGACAAGACACCATCACCCCCCGATTGGAAAGTTACGTGAAAACACGAGACATGCCCAATCTCATGTTCGCCGGGCACGCGGGCATAGGAAAAACGAGTGCGGCGGTGGCATTGGCACGCGAGTTGTTCGGAGAAGAATATTCACGAAACTTTTTAGAGCTTAATGCGAGTGATGACAGGGGGATAGATGTCGTCCGAAGCACCATCAAGGAATTCGCGCGCACGCTCGCGTTCAACGCGGACTTCAAGATCATTTTTTTGGATGAGAGCGATGCACTCACCGGAGACGCGCAACAAGCCCTGCGAAGAACCATGGAAAAATACACCAAAACAGTGAGATTTATTTTATCGTGCAATTATAGCAGCCGAATAATCGAACCCATCCAATCCCGCTGCGTGGTGTTCCGATTCAAACCACTGAAAAAAAAGGATTTAGAAAAGCAAATTCTCCACATCGCCAAAGAAGAAAAATTGACGGTAGAACCCAAAGCGATTGACGCATTGGAATACGTGGCGGAAGGGGATTTGAGAAAGGCCATCAATGTGCTACAAGCGAGCGCCGCACTCGAAAAGAAAATAACCGAAGACGGGGTGTATTCCGTGGCGAATAGAGCCAAACCCAAAGAGGTAAAAGAAATGCTCGAGCTCGCCATGCAAGGAAAATTCTTGGACGCGCGTGAAAAACTCGATTATTTGATGCTCGAAAACGGCTTAAGCGGAGAAGACGTCATCAAACAAGTGCACAAGGAAGTATTGGAATGGGACGAAAACGAATTGGACAGCAAAACCAAGATACGACTCGTGGACCGCATCGGAGAATACGACTTTCGCCTCGTGGAAGGGGCCAACGAGCGCATCCAAATTGAAGCCCTGCTCGCGCAAATAGGACTCGTTGCGAGTGAGAAGAAATAATTCTCGCACGCAAAATCCAAACCAAAAAACATTAATTTAGATGCAGACCCATCTTCTATATGCGGGTGGTCATTACTGGCGGACCCCACTCGGGAAAAACTACCTTAATGCAATCGCCCATTGTACACGTGAAAGAACGCATGAACAAAATTTCCATACATCTTTTTTGAAAAACGATGCGAACAGAGTGGAATGGGCATCCCCGCAAAGGCGCGCTCCTGGTAGATATAGTGGGTATCGAATATTTTCCTGTTTGTCGATTGGCGAATTTAGTGGATATTGCCGATGCGTTGGAAATAACTAGAAAAAATCCATAATCCGTTTCTGATGCACGATTCGGTCCAATGGAACCAACGGAGCTTTGGTTCCCAAACGATTATATTCTACGTCAGCGCCCAATTATGATGACAAAAAAGAGAAAAAGAATCAAAATACCCGGAGCAACTTATCTAAAAATTAAGATGAAGAAAACTGATACCCCTATTACCCGAACTAGAGTACCGATTGATCGGCTCGACCTGATTAGAGTGCCATTTCCCAAGGAAACCCTTGTTGATCCTAAGAAAGAAGCCGCTAAAAAAAATCAAGCAGCCGACGCTGATGCGTGATTCGATCCAACAATTTCGAGTTCTTTTTCCAGTTTGACATGGGAATTGTTAACTTTGGTTCTAAAGCTTTCAAGGCAGAATCCAAATTATCAAATAGTTCTGGATTTTGTTTCATCGCATTTCTTACATTTTGACGCGTCTGCCAGACGCCAAGGGGTTGTTGATATCCTGGTCCTATTTCCCTAAAAATAATTATTGTCGCTTGTCTTCTGTTTTCCTTCAAATATTCTAACGCAGCTAGACGCGTCGCATAATATCCCCCTGCCACATTCTCCGCATAATTTTTCCTCCCTTCGTAAAACTCGTGATCGAAACTCATGTGGACTTCCTTCATCTCTTGCGCCCAAAAGCTTCCCGGACGATACGCTTCCATGATATCGAAGCTCCACTCGCGCGGCAAGAGTAGCACAAAGAAATGATTGTCCAAAAAATGGGACTCGAACAAACGAAATTCGTTTATTTGAGGATAATCTTTAACTCGGTCAATCAAATATTTCCCAACCGTATCATCGGTCGCAGTCAGCGACCAACGGGTCGGAGCAAGTTTTCTATTTTCTTTAACACCCAATAAACCAGCGGACAATAATTTAGATAGATGATGCACGGGCGTTCTACCCTCATACAATTCTTGCATCGCGGTCGCGGCTTTCACGTCCTTGTCTCCCACCAAATACTCGACTTTAGCTGGAATTTTTGGATTCTCTTGCAGTTCGAATGATTTCATCGGGGCAGTAGGACCCATTGGCGGTGCGTCATTCGAAAACTCCAGTTTCATTTCCGGCTTCTTCGTTAATTCCACTTCCACATCCACTTTTTCGGAAGCCATCGCGATTTCCTGGATTTTTTGCAATTCATTTGAGGGATTTTTGGCCGCGTGCACGGAAATGGGCATATTGCTGCGCACCAATTGAGTGCGATACCCTACCAATTCCTCTAAACTCTTTCCGAACCAGCGCTCGGGATTGTCCAGCATGTCGGCCGAATCAACATCTAACATTTGCGTTGGAGACATGGGAGCGATTTTAACTTTGGGATAACCGTAATGCGAAACGAAAATGGAGGGCGGAGAAGAACCCGCAAACGATTTCTCCTTGATTTGCGAAACCGATCTCTGCTTTACCTCGTACTTTTCCAATATCCAACACGTGGGACCGCACCACAACCGGCCGCGGCACTTGACACAGGTTTCGGGGGAAGGCTTGACCGGATCCATCTTCGAATAAAAAGGCAAAAAGGGCTTTTGAAGCTATTGAAAGGAAACCGCCAAATCTAACGTTAAGTGGTCCGTTGGAATACACTTATATTTCGAATAGAGATGCCAATAGTATGAAGGGTTCGCAAAGAAGACGGAGACCAAAACCATTGCTCCCAAGCGAAAGGTTTTATTCACACACTGAAAAAAGAAGGCTCCGTCAAGAAGCGGGGAAGCGGGGGCGACTAGCCAGATCCCATGAACCCCCTTCGGATTGGGTGGAAGGAAAAGCACTATCCTCCTGGAAAGCAAAAACCAAAACGTCGCGATTTGAAGCCCTAACCCGAATGTTGAATGGAACTCCGGCGGAGCGACACGAAGCGGAACAAAAATTATATGGTCACTTCAGACAAGCGGCGAGAAGACGCATCGAAAATCATTTCAGTCAGTATCCACAAGATCCGATGTCTTTTGAAGAAGCCTATCACAATTTAGAATACCAATTATTGGAGAACTTCATTTTCATGGCCAAAAAAAGGGGTTCGTATAGCTGCATTTCGGCTGTTTGTAGACCTCCGAAGTCCAAAAGTCTTGCTTTAATTAATTATCCAAGGGGTTTCCTTTCAACCAAAAGAAGCCATTAAAATCCATTCCTGCCCAAAAGTGAGGCATGCCCCACGTGAATCTCACGCTCCCGGACGGGAAGAAATTACAAGTCGAGAAAGGTTCGACCGTGTCGCAGGCAATTGAAAAGATCGGTAGCCGCCTAGCGAAGGATGCCATTTCCGCGAGCCTGGATGGAAAATTAGTTGACTTGACTAAAAAAATCGAAAAGGATTCCGCATTCAAGGTGTTCACTTTTTCTTCCAACGAAGGAAAGGAAACCTATTGGCATTCCACCTCGCACCTAATGGCGTATGCGATTC